>CAYWAS010000050.1:0-11753 GCA_964455915.1 uncultured Oscillibacter sp. | reverse complement strand
ACATCAAGCAGCTCGCCGATGATATGGGCAAGAGCGTTGAGGACATCAAGGCCATCATCGCCTCCCTCCACGAGTTCAACCCCATGATGGGTCACCGTGGCTGCCGTCTGGCCGTCACCTTCCCCGAGATCGCCGCGATGCAGACCCGTGCGGTCATCAAGGCTGCGCTCAACGTCAACGCCGCGCATCCCGAGTGGAACATCGTGCCCGAGATCATGATCCCGCTCGTCGGCGAGGTCAAGGAGCTCAAGTACGTCAAGAACGTCGTCGTCGAGACTGCCGACAAGCTCATCGCCGAGGCCGGTTCCTCCATGAAGTACAAGGTCGGCACGATGATCGAGATCCCGCGCGCGGCCCTGACCGCCGACGAGATCGCCAAGGAAGCCGAGTTCTTCTCCTTCGGCACGAACGACCTGACCCAGATGACCTTCGGCTTCAGCCGTGACGACGCCGGCAAGTTCCTCGGCGCGTACTACGATAAGAAGATCTACGAGAACGATCCGTTCGCCCGCCTCGACCAGACCGGCGTCGGCAAGCTGGTGAACATGGCTGCCAAGCTCGGCCGTGAAGCCAACCCCGACATTCACCTCGGCATCTGCGGCGAGCACGGCGGCGATCCCGCTTCCGTGGAGTTTTGCCACAAGGTCGGGCTGGACTATGTGTCCTGCTCTCCCTTCCGCGTGCCCATCGCCCGCCTCGCTGCTGCGCAGGCAGCGATCAAGGAGATGGCGTAAACTGTCGCACGCTGCGTTTTAACGCATCAAAAAGCGCCGCTCGCAAGAGCGGCGCTTTTTCGTTCGCAGACGATCCGCCCGAACAGAAAAAGACTCCCGCGCCCGTGGGCGCGGGAGTCTTTTGGTTCTCTGCTCAGATCTTGCCGCTCAGGGCGCGTTCGAGCCAGATCGTGGCGAATTCCATCGCTTCGGCCATGCTGTTCTTCTCCGTGGAGCGGACCACGCGGTCGCGCGAGCGGAGGGCGGCATCGGTGAGCTGAAGCTGAATGGAGACGCGCTTGGCGAGCTTGAGGTCCTTCAGCGGTTCGGTGTCGAGCACCTGCATCATAATGATATACTTATCCGCCATCGAGCCGTAGTAAACAAGATTGTCCACACGGCGCAGGGGATGACCGCGATAAACGAGAGTTTCGGCTTCGGCCATGATTCATACACTCCTCACATCAGACTTTTGGAAATATATCATCTTATTCTACCATCGCTTTTGCGAATTGTCAACGCCTGTGCACCGCGGCGGCGGAAGAGAAAAACACCTCGGGGACCTTTTTTCGGCCCTCGGGGTGCTTTGAAAAAGTCGGAACGGACTTACTGCGCCAGATAGCTGCGCAGAAGGACCTGCAAAAGCTCGTCGCGATCGAGCTTGCGGATCAGCGTGCGCGCCTGACGATGGTTGGTGATGTAGGTGGGGTCCTCCGAAAGGATATAGCCTACGAGCTGATTGATGGGATTGTAGCCCTTCTCCTCCAGCGCGGTATACACGCTCGTGAGAATGTGGTGGATCTCCTCGTCCTTTTCCTTGGCGGCGTTGAATTTACGGGTAAAGTCTTCCATTCGAATTCCCCTCCTTTCACTTGCCAGTATACCCCAAATTTTTGCAAAGTAAAGAGATTTGCGGCAACTGTAACAAAACCGTAATATGATAATGCAGCATAATGAAGTAAAAAAGCGGCGGTCATTGGACCGCCGCTTTCCTTTTTTCGGTGTGCGGACGCTCAGCGCAGCTTCGCGCCCAGCTCGCTTTCGAGGAGCGCGAGAATGCTCTTGACATCTTCGTCCGCCTCTTCGCCGGTGAGGCTGCGCTCGTCCGCGCGCAGCGTCAGGCTGAAGGCAACGCTCTTGCTGCCCGCCGCGATGCCCGCGCCGCGATAGATGTCGAACAGCTCGACCTTCCTGAGCAGACCCTTCGCGCCGCGGCGAATGCAGTCCTCCAGCGCGCCGACGGTGACGCCCTCGTCGCACACGACCGCGATGTCGCGCGTGACGGCGGGGAAGCGGGGCAGCGGCTGATAGACGGGAAGACCGCCGCGCACGGCGTAGAGCGCGTCAAAGGACAGCTCCGCGGTGTAGACCTCCGCGTCCACGCCGTAGCCCGCCGCCACGAGCGGGTGGATCTGACCGAACACGCCCAGCTCCGTCTCGCCCGCGTAGACCTTCGCGCAGCGTCCGGGGTGATAGGAGGCGTTGTCCGTGCAGGCCTCATAGCGGACGCCCTCGATGCGGCACGCGCGCAGGAGGGCTTCGACGCAGCCCTTGAGCGTGAAGAAGTCCATGCCGTCGCCGTAGGCGCCGAGGGAGAGGAGCTTCGGCTCGTCGGCAAGACCGTCCTCGCGCGGGAGGTAGATCTTGCCCAGCTCGTAGAGGCGAACCGCCTTGTTGCGATAGTTGTAGTTGCGCGTGATGATCTCCAGCATCGAGGGGAGAATGGTCGTGCGCATGATGGAGGTGTCCTCGCCGAGCGGGTTCAGGATCTTGAGGCTCTTGCGCAGGGGGGAGTCCGCCGGCATCTTGATCTTGTCGTAGTACGAGGGGCTGATGAAGGAGTAGGTGATGATCTCATCATAGCCGAGGGTGCGGCAGGTCTCGCCGAGCGCGCGGTCGAAGAGCTGCTGCTCCGAAAGACCGCCGCGCGTCGTTTCGCCGCGCATGAGCGTGCAGGGAATGTTGTTGTAGCCGTAGAAGCGGGCGACCTCCTCGGCGATGTCGCTGTAGTGCTCCACATCGCCGCGCCAGGAGGGGACGAGGATCTCGTCGCCGCTCAGCTCGAAGCCGAGGGAGAGGAGGATCTCGCGCATCGTGCTCTCGGGAAGCTCGGTGCCGAGGAGGGCATTGATCTTCTCCGGCTCGAGCTTGATGACGGTGGGGTTCTTATCCTGCGCGATCACGTCCATCACGCCGTCCACGACCTCGCCGCAGCCGAGCAGCTCCACGAGCTCGCAGGCGCGCTCGACGGCCTTCATCGTGTTCATCGGGTCAAGACCCTTCTCGTAGCGCGCGGAGGCGTCCGTGCGCATACCGAGCGCGGCCGCCGTGCGGCGGACGCTGACGCCGTTGAAGTTCGCGCTCTCAAAGAGCACCATCGCCGTGTCGCCGACGATCTCACTGTTCGCGCCGCCCATCACGCCCGCGACGCACACGGGCTTGTGCTCGTCGCAGATGCAGAGCATATTGGTCGTGAGAGAGCGGTCGTTGCCGTCGAGCGTCTGAATGACCTCGCCCTCGCGCGCGGTGCGGACGACGATCTTCCCGCCGTCCACGCAGGAGAAGTCGAAGGCGTGCATGGGCTGACCGTATTCGAGCATCACATAGTTCGTGATATCGACGATGTTGTTGATCGGGCGCACGCCGGAGTTACGCAGCCGCTCGCGCATCCACTTCGGGCTGGGCGCGATCTTGACATTCTTCACCATGCGCGCGGTGTAGCGCGGGCAGAGTTCGCCGTCCTCGATCTCAATGTCAAGAAGCTCCGCGATGCTGCCGCCGCAGCCCTTGACCTCGGGAGTGTGGAGCGTGAGCGGGCGGGAGAAGGTCGCGCTCGCCTCGCGCGCAAGACCGATGACAGAGAGGCAGTCGGGGCGGTTGGGCGTGATCTCAAACTCTACGATCGAGTCATCGAGGCCGAGAACGTGCGCCATGTCGTCGCCGGACTCCACATCGTCCTCGCGCAGGACGAAAATGCCGTCGGCGATGCAGTGCGGGAACTCGCGCTGTTCGGCGTGGAGATCGGCGAGCGTGCAGATGGTGCCGCTCTTTGTGTTGTAGGCCACCATGTCGCCCTCATGGATATTCTGGCAGGGCGTGGTGACGATGGCGGCGCTGGGGCCGTCCTTCTCTGCGTAGGACACCTTGCACGTCCACTGACCGCCTTCGGCGCTCTTGACCGCCTCGACCGCTGCCGCGATGACGGGGCCAAAGACCTTGTCGCCCGCCTTGATGTCCGCGGGGATCGACGGCTTCGCGGGGTCGATGGGGTGATAGTCATTCAAAAGCGCCGCAGGCGTGATGACCGCGTAGGGGAAGTCGTGCTCGGCGGTCATGCCGAGCTCCTTGAGCGAGCAGAGCATACCGTTCGACGGCACGCCGCGCAGCTTGCCCTTTTCGATTTTCACGCCGCCGGGGAGGAGGGACTTGTGCAGCGCCGCGGGCACGAGGTCGCCCACATGGACATTCCACGCGCCGGTGACGATCTGCACGCTCTCTTCCTTCCCGACATCGAGCTGACAGACCCACATGTGGTCGCTGTCGGGGTGCTTTTCCATCGAAAGGATCTTGCCGACAACGACATTTTTCATGCTCTCGTCGCCGCGCTCGATGGTCTCGACCTTCGAGCCGGAGAGCGTCATCGCGTCGTTGAACTGACGGTCGGTGATGTCGTGGAGGTCAACAAATTCGTTGAGCCAATTTCTGGATAAGATCATGTTCTTCGCTCTCCTTTCTTAAAACTGCTCGAGGAAACGGACATCGTTTTCGAAGATCAGGCGCAGGTCGCCGATCTTGAAGCGGCCGAGCGCCATGCGCTCAAGACCCATGCCGAACGCCCAGCCGGAGTAAACATTGCTGTCGATGCCGCAGCCCTCGAGCACCTTCGGGTGGACCATGCCCGCGCCGAGGACTTCGATCCAGCCCTCGCCCTTGCAGGTCGGGCAGCCCGCGCCGTGGCACTTGTGGCACTGAATGTCCATCTCGCAGCTCGGTTCGGTGAAGGGGAAGTGGTGCGGGCGGAAGCGCGTGACCGTGCCCTTGCCGTAGAGCTGCTCCATGACGGCGTTGAGCGTACCCTTGAGGTCCGCCATCGTTACGCCCTTGTCGATGACCATGCCCTCGATCTGGTGGAACATGGGGGAGTGCGTGGCGTCCACCTCGTCCTTACGATAGACGCGGCCGGGGGCGAGAATGCGAATGGGGAGCTCCCGCGTCTCCATCGCGTGGATCTGCATGGGAGAGGTCTGTGTGCGCAGGAGAATGGAGCTATCCTCGCTGAAATAGAAGGTGTCCGTCCACTCGCGGGCGGGGTGACCCTCCAGACAGTTGAGCTTGGTGAAGTTATAGTCGGCAGTCTCGACCTCGCGATCCTCGAGGATCTCGAAGCCCATGCCGATGAAAATATCCTTGATCTCATCAAGCACCTGATACATCGGGTGCTTCACGCCGACCTTGACCGCCTTGCCGGGGACGGTGACATCGACCGCCTCCGCGCGCAGCTTCGCTTCGAGCGCCTTTGCCGCGAGCGCGGCGGCGCGCTTTTCCACGCCCTCTTCGAGCTTGGCGCGGACCTCGTTCGCGAGCTGCCCGATCACGGGGCGCTCCTCGGCGCTGAGGCTGCCCATCTGCTTCAAAACGGCGGTCAGCTCACCCTTTTTGCCGAGGTACTGCACGCGCAGCGCCTCCAGCTCCTCGGCCCGCTCGGCGCTGAGGATCGCGTCAAGGGCCTTGGCGCGAATGGCTTCTAACTGTTGCTTCATATTGTTTCTCCTTTTTTGAACATTTGGCATCGGGAAAAAGAAAAAGCCCCCGCCCCGCATGGGACGAAAGAGCCTTCCGTGGTACCACCCAAATTCGCGCGGAGACCGCGCGCACTCGTGACCGGTATAACGGCGGTCAGCCGTCCGCGCCTTTCCTCGCGGCCGCTCCCGGGCGAACTAAGCGACATTCCGCAGGCCGGCTTTCAGCCGATGACCGACCCTCTCTGCGTGGAACAAACTCGCCATTTTCCCGTTCATCGCGTTTCTCTGAACCTTATTTATAGCATACAGAGCGCGAAGTTGCAAGTCTTTTTGTGCTTTTTCCGCGCTTTTGCCGCAAAGATTTGCATTATTGCGTGCAAGCGTGTATACTGAGCGGCGTAAGCATTTCCGCGCGGCGGTGCCGCGCGAACGGGAGGAACGATATGGGTCCCTTTATGGAATGGAATCTGGGCTGCCTGCGCGCGCTCGCCGCGCTGCGCACGCCGCTCGGCGACGCGGTCTTTGCCGCTCTCACGGAGCTCGGCGGCGAGACGGTGTTCATGCTCGTGATGATGGTCATTTTCTGGTGTGTGGACAAGCACAGAGGCTACGCCCTGATGCTCGTCGGCTTTTGCGGCACGCTCGTCAATCAGGCGCTCAAGATCACCTTCTGCGTCCCGCGCCCGTGGGTGCTCGATCCGGATTTTGAGATCGTGGAGGCTGCCCGCGCGGCGGCGACCGGCTTTTCCTTCCCCTCGGGACACACGCAGAACGCCGTGGGCATCTACGGCTCGCTCGCGTACATGACGCGCGGCCGGCAGCGCATCGTGTGCCTTGCGCTGGTGCTGCTCGTGCCGTTCTCGCGGCTCTATCTCGGCGTACACACGCCGCTCGATGTGGGTGTGTCGTTCGTCCTCGCGTGGGGACTGGTGCTCCTCGTCCGGCGGATCATGGAGGAGGCGCAGCACCGTCCGGCACTGCTCGTGCGCGTGTGGCTGGTGATGGCTCTTCCCGCGGCGCTCTTCGTCATTTACGCGCTGCGCGTGCGCGCGGGAGCGATGGGCGAGCTGACGAACTTCAACTCCGGCGTGAAGAACGCCTGGACGATGCTCGGCCTCGTCCTCGGCGCGGCGGCGACGGTCGCGGTCGATCAGAACTACACCCGCTTTGAGACGAAGGCGGTCTGGTGGGCGCAGCTTCTCAAGGTCGCGCTCGGGCTCGCGCTCACGCTTGCGGTGCGCGCGGGACTGAAAGCGCCGCTCACGGCGCTCTTCGGCGCGAACAGCGTCGGCGATGCCGTGCGCTATTTTGCGATGATCCTGACCGCAGGTGTCCTCTATCCGATGACCTTCGGCTGGTTCGCCTCGCTGGGACGGCGGCGCTGAGCGCTCCGCCGCCTGTCGAAAAAAAGATTTACAGCGCGGCGAGCTTGTGCTATACTGTATGCAGTACCGCTGTGCGGTGCCGCAAAGAAGGAAGGGAGACTTTTTGATGAAAAAGAGACTCTATAGATCCACGACCGATAAGAAGATCTTCGGTGTCTGCGGCGGCCTTGCCGAGTATTTCAACATCGACCCCGTCATCATTCGCGTGGTGTGGGCGGTCTTCGCGCTGTTCTACGGCATGGGACTGCTGCTCTACCTCATCATGGCGTTCGTGCTGCCGAAGGATACGGAGACGCAGCGCGTGATCGATGTGGACAGCAATGTGCAGGAGCCGAAGAAGGACAAATACAAAGGCCCCGAGATCGACTGACGCGGCGGGGCGAGAGATAAAGAGAGGTATGGTGTTATGTTAACTTATCCCATGCATGTTGCGGGGCTGGTGAGAGACCTCCCCATCTGCAAGGTGACGGACGATTTTTATATCGGTGCGTTCATCATGTTCGGCGACGCGGAGCTGACCGTTGCCTGCGCGCGCGACCTTCTCAAGCTCGCCGAGGACATTGACTACGACTATCTGCTCACGGCGGAGGCGAAGTCGATCCCCCTCATTCACGAGATGGCGCGCCAGAGCGGCGCGAAGAAGTATTTCATCGCGCGCAAGGGGCCCAAGGTCTATATGCCCGACCCGATCTCTGTGGAGGATCGCTCCATCACAACGCTCGGCGTGCAGCAGCTCTTCCTCGGGCGCGACGATGCGGACATCATCAGCGGCAGGAAAATCCTGATCGTGGACGATGTCATCTCCACCGGCGGCAGCCTCCACGCGATGGAGTCCCTTGTCGCCAAGGCGGGCGGCACGGTCGCGGGCCGCATGGCGGTCCTCGCCGAGGGCGACGCACAGCAGCGCGACGACATTCGTTTCCTCGCGCCCCTGCCGACCTTCCACGCCGACGGGAGCCTGCGCTGAGAAGCGGAATCAAAAAGAAGAAAAGCGAGGGGGGAGCCCCCTCGCTTTTTCCTGTGGTCTCTCACCCCGCGCGGCGGGCGAGAAAGTGTGCGGACAGCAGGCACAGCGCGATCCCGACCGCGTAGGGGAACGCCGAGAGAAAGGCGACCGACGCGGGCGCGCTGTAGCTGCTGTGGGCGATGCCGCAGAGCATATCGCGGTAGCTGTAGGCCGTGACCGCGCACATGGCATCGGAGAGCAGCACCGCGAGGACGAGCAGGAGAATACGCGCTTTCTTCATGATCGAGAACCTCCATTCACTTTTTTCGCACCAGCAGGAAAAATCCCGCGAGCATGGCGAGCACGCACAGCGCCAGTGCGATGCCCGAGCCGTTGAGCGTGACTGCGGAGGCGGCATCGAGCCGCTCCGCCGCGTCGGGACGCAGCACCACGAGCGCGCCGACGAGCAATAGCCCGACCGCGCCTGCGAGCAGCAGTCCGATGCCGGCCTTGCGCTGCGGTTCGTCGGAGGACTCGACCGTGTTTGCGTCCTCCGTCGGCGCGGGGGCGTCGTCCTCGCGCACAAGCTCGTCGAGCGTGATGCCGAAGCACTCGCACAGTGCCAGCAGGTTTTCCAGCTCCGGCGTCGAGCTGCCGAGCTCCCACTTCGAGATGGCCTGCCGCGTGACGCCGATGCGCTCGGCGAGCTGTTCCTGCGAGAGCCCGCTCCTGCGCCGGTGGGCGTAGAGCTTTTCTGAGAGCATATTGTTTCCCTCCTTGTCGGGAAGAATAGCGCTTTTGTCGGTTGCACACAAGCGACCGCAGGCGGAAAAAGCGCAACGGACGGTTGCAGCGCCGAAAAATCGGGATAAATTCATTCTATACGCTCTGCCGCCGTGCGGCAAGAGAAATTTTGCGCGGCGATTGCAAGCGCCCATCGAGTGTGGTAAAATCAGGAAAAACAGAAAAGAGGAGATGGAAGTATGGAATACGGTCTGCCGGTCGCTCAGATGCTTCGCGGGAGCGAGGTCGAGGGATTTTATGTGCTCAAGTCAGCCTTCCCGAAGGTGGCGAGCAACGGCAAGCCCTTTTTGAATCTGACGCTCTCCGACCGCACGGGCGCGATCGACGGCAAGGTCTGGGACTACGGCGGGCCGGTCGGCAGCGCCGACGAGGGGAAGGTCGTGAAGATCCGCGGGAGCGTTTCGGAGTTCCGCGGCGCCTTGCAGCTCACGGTCGAGCGCCTGCGCCTTGCCCTGCCGGAGGATCATTACGAGGTCTCGGCGCTCGTGCCGACCGCACCGATCGACGCGCCGGCGGCGCTCGAGGCGGTCGAGGCGCTGCTGGAGTCCATCGAGGACGAGGACTACCGGCATCTGAGCCTTGCGCTGCTGCGCCGCCATCGGGAGAGCTTCGCGCGGATTCCCGCCGCCAAGAGCGTCCACCACGATTTTTTGCAGGGACTTCTGATGCACACGGGCAATATGCTGCGCACGGCGGATTTCCTCGCGCAGCTCTACGCCGAGACGATCGACCGCAGTCTCCTCCTCGCGGGGACCTTCGCGCATGATCTGCAAAAGGAGCGCGAGTTCTGCTTCTCCGAGCTGGGACTCGTGACGGATTACTCCGCGCAGGGGCAGCTTTTGGGTCATCTTTTGATGGGCGCGCAGGAGATCGCGGCGCTCGCGCGCGACGAGGGCGTGCCGGAGGAGAAGTCCATGCTGCTCCAGCACCTTGTCCTCTCCCACCACGGCGAGCCGGAGTTCGGCGCGGCGGTTCGCCCGATGTGCGCGGAGAGCGAGCTTTTGAGCTACATCGACAAGATCGACAGCCGCATGGAGATCTACCGCAAGACCCTTGCCGAAACGCCGGTCGGCGCGTTCAGCGAGCGCGTGTTCGCGCTCGACGGCAAGCGCCTCTACCATCACGAATGAGGGAGGGGAGAGCGATGCTGGACTGCTTTGCCGCCATGGAGCCGCGCTGGTTCCACCGCGCCTTCGTCTACACCGGCTCGGTGACAGACCGCGTGCGGGGGCTCGACTTCCGCTACCGCTATGAGCAGGTGAAAACGGACGAGGGCACGGTGCTGAAGGCATCGACCTATTCCGCGCGCTGCTATGCGTGCGCGGACGATGTCGAGGAGCGAAGCTTTCCGTGGACGGAGGAGGGCGTCGCCGCGCTGCGCGAGTGGTATCAGGCGCAGTACGAGCGCTATGCCGCGCGCGGGGAAGAAAAGTGAAAAAAGAGAACGGCTCCGCTCGGAGCCGTTCTCTTTTATTTTTGTCGCTGTCCGCTCAGATGAGGTTCTTCTCCGTCTCGGGGGCGAAGAGATGGATAAGACGCGGCTCGAAGCTGAGCTTGGCCGTCGCGTGGCGCGTGATGGTGCTCGCGTCGGTGTTCGCGGTCTGCACGACGGCGACGATGTCCTTTTCGCCCGCGGTCATGTGCAGGTGCATCTCGCTGCCCATCAGCTCGGTCACATCGATCTGCGCGTCGATGCCCTCGCTGCCGAGCGTGATGTGGACGGGGCGCACGCCGACGGTGACCGTGCGGCTCTCCACGCCCGCAGCGGCGAGCTTTTCGTTCTGCTCCGCCGTCAGGGGGAGGGTGTAGCCCATGACCGTGACGCTGTAGCCGCCCTCGCCCTTCGTGAGCGTGCAGTTTTCAAAGAGATTCATCTGGGGCGTGCCGATGAAGGTCGCCACGAACAGGTTCGCGGGGTGATTGAAGACCTCCTGCGGCGTGCCGATCTGCTGAATGAAGCCGTCGCGCATGATGACGATGCGGTCGCCGAGCGTCATCGCCTCGACCTGGTCGTGCGTGACATAGACGAAGGTGGTGTCGATCTTCTCGCGCAGCTTGATGATCTCCGCGCGCATCTGGTTACGCAGCTTCGCGTCGAGGTTCGAGAGCGGCTCGTCCATGAGGAACACCTTCGGGTCGCGCACGATGGCGCGGCCGATGGCAACGCGCTGACGCTGACCGCCGGAGAGCGCCTTCGGCTTGCGGTCGAGGTACTGCGTGATATCGAGGATCTCCGCTGCCTCGCGCACGCGGCGGTCGATCTCCGCCTTGTCCACCTTCTTGAGCTTGAGCGAGAAGGCCATATTTTCATACACGGTCATGTGCGGGTAGAGCGCGTAGCTCTGGAAGACCATCGCGATGTCGCGATCCTTCGGGGCAACATCGTTCATCAGCGTGCCGTCGATATACAGCTCGCCGCCGCTGATCTCCTCGAGTCCCGCGATCATGCGCAGGGTCGTGGACTTGCCGCAGCCGGACGGGCCAACGAGCACGATGAACTCCTTGTCGGCGATGGAGAGGTTGAACTCCTGCACGGCGACAACGCCCTCGTCCGTGATCTGCAGGTTGACCTTCTTCTCGACGGCTTCCTCCTTGCCCTTTTTCTTCTTCGGCTCGCTGTTGGGGTAGACCTTCTTGAGATTTTTCAGAATGACTTCAGCCATATTCTCCGACCATGACCTCACTGCCTCCGCAAGATGAAGCCTCGCGCAAAGCGCCTTACGACAGGTCTCCACACTGCCGCACCGCCGGTCGGGGCGGGACGATCCTTTCTTTTGCCTCACGACAGCTATTGGGTGGAGTAGCTGCCGCGGGTGTTTATAGATGATTCATTCTACCACAGCGAAAAATCACACACAAGGAAAAGAAAAAGAAAGACCGCATTTTTGGAGGATATGACAGCTTTTTGCACTTATCTTTGTGCGCTCTGCCGATGCGCGGGAGCAAAAATACGGTGTCTCCGCGTGAAAATTTTATTTGCAAAATCTTTCCGCACGCTCTTGACAGAACGATCAAAAATCCTTATAATAGCCGTGTTGCAGATCCGGGTGTAGCGCAGTTGGTAGCGCGCATGGTTCGGGACCATGAGGCCGTGGGTTCAAATCCCGCCACTCGGACCATGCAGAGTGTCCTTATAGGATCTGAGTATCCTGTAATGGACACT
>CAYWAS010000049.1:0-11992 GCA_964455915.1 uncultured Oscillibacter sp. | reverse complement strand
CACATCAAGGGCGACTTCTCATCTTTTTTTGGTTCACATCATTTTAGCACATACACGACTTTACAAAACCGCCGCGATGCGGTAGGATAGAGAAAATCCATGCTCTGCGGGAGGATACGATGAACACGACGCAAAAGCTCGCGGCGCTGCGCCGCGCGATGGCGCAGCACGGCCTTGCCGCCTATCTGGTGCCGACCGAGGACTTCCACGCCTCGGAATATGTCGGCGCGCACTTCAAGACGAGGGAATACCTCTCCGGCTTCACCGGCAGCGCGGGAACGCTGCTCGTCCTGCCCGGCCGCGCGCTGCTGTGGACGGACGGGCGCTACTTTTTGCAGGCGGACGCGCAGCTCAAGGGCAGCGGCATCGAGCTGATGCGCTCCGGCGAGCGCGGCGTGCCGACGATCGAGGACTTCCTCCTCGCGGAGCTCGAGGATGGGGGCCGTCTCGGCTTCGACGCGCGCACGGTGAACACCGCGTTCGCGCGGAAGCTGGGGAAAAAGCTCGGCGCGAAGCGCATTCGCTTCGCGGGCGAGGAGGATCTTGCGGGGGAACTCTGGGTCGACCGCCCGCCGCTCTCCGCCGAGCCGGTCCGGTCGCTCGGGGAGGAATTTTCGGGCGAGAGCCGCGCGGCGAAGCTCGCGCGTGTGCGCGCGTCGATGGAGAAGGAGGGCGCAGAGGTCCTGCTCGTCACCGCGCTCGACGAGCTTGCGTGGCTTTTGGACCTGCGCGGGAACGATGTTGCGTGTACGCCGGTGTTCCTCGGCTTTTTGCTGCTCACGCGCGAGCGCGCGACGCTCTGCGCGCAGCGCGCGGCTTTTTCCGCGGAGATCGAAGCTGCCCTCGCCGCCGACGGCGTGCAGCTTGCGGACTACGGCGCGGTCTACGACCTCGTCCGCGCGCTGCCTGCCGGCACGCGCGTGCAGTACGACGGCGCGACGGCGAACTATCACCTGACGCAGAGCCTTGCGGACGGCACCGAGCCACTCGACCGGACAAGCCCCATCGCGGCGATGAAGGCGGTCAAAAACGAGACGGAGCGCGCGAATTTCCGCCGCGCCCATCTTGATGACGGCCTTGCCGTCACGCGCTGGCTCTTCCGGCTCAAGGAAGCCGTTGCGCGCGAGCGCGTCACCGAGCGCTCCGCCGCGGCGAAGCTCGAAGCCCTCCGCCGCGAGAGCGCGGACTATCTCGCCCCGAGCTTTGAGCCGATCATCGCCTATGGTCCCCACGGGGCGATCGTCCACTACAGCGCAACGGAGGAGAGTGACGCGCCGCTCGAAGCGCGCGGGCTCTGCCTTGCCGACACCGGCGGGCACTACCGCACCGGCACGACCGACATCACCCGCACCGTCGCCCTCGGGGCGCTCACGGCGGAGGAAAAGCGCGCCTATACCCTCGTCCTGCGGGGGAATCTGGCGCTTGCCGCCGCGCACTTCCGCCGCGGCGTGAGCGGCGCGAATCTCGACATTCTCGCCCGCGCTCCGCTCTGGGAGCAGGGGCTGGACTATAACCACGGCACTGGTCACGGCGTGGGCTATCTTCTGAGCGTCCACGAGGGACCGCAGCGCGTCCACTGGCGCTCCGGTGCCGCCGCGCTGGAGGAGGGCATGATCTTCTCGGACGAGCCGGGGCTGTATCTTGAAGGAAAATTCGGCGTGCGGCTCGAAAACCTTCTGCTCGTCCGCGCGGCGGGCGAGAGCGAGCACGGCGAGTTCCTCGCCCTCGAGACGCTCACGCTCGTCCCCTTCGAGCGCGAGGCGATCGATACCGCACTCCTGAGTGACCGCGAGCTCGCGCAGCTCAACGCCTATCACGCTCGCGTGTACGATGCCCTTTCCCCGCGTCTGGACGAGAGCGAGCGCGCATGGCTGCGCGCGGTGACCGCGCCGCTCGGCAAGGAAACCGGCGCAGTGTGAAAGAACGGCGCGCCGCACTTGCATTTTTTCGCGCTTGTGCTACAATGACCACGGTGTGGTCATGTAGGTTCATGGCATTTCGCCTCACCCCTGCGGGGCAACCGGCGAAGCTGCCAACGGCATAGCCGCAGGCTATGCCGCAGCGACCGCAAAGCGGTCATGTAGGTTCACGCCACCTCGCCTCGCCCTGCGGGGTGACCGGCGAAGCTGCCAGCGGCATAGCCGCATCAGCCACCATCGCACAAAGGAGAACCACAGTATGGACATTTTTGATATCCTCGGCCCCGTCATGGTCGGCCCCTCCAGCTCGCACACGGCGGGCGCGGCGCGCATCGGCGCGATGGCGCGCACCCTGCTCGGTGAGGAGGTCGCGCAGGCGAAGATCCTCCTGCACGGCTCGTTCGCCGAGACCGGCCGCGGGCACGGCACCGACCGCGCGCTCGTGGCGGGTCTGCTCGGCATGAAGCCGGACGATCTGCGTATCCCCAACGCCTTTGAGGAGGCGGAGAAGGCGGGTCTGCGCTTCACGATCGAAGAGACCGACCTGCGCGACGCGCACCCGAACACCGCCGTGCTCGAGCTCACGGGCGTGGGCGGGAAGGAGCTTTCATTGCAGGCGTCCTCGCTCGGCGGCGGGCGCATCATGGTCGATCGGCTCGACGGCATCGAGGTCGGCTTCACCGGCGTATACAATACGCTCGTCGTGCGCAATCAGGACGAGTACGGCTCGGTCGCCGCGGTGACGAGCATTTTGAATCAGCTCCGCGTGAATGTTGCGAACATGAGCGTCCACCGCCACAAGCGCGGCGGAGACGCGCTCATGGTCATCGAGACCGACCAGCACATCAAGCCGCATCAGGTGGCGTTTCTTTCCGAGCTGCCCGGCATTCTGGGCGTGACCTATTACGATAAGGAGGACGATGAAGATGGCTCTGGCTTCGATGAGCGAGATCTTTGAGCGCATGGCAAAAAACGGTCAGGACTTCTGGGAGGTCGTCCTGAGCGACGATATGGACGAGCGGCAGGTCAGCCGCGAGGCGTCAATGGCGAAAATGCTCAAGACCTGGCAGGCGATGCAGGACGCGGCGGACGCCTACACCGGCCGCAAGCGCAGCGTGAGCGGTCTGGTCGGCGGGGACGGCATGAAGATGCGTCAGTACACCTTCCGCGGCAGTGCGATGGCCGGCGGCTATGTGAGCGAGGTCATCGCCGAGGCGCTTTCGATGGCGGAGTCCAACGCCTGTATGCGCCGCATCGTCGCGGCTCCCACGGCGGGCGCCTGCGGCGTGCTGCCGGCGGTGCTGCTGCCGCTTTGCAAATACGATGAGCTCACGCAGCACCAGCTCCTCGAGGCGCTCTATGTCGCCGCGGGCATAGGCTCGGTCATCGCCTACAAGGCGAGCATCGCGGGCGCGTCGGGCGGCTGTCAGGCGGAGATCGGCACCGCTTCGGCGATGGCGGCGGGCGCGCTCGTCGCCCTGCGTGGCGGAGACGGCGCGCAGATCGGCCACGCGGTGGCGATGGCGCTCAAAAACCTCATGGGGCTTGTGTGCGACCCCGTCGCGGGGCTCGTCGAGGTGCCGTGCGTGAAGCGCAATGTGATCGGCGCGGTCAACGCGGTGAGCGCGGCGGACATGGCGCTCGCGGGCATCGAGAGCCGCATTCCCGTCGACGAGGTCATCGACGCGATGGGCGAGGTCGGCAGGAGAATGCCGGTCGAGCTGCGCGAAACCGCGCTCGGCGGTCTTGCCGCGACCCCGACGGGACGGCGGCTGCGCGACGAGCTGACCGCGCGCCGCGGCGGTTGACGCCGCTATCTCACGATCGGTCTGCGCGAAAACAGGGCGGGAGCGGCGCTCCCGCCCTTCCTTTTGCTCCGCAGAGCGCGTACCGGAGACAAAAAGAACAAAAAGGCATAGAAAAATGCAAAAAATACTGTTCTTTCCGCGAATCGCATGATATAATATTAAATTGACCGCTATGAGGAGGGAGTCTATGGATCGACAGGACGCGATCTCCGCGCGCCTTTTCGCCCTGCGGGACGAGGGCTACCGCGATTTCCACGCGCGATTGATCCCCACGGTGAACAAAGCGCGCATCATCGGTGTGCGAATGCCCGCGCTGCGCGCGCTCGCGCGCGAGCTGGACGGCTCACGCGAGGCGGCGGACTTCCTGCGCGCCCTGCCGCACACCTACTACGAGGAGGACAATCTCCACGCGCTGCTCATCGCGCGCGGGCGCGACTTTGATACCGTGCTGGCGCAGATGGAGGAATTTTTGCCCTACATCGACAACTGGGCGACCTGCGACTGCTTCTCGCCCAAGGTCTTTGCGCGCCATCGCGCGGCGCTTTTGCCGCACATCGACTGCTATCTCGCCTCGGAGGAAGTCTACACCGTCCGCTTTGGCATCAAAATGCTCATGGAGCATTTTCTGGACGAGAACTTCTCCCCAGCTTACCTCGAGAGGGTCGCCGCGGTCCGCTCGGAGGAATATTATGTCAACATGATGTGCGCGTGGTACTTCGCGACTGCGCTCGCCAAGCAGTACGGGCAAGCGCTGCCGTACCTCACGGAGCATCGCCTGCCGCGTTGGACGCATAACAAAACGATCCAAAAGGCGGTCGAAAGCTACCGCATCACGCCGGAACAAAAGGAATTCCTGCGCACGCTGCGCTTAAAATAAAGAAGAGAGAAAATCAGGAAGGAAAAATCACCATGCAAAAGAAAGCCAACCCCATCGCACTGCTGCCGGTGCTCGTATTTCTCGTCCTCTACCTCGGTCTCGGCCTCATCTTCGAGTATGTGATGAAGATCCCGATGGGCTTCTACTCCATTCCCATCGTCGTTGTCTTCCTCATCGCGCTGCTCGTCGCGTGTCTGCAAAACAGGAAGCTGAGCTTCGACGATAAGCTCACGCTCATGGGGCAGGGCATCGGCGACAAGAATGTCGTCACCATGCTCCTCATCTTCCTCGCCGCGGGCGTGTTTGTCGGCGTGGTCGGCCGCTCGAGCGCGGAGAGCGTCGCCTACTTCATGCTCTCCATCATTCCCGCAAAGTTCACGGTCGCCGTGCTCTTCGTCGTGAGCTGCTTCGTTTCGACCGCGATGGGCACGAGCGTCGGCACCATCACGCTCATCACGCCCATCGCCGTTCCCCTCGCGGCGGCGTCCGGCTTCTCGCTGCCGCTGTGCATCGGCGCGGTCATGGGCGGCGCGATGTTCGGCGACAACCTCAGCTTCATCTCCGATACCACCATCGCCGCCTGCAACGGTCAGGGCTGCGAAATGAAGGATAAGTTCCGCGAGAACTTCCACATCGCGCTCCCTGCCGCGCTTGCGACGCTCGTGCTCGTGCTCGTCCTCACGCTGCGTCAGGAGGTGACCGCGAGCGAGATCCCGAGCTATAACCTCGTTCAGATCATTCCCTATGTGCTCGTCCTCGCGGGCGGCATCATCGGCATCAATGTGTTCGTCGTGCTGCTCATCGGTATCCTCTCGGGCAGCGTCATCATGCTCGCCACCGGCGCGGTCGCGCCCACGGCACTCTTCGCCAACATGGGCAGCGGCGCTTCGGGCATGTTCGAGACGGCGATGGTCGCGATCCTCGTCTCCGCCATCTGCGCGCTGATCCGCGAGTACGGCGGCTTTGAGGCGCTCCTCGGCTGGATCCGCCATGTCTTCCACGGCAAGCGCGGCGGTCAGCTCGGCATGGGTCTGCTCGTCGGCGCGATGGACATTGCCACCGCCAACAACACCGTTGCCATCGTCATCGCAAACCCCATCGCCAAGGAAATGGCGGAGGAGTACGGCATCACGCCGCGCAAGGCCGCCTCGATCCTCGACACCTTCTCGTGCATCTTCCAGGGCATCATTCCCTACGGCGCGCAGATGCTCGTCGCCATCACCGCTGCGCACGAGCTCGGCTATGAGGTCTCGGCCTTTGAGATCATTCCGAACCTCTTCTACCCCTACCTCCTCGCTGTCAGCTCGCTCTTCTTCATCGCCATCGACGGCAAGAAGAAGGCGTAAAACGCGCGCTTCTGACAAAAATACCACCCGCAAGGGTGGTATTTTTGTTGATCGATCTTCACTTTGGTGACGGGCGGTCTTGCGATTGTACTTCATTCCCCCGTGATCCCGAAAGCCTTGTGCCGCAAGGGTTTCAGGACTTGATTTTCGTTTCCCACCGCAAATTTAACCTCAAAAACCTATCTGTTTCAATCGGAACTTACGCCAAATCACATAAGAACTGTTCCACATTTCGGTATTCCACATCGTCCACGAGCGTATTCTCCCCGCGATAGAGCACATACCGACCTTCGATCTGTCCGAAGTGCTGTTCCATGATTCCGCACTTCTCTGTGCTGCGCAGATAGATGGTTTGTCTGTCCGTGATCGCTGTGCTGTGCTTGATCTCGTACAGCTTGCAGCTATGGCTTTCTTTGTTGTAGATCACCATATCATACTCGCCGCCAGTATCAAACTTGAACTTGAATGCCTCGCAGTTGCCGGGAAG
Organism: uncultured Oscillibacter sp.; assembly: GCA_964455915.1. Classification (GTDB taxonomy): domain Bacteria; phylum Bacillota; class Clostridia; order Oscillospirales; family Oscillospiraceae; genus Hominicoprocola. The sequence continues at coordinate 5,555 of CAYWAS010000049.1, read as the reverse complement.
AGCCTTGGACACCTCCAGAAGCACGATGTCTTCCAGCATCCGGCCTTTCACATCTTCGAGGATCTTGCCAACGATATACTCCTTGCTGCCGGCTGATACAGACGCAAAGTATTCGTCCTGCTTCAGCGAATATACCAGCGCCTTGGCAATGGCATAGCGCATACCCGGCTGTGAGAAAACAATGTGCTCCGCGCGCTTGCCGCTCTCATACTGTTCAAAACACGGAACGATCAGATCCAGCATCAGCAGGTACTTCTTGACCTGCTCCACATGCTCCTGCGTGACGGCGATGCGTGTTTCCTGTTTTTCTTTGATCTCGGTAATGGCCTTCAGCCGCGCTAACACCATTTTCTCGTCCACATCATAGAGAACGGTGGCGCGCTCTGCCGGCGCATCGTGCAGAAGCAGCTCTCGCGCCGAACCGAAGTCGCTGGACTTGAATTCTTCATTGACCACCCGAAGTACAAAGCGGTGATTCATGTTCTGCACGATGCGGTTGATCACATTCGTCAACTCGCCCTTTTCGTACAGGTCACGAAGTTGATTGAAGTACTCCCCATAGTGGTCGTTCTTCAAAGTGTGCTGGATATTCCGACTGATGGCTGTATCAATATATTTCCGCGTGCTTTCATCATCACGGAAGGAAACCTCGTCAAAAGCTGATTCCGGATCGTCCAGCGTCATGTTCTCCATTTTCAGTGTGCCGCCGTATTCAATATAACGATCCACTAAGCGGATACCCAGAAGCCTTGCATATTCCCGAAATGGGATAAAGGATGTGTGGATGGTCACGGTTCGATCATAGAGTTCGTCTCGCTCTGCCATTGCAAAACCGAGGGAAAAAGTTCCGGAAGCCACGATCTTCATGCCCATCATGCTGAACACATCCGAAAGTACAGCCGCTGTGTTGATGAAATCGTTCAGGAGGGTGATCTCATCTATGAACACATACCGATAGCCCAATTTGTAAAGCTGGTCAAGATCGCGGGTCAGGGACCCCATGTTATCGGTTGTCTGTACCTTAATATAAGCGGCCTGTTCAAGGGGAAGATCCGCGATCATCTGGAAGAGGAGCGTTGTCTTTCCCGTTCTGCGCAGGCCATATAAAATGCAGATCTTGCCGTCATAGTCACCTTTTACGAACTTCTCCAGCGTTCCGTAGCAATCCCGCTTGCTGTACTTCGCAACGCTGCGGATCATCGCCCGGAGCGCTGCGCCAGTGACGACCCGCGTGTGGAATTCCGGCAGAGATCCCGACTGAACAGTTGTCGGCATAGTCTGCCCATAAGCGTCTAACTTCTGATAGATCGCGTGATATTTTGCGGTTTGCGCTTTATTCGCATCATTCTCGTAATTCTGATAATTCCGCGTGGACATACCGAGATATTCCGCGCACGCGGCTTGGCTCATTCCTTTTGAGATCCGCAGTTCCTTCAAAGTCATCACGATCACCTCAACCCTATTATAGCACGCGGTTCCCGTAAATCAATATTCTTGCGCGAAAATTTCGTGTTTCTTTCGTGTTTCTTTCGTGTTTTTGCGTGCCATTTCGATTGAATAGGAGGTTTTAAGGTCTTTATAGGAAGGCTTTGAAGATGTCACCCTCCATATCAGCAATATCGTCCAGCATGATTTCAATGCCATCGTCCAATATCAGCTTGCGCTCGAATTCGGATATTTTCCGCACGACACCGGATACCTGGAGATATGCACCGCCCGCTTTCCGTTCATCTGCTCGGAAGTAGGTGATCTTGATTTCCGGTTTCTCCTTCAGATGATCCATAAGAACCTGAAACTTTTCATCAAGGTCATTTAAGGCGTCATCTTGCATTTCGACTTTTGCATCGGTCAATCTGCCTGTTTCCTTGATTGCCGCGTCGTAACCGACAAGCGCCGCAAAGGGCGAGAACTGCGCTGCACGATCAGGCATCGGCATTTGCGGCCTCGTTGGTGAGACATGGTGCGGAAGATCAATAATGTCATCGTAATGATCGGTCATGCTTTATGACCTCCTATCTGCGCATTGCGCTCCTTGGCGGTAGCGCCCTCCTCCAGATTCATTGCTTTCAAAACGGCATTCTTGCCATACTTCTTTTTGAGGGCCAGCGTGACCTCCTGAATCTTCCGCTCCCGTTCCAGTTCGGCCTGTTCGGTTTTCTGCTTCGCCTCTTGTGCAGCATAGTCCGTAAAGAGATCCATCTGCTCAAAGGTGTTGTTCTTTCCTGCGGAAGCCTCGTCAATGACATTGTTGGCTACCAGAGTCAACCGCCGAATCAGAAGATTCTGATTTGCGATGCGGTCATACAGCTCTGTCACAGCACACATTATTTTCCTGGTAGAAGATGTGTGGCCGTCGAGATTGATCGTTCCGTGAGCGTGCTTCGGGATTTGCCGGCCATAGCCATCGGTGACGACTTCGCCGTGGTACTTTCTCCGACGCTCTGGATCCGTTAAATTCTCAATATCATAGCCAAGCGTCAACACGATCTGATTTGTAACAAGGCCCTTGTCTACCAAATCCAACACCATCAGGTCGGCCATTTCACGCACGACTAACCGTGCCTTCCCTGCATCATAGGGGCATTGCAAGACTTGTCCGGAGCTGAGGCTGTTGGTGCTGGGCTTGTATGCCTTGATCGCCGGGATCGTGCATGGCTCCCAGCCCCATGCGTGATCGACCAAAAGTTCTGCGTTCTTACCAAACAGCTTGTATAGCAAATCCTCATTCTTGACCGAACAGCGCGCCACATCACCCATTGTGAGCATTCCGTGTGCTTCCAGCTTTTTCGCATAGCCTCGGCCAACGCGCCAGAAGTCCGTCAATGGTCGATGGCTCCATAATTCGCTCCGAAATCTCTGCTCGTCCAGTTCCGCAATCCGCACGCCATTTTCATCTGCTGGAATTCGCTTTGCCATGACATCCATTGCGACCTTGGCCAGAAAGAGATTGGTTCCGATGCCTGCTGTGGCGGTAATGCCTGTGGTCTGGAGTACATCCAGGATCATCTTCATCGCAAGCTCCCGCGCAGTCAGGTGGTAGGTGTCGAGGTAATTGGTGACATCCATAAATACCTCGTCGATAGAGTACACGACAATATCCTCCGGCGCGATATACTTCAGATAGACATGGTAGATCTCGGCGCTTTTCTTCATATAGAGAGCCATCTGCGGCGGAGCCACCACATAGTCAAGCTCCAGCTCCGGATGCGCCTTCAGTTCCGTATCGTCGCAGGAAGCGCCTTCGAACCGGTGCCCCCGCGCTCGCTGCAAACGCGCCGCATTGACCTGTTTGGCCTTTTGTACGACCTCAAACAGTCGTGCCCGTCCGGGAATACCATACTGCTTCAAAGATGGCGAGACTGCGAGGCAGATGGTCTTTTCCGTGCGGCTGGGATCGGCAACCACAAGGTTTGTGGTCATGGGATCGAGGTTTCGTGCCCTGCACTCCACAGAGGCGTAAAAGGATTTCAGGTCGATTGCAATGTATGTGCGTGGTTCCATGATTTACGCCTCCTTTCCGGCTACAGATTATAGATTTGACAGTATAAAGGAATTACTCCGTGATTGCAATTTTAATAACGCCGTCCAGTCGGTTTTCAAAGATGCGATATGCCTCTTCAATATCCGCAAGGCGGTATCGGTGGGTGATCAGCGGCGCGGTGTCGATCTTGCCCTGTTCGATGAGACTCAGGATCTCCGCGCAGTCACAACCGTCTACGCCTCCGGTCTTGAAGGTCAGGTTCTTGCCGTACATATCGGGCAGGGGAAGTGCCTGTGCTTCGTCATAGAGGGCAACCACCGTCACGATTGCGTTCGGTCTGGCGCACTTCCACGCAAGCTGGAAAGTATCCTTCGCTCCGGCGACTTCCAACACCACATCCGCACCGCCATGCTCGGAGTTGGCGCGGGTGAAGTCCTCACATTCCTCCGGCTGACAGAGCAGCACTTCGGGATAATGCTCCCGCACAAACTGCGCTCTTGCCGGATCTTTCTCGCATACAATGATGCGCTTAGGTTTTTTCAACATGACGCACAGCAGCGTGCAGATACCGGTGGGGCCTGCGCCGACGATCAGGACGGTATCTTCGCGTTTGATCTCGGAAATACGAGCCGCCCAGAAACCGGTGGCCAGAACATCGCCCACGAACAGCGCCTGCTCATCGGTCACGCTGTCGGGGATCTTATTCAGCCCCTGATCGGCATAGGGCACACGGACAAACTCAGCCTGCCCGCCGTCGATGCGGCAGCCAAGTGCCCAGCCACCGTTTTTGTCGGTGCAGTTATTCACATATCCATGCTGACAGAAAAAGCACTCGCCGCAGAAGGTCTCCACATTCACTGTTACCCGATCACCGGGCTTCACATTTGTGACCTCTGTGCCCACTTCCTCTACGATGCCAACCATCTCGTGCCCTACGGTGATACCGGGAACCGCTCTCGGCACTGAGCCATGTTTAATGTGCAGGTCACTGGTGCAGATGCTCCCCAGAGTTACGCGGACGATAGCATCCCGCGCATGGAGGAGCTGCGGCTTCGGCTTGTCGGTCATGGCAAATTTGCCGTGTTCGATGTAAGTTAATGCTTTCATTTGCTTTCCAGTCCTTCAGCCCACTTTGCAAGTTCAGCACCGCTGACGGATGCCTTAAAGACCTTGCCGTTCAGCAATTTCGCACCCTTGCAGCTCGGCAGCAACTTTTCATTGGTCTTGCCCATATCGCTGCCGCCAGAGGTTGCAAAGGGAATGATCGTCTTTCCGGTCAAATCGTAGCTTTCAAGAAAAGTATTGATGATTGTGGGTGCAACATACCACCAAATAGGAAACCCAACAAACACAGTATCGTATTCAGCCATATTGTCCCGTTTGTTTGCGAGGGCCGGACGAGACGCCGGATCATTCATTTCAATGGTGCTGCGCGCCTTTTTATCTGTCCAGTCAAGGTCTGCCTTGGTATAAGGCACTTCCGGTTCGATTTCATGGAGATCAGCACCAATAGCTTCAGATAACTTCTCTGCTACTTTAGCGGTCACTCCGCTTGCGGAGAAGTATGCAACCAGTTTTCTACTCATAGGATATCCCCCCTGTTAAACTTTTTTGCAGGAAACTCGCCAGATAGATGGGATCGGTTCTGTTTCCAGCATCCATCTGGTTTGGTGTAACCACATATCTGATTAAGAATTGTAACACAAACCGATTAGAACTTAAACAGGGTTTTTACTGACTAACTCCAAGGGACTCGAATCGCATCCAGCGGCTCAATGTATCTATCATGACGGAAAGCAAAATCTACGCAGACAAATACCAATGCTCCTTTACGAATTCAGATCAGTTTCTGGATTTTCTGCGGGAGCGAAAGGAGAACAGCTTATGGATGACGGCACCCTCGAACAGCCTCCAGTTTCGGCCCCTGGTAAAAGATACGGAGCTTGGAAATCTGTATATGCAGCTCTATCAGAGCAATGGCAGAGCAGAGATCCTGGCTGACACAATGGAGAACACGAGCCTCCCTATTACAATAGTTTTTGGTTGGAAGCCCAGCATCCGGCTGGGCTTCTTT
>CAYWAS010000048.1:0-13464 GCA_964455915.1 uncultured Oscillibacter sp. | reverse complement strand
CCATCTTCCTCGGCTTCACCGTCGGTGCGACGGCGACCGGTACCACCTTCCTCTCTCTCAAGACCATTGAGATCATGTGCATGGGCGTCGTGGCGTTCGGCTTCGGCACCGCCGGCGGCGTTGTGCTCGCCAAGATCATGAACCTCTTCCTGAAGGAGAAGATCAACCCGCTGATCGGTTCCGCCGGCGTTTCCGCCGTCCCGATGGCGGCGCGTGTCTCCCAGATGGTCGGCCAGAAGGAGAATCCCGCCAACTTCCTGCTCATGCACGCCATGGGCCCGAACGTTGCCGGTGTTATCGGCTCCGCGATCGCGGCCGGCGTCCTGATGGCGCTGTTCGGCTAAGTGAACAAACCAAAGAAAAAGAGGGCTTTGCCCTCTTTTTCTTTTTGCGCTTTTTCGCATTGCCATTTACCCGCCGCCATGCTATAATCCATTCAACGATATTGGAACAGGAGGCTCCATGCGATGAAATATGCGGAAATGACACCCGAACAGAGAAAGACAGAGCTTGCGAAGGTGAGCGCGGAATTTGAGAGCTGGAAGGCGAAGGGACTTTCCCTCAACATGGCGCGCGGAAAGCCCTGCAAGGCGCAGCTCGACATGGTGAGCGATATTCTGACCGTGCTGACCGATCCGGCGGAGTGCGTCGATGCGGGCATCGACGCGCGCAACTATGGTGAGCTCACAGGTCTGCCGAGCGCGAAGAAGCTCTTTGCGGAGATCCTCGGCTGCAAGAGCGAGCAGGTGTATGTCGGCGGCAACGCGAGCCTTCAGCTCATGTACGACACCATCGCCAAGGCGTATACCCACGGTCTGCTGCACAGCGAGAAGCCCTGGTGCAAGGAGGAGAAGGTCAAGTGGCTCTGCCCCGCGCCGGGATACGACCGCCATTTCAAGGTCACGGAGAGCTTCGGCTTTGAGCTCATCACCATTCCCATGACCGAGGAGGGTCCGAACATGGACCTCGTCGAGCAGCTCATCGCCGACCCGACGGTCAAGGGTATGTGGAATGTGCCGAAGTACTCCAACCCCGACGGCATCATCTACTCCGCAGAGACGGTCGAGCGCATCGCGAAGATGAAGCCTGCCGCGCCCGACTTCCTCCTCATGTGGGATAATGCCTATTGTATCCACGAGTTCGAGGGCGAGTTCGTGCCCTTCCCCGATATTCTCAGCGAGTGCGAGAAGTACGGCAACGCCGACATGGTCTTTGAGTTTGCCTCCACCAGCAAGATCACGCTGCCCGGCGCGGGCGTGGCGGTCTTTGCGTGCAGCGAGGCGAACATGAAGTACATGACCGGTCTCATGGGCGTGCAGGTCATCAGCTTCGATAAGGTCAACCAGCTCCGCCATGTGAAGTATCTCAAGGATAAGGCACATACGCTTGCGCTGATGAAGAAGCACGCGGCGATCATGGGCCCGAAGTTCAAGACCGTTACCGAGATGCTCGCGCGCGAGATCGCGCCGCTGGGTCTTGCGACCTGGCACGAGCCGAAGGGAGGCTACTTCGTCTCCGTCAACACGCTTCCCGGGCTTGCCGGCCGCACGCTCGCGCTGTGCAAGGAGGCGGGCGTCGTCATGACGAGCGCGGGCGCGACCTTCCCCTACGGCGTCGACCCGAAGGACTGCAATATCCGCGTGGCGCCGAGTCTGCCGCCGGTCGAGGAGCTGGAGCAGGCGATGCAGGTGTTCTGCTGCTGCCTGAAGCTCGCGGCGCTCGAGCAGATGAAGTAACACAGATAGACTTTCCCGACAAGGGCGGAGCAATGCTCCGCCCTTGCTCTGTTTTGCGCCGCGGACGGGGAAGAAACGCGGCAAAGCGCGGCGAAATGAGAAAAATCTTGACAAATGCCGCACGGCGGGGATACACTGAACTATCCGATGTGATCTGGAGGACACCATCATGAGCAAGCAGACGAACCGCGACGCCTTCCGCAGCCGGTGGGGATTTATCCTTGCCTGCATCGGCAGTGCGGTCGGTATGGGCAATATCTGGCGCTTTCCCTATCTGGTCTCCGCGTGGGGCGGCATGACCTTTCTGGTGCCGTACTTCCTCTTTGTGCTGCTGATCGGCTCGACCGGCATCATCGGCGAGATCGCGCTCGGCCGCGCGACGCGCACCGGTCCCATCGGCGCGTTCGGTCAGGCGGCGGGTCTGCGCGGAAAGCAGCGGCTCGGTGAGGCGATCGGCGGGATCCCCGTGCTCGGCTCGCTCGCGCTCGCCATCGGCTATAGCTGCGTGGTGGGCTGGATCTTCAAATACCTCTCCCTCGCCGTGAGCGGCGGGCTTTACGCCATGGGGCAGGATATGGCGGTCATCGAATCGACCTTCCTCTCCACCGCGAGCGGCTGGGGCAACAACTTCTGGCTGGTCACCGCGCTGGTCATCAACTTCGCGATCATGGCGTTCGGCGTCGCGGGCGGCATCGAGCGCGCGAACAAGGTCATGATGCCGGTGCTCTTTTTCCTCTTCGCGGCGCTGGGCATCTACATCTCCACGCTTCCCGGCGCGAGCGAGGGCTACCGCTATATCTTCACGCTCGACCCCGAGGGTCTGAAGGAGCCGAAGCTCTGGATCTACGCCTTCGGTCAGGCGTTTTTCTCCCTCTCCGTGGCGGGCAACGGCACGGTGATCTACGGCTCGTACTTCTCCGATGAGGAGTCCATTCCCTATGCCGCGCGCAATGTCGCGATCTTCGATACGCTCGCCGCGCTCCTCGCCGCTTTCGTGGTCATTCCTGCCATGGCAGCCGGCGGCGCGGACCTCTCGAGCGGCGGCCCGGGGCTGATGTTCATGGCGCTCGTCAATGTGTTCAACGGAATGCCCGGAGGGCAGATGATCGGCATTGTCTTCTTCGTCTGCGTGCTCTTCGCGGGACTGACCTCGCTCGTGAACCTCTACGAAGTGTCCATTGAGGCATTGCAGGATAGGCTCCACATGAAGCGCCTCGGTGCGGTCGCCGTCATCGGCGTGATCGGCGTGGGCGTGTCGCTGTGCATTCAGGCGATCGTTTCGGAGTGGATGGATGTGGTGTCCATCTACATCTGCCCGCTCGGCGCACTGATGGCCGGTATCCTCTTTTTCTGGGTCGCGGGGAAGGACTATGTTCTCGCCGCAGTCAACAGGGGCGCGGCGAAGCCCATCGGCGCGTGGTTCTACCCGCTGAGCAAATATGTCTACTGCGCCTTCGCGCTCCTCGCCCTGATCGCAGGCGCGGTGCTCGGCGGCATCGGCTGAAAACGACAAAAGAGACACCGCTTCCATGAAAGCGGTGTCTCTTTTCCCCTGCGAGTTAAGGGACTTTAATTATTCACAAAAGATTAACACCTCTCCCTATTGACAGGGCGGGGGGAGGCTCGTATAATCTGTGACAGGTTGTCACTTTATGACAGCTTGTCATCTTTTTTCGAGAGGGGGAGGAGCGTGCCGACCGATACTTTTTTCCGATTGCCGGAGGAAAAGCGCGAGCGCATCATGGAGAGCGCGTGGGCGGAGATCACCCGCGTGCCCTATGACGAGGTTTCGATCAACCGCATCGTGCAGGGCGCGGAGATCCCGCGCGGCAGCTTTTACCAGTATTTTAAGGATAAAGAGGACCTGTTCCTCAGCGCCATCGACGAGTGCCGCGGTCGTATCCTTGTCCTTTGTCACGACGAGCTCGAGCGCACGCACGGCGACCCCTTCGCGGTGATGCCGCGCGTGTACGATGCCTTTTTCCTGCCGAATGGGCAGCCTGCGCCGGAGTTCAAGCGCGTCTTCGATGTTTTGTGGCTCAACACAAAAATCGACATCGTGCGGCTGCTGATGGAGCGGGAGGAGAGCCCCGTTTCGCCCTACGAGCGGGCGAAGGAGTGGATCGACACGAGCCTTCTGCGGCGGCAGGACCCCGAATTTGTGGAGGGGATCGTCTCGCTGCTCATGAGCGCGCTCGGCGGCGCGGTGGCAAAGACCATGGAGCGGCCGCAAAAGCGCGAGGAGATACGGAATTACCTGCAGTGCCATGTTTCGATCATTCAGCACGGCGCTGCCGCTGAGAGCAAAGGAGGAACCACATGAAAACAAAACGACTGAGCGCTCTGCTGCTTGCGCTGGCGCTGACCGCTTCGCTCGCCGTCGGCGCGCTTGCCGATGAGCAGACGGCGGAGGGCGAAGCGCAGACCGAACAGACCGCGCCCGACGCGGACGGCACGCTGAGCTTTCAAAATCTCGCCGCGCGCATGAAGGCGAATTTCTACACCATTCTGGCGATGGAGGAGAACATCGCCGTCATCGAGAGCACGAATTATGAGCAGATCGAGGACGATCTGCGCGACAGGCTCAACCTGATCGCCGAGCAGCAGTGGGCTATGATATCGACGATGGGTCCGGCGGGCGCGCTCGGCAGCCAGAGCCTTCAGCAGAGCTACGACGCGGTGCGCGAGCAGTTCGATGCGATCCGCGACGGCGAGCTCCAGCAGGACAACGCCGACCTCGTCCGTCAGCTCCGCGCGGCGGAGAACACCGCCGTTATGATGGGCGAGAACCTTTACATCGCGCTCCTCGGACTGGAAGAGCAGTCCGCCGCGCTCACGCGCAAGTCCGCCGCGCTCGACCGCGCGATCGAGGAGGTCACGCTGCGCTACGAGCTCGGGCAGGTCAGCGCAATGACGCTCGAGCAGACGAAATCCGGCAAGGTGCAGCTTGAAAGCGGCAAGGCGACGCTCGATATGAACATCGCGGCGCTGCGCCGCCAGCTCAATGCGATGGTCGGCGAGGAGCTGACCGCCGCGCTGACGCTCGGCGCGCTCCCCGCGGTGACGAGTGAGCAGCTCGGCGCGATGGACATGGAAAAGGATCTGGAAAAGGCGAAGGCTGCGAGCTATGACCTCTACGCCGCCAAGCTGACGCTCGACGACGCGGACGAAGCGTTCGAGGACAGCGGCGCCAAGTATTACAGCGGGAGCGACTACAAGAAGCTCCAGGCGAAGCACACCTGGCAGGCGGCGCAGTACACCTACAACGCGACGGTGCAGAACTTTGAGCTCTCCTTCCGCTCGCTCTATGACAGCGTCAAGGACTGCGCGCAGCTCCTCAGCGCGGCGCAGACCGCGCTCGAGTGCGAGCGCGGCGACCTCGCGACCGCGCAGCTCAAATACGAGCAGGGCAGCATTTCGAAAAACACCCTGCACACGGCAGAGGACGAGCTGTATGCCGCGCAGGATACGGTCTCGGGCGCGCAGCGCGACCTCTTTACCGCGTACAACAACTACAACTGGGCAGTGCAGTACGGACTGCTCAATGGCTGACGGAGGGCTGAAACGATGAAGCATAAGGTAATTTCTCTGCTCCTGGCGCTGTCTCTGACGCTCGCGCTCACAGGCTGCCAGGAAGAGGTCGAGAGCGAAGCACCCGCCGGTGTCGCCGTACAGGTGCAGACCGTCGCCGCGCAGGACATCGCGACGGAGAACACCGTCTCCGGTCAGGTGTCGGCGGGCAGCGCCACGAGCGTCTATGTCACCTCGACGGCCAAGTGCACCGCCGTCTACTTGCAGGCGGGCGACGAGGTCAAGGCGGGCGACATCATCTGCACGCTCGATATGGAAAGCTCGCTCGCGCAGTACCGCGCGGCGGAGATCGGCTACACGAGCGCCGCGTCGAGCTATGCGAGCCAGAAGGACATTTTAGACCGTCAGGTCGCGCTCTACGAAAAGACATGGAACGACACGAAGGCGCTCTTCGAGATCGGTGCCGCCTCGCAGCGCGAGGTCGAGAGCGCCGAGCTTCAGTACCTCTCCACCAAGGCGCAGCGCGACTCCACGCTCGCCCAGCTCGAGGCCGGAATGCAGAGTGCGAAATCGAGCTATGAGCAGATCGCGCTGGCGATGGAGAACATCGACTCCCGCGGCAATGTGATCGCGCCGGTCGACGGCGTGGTGGCCTCGCTCTCGGCGAGCGAGGGCAGCCTCGTTTCCCCCAACTACGCCGTCGCCGTCATCGACGGCGCGGAGCAGATGAAGGTCACGGTCAGCGTTTCGGAGGCGCTCGTTCCCAAGCTGAGCATTGGCGATACGGTTACCGTCGGCGTCCGCGCGGCAGACATCACCTTTGAGGGCGCGATCCGCTCGGTCGAAAAGACCGCCAATGTCCAGACCAAGCTCTATACCGTCACCGTCTCGGTGCCGGCGGAGGTCTCCGGACTTCTGAGCGGTATGTTTGCCGATGTCACCTTCCACACCGCGGTCTCCGCGGGCGCGGTCGTCGTGCCGAGCGAGGCGATCCTCACGAGCAACGAGACGCAGTATGTCTACATCGTCGAGAACGGCGCGGCGAAGCGCATGGACATCACCACGGGACTCACGGGCAGCGGCATGACCGAGGTCACGAGCGGACTCGACGCAGGCGCGCAGCTCGTCACCGTGGGCCAGCAGTATCTCTCCGACGGAGACGCAGTGCGTATCGTGGAGGGGTAAGGCATGAACATTGCGAAATTCTGCATCAGGCATCGCGTCACAACGCTCCTTGCGGTCATCATGATCGCGGTGTTCGGCGTGGTCTACACCTCGCAGCTCCAGATGGCGTTGCTGCCGAACATCGAGTATCCCGCCGCCTATGTCTACTGCTACTATAACGGCGCGAGCCCCGAGGACATCGAGCAGCTCGTCACGCGCCCGCTGGAATCCGCGATCATGTCGGTCCCCGGCGTGGATTCGGTCACCTCCTCGAGCGCGGACAGCATCGCCACGATCCAGATCATGTATGTTGAAGACACCGATGTGGACATCGCGGCGACCAAGCTGCGCGAGAAGTTCGACGCGCTGAGCCTGCCGGACGGCTGCACCTCGCCCGTCATTTTGAACATCAATGTCTCCGAGCTCATGCCGAGCGCCATCGTCGGTCTTCTCGGCGACGACCTCGCCGCCTTGCAGGAGACGGCGGAGAATGTGGTGGCACCCGCGCTCGAGCGCATCGACGGCGTCGCCTCGGTGACGATCTCCGGCGGCGTGGAGCGTCAGATCACCGCGGAGCTCGACGCCGAGCGCGCGGCGGGCTACGGCATCTCCACGACCTACATCACTCAGATCCTCCAGGCGGAAAATCTTCTCTTCCCCGCCGGTGAGGTACACAACGGCAGCCAGACGCTCAGCGTCACGACCGACGCGCAGCTCACCTCGGTCGAGGCGGTCGCCAATGTCAATATCCCGCTGCCCACGGGCGGCACGGTGCGCCTCGGCGAAGTCGCCGATGTGTTCCTTGAAACGCTCGACCGCGACGCCATCGCCGCCATGGACGGCACGGCGGGCATCATTCTTCAGGTCAGCAAGCGCTCGGGCGCGAACGAGGTCAAGACCGCTGACGCGGTGGTTGCGGCGATGGAGGAGCTGGCCGCGAAGGACGATTCCATTCACTACGCGGTGCCCTATGTTGCGAGCGAGTACATCAATGTCGCCGTGGACGCGGCGCTCGAGGGCATTCTCCTCGGCGTGGTCCTTGCGGCGATCGTGGTCTGGCTCTTCCTGCGCCGCGGCGGCGCGACCATGACCATTGCCGTTTCGATGCCCGTTTGTATCCTCGCGGTCTTTGTGCTGATGTATGTCTGCGACCTGACGCTCAACATGATGAGCCTCGGCGGTATTGCGATGGGCGTGGGCATGATCGTGGATAACTCCATCATCGTGCTCGAGAACATCTACCGCTGGGCGTCCGAGGGACACGACCGCATGACGAGCTGCGTGGAGGGCACGAAGGAGGTCACGCTCTCGCTGACCGCCTCCACGCTCACGACCGTCGCGGTCTTCCTCCCGCTCGGTCTGACCGGCGGCGTGGCGGGCATGATCTTCAAGGATTTCTGCCTGACCATCGCGTTTTTGATCTTCGCGTCGCTCGCCATCGCGGTGACGCTCGTGCCGCTGCTGTGCTACTTCCTGCTCGACGAGAGCAAGGTACACATCACGGAGCTGCAAAAGGTGCAGCAGGGCGGCAAATACACGCAGCGCTTCATGGCGTGGTATGTTAAAACGCTCGACTATTTTGTCCACCACTTAAAGCGCGGGGCGCTCATTTCCGTGGGGCTCGTGGCGGTGTTCCTCGCCGCGTGCCTGAGCACGAAGATGGTCCTCCTTCCCGAGATGGACGAGGGCATGGTCAACATCAGCATCTCTCTGCCCATCGGCTCGAAGGTCGAGCAGGCGGCGGAGATGGCGGAGCGCGTGGCGGACATCGCGGTCGAGACCGTGCCGGAGCTGGACAATTACTACTACATGACCGAGAGCGGTCAGAGCGCGAGCCTGACGCTCAACCTCATCGACAAGGGCGAGCGTGAGCGCAGCGCGGCCGAGGTCGCGCGCGCCATGCGCGAGGCGACGCAAGATGTCGCGGGCTGCGAGATCACCTGCTCCGCCTTTGATATGGGCGCGATGATGGGCGGCAGCGGCGTGAGCGTCGAGGTCACGGGCGAGGATTATACCACGCTCAAAATGATCGCGGACGACCTTGTGCGCCAGATCGAGACGATCCCCGACGCGGTCGATGTTTCCTCCACGGTCGCCGAGCAGGTGCCGCAGGTCAAGGTGACGGTGGATCGTCAGGCGTGCTCGCAGTACGGTCTGACCGCCGCAGGCGTGGGCGCGTCGGTGCGCGCAGGTCTGACCGGCTCCACGGCGACCACCGTGACCGTGGACAATAAGGAGATCGATGTGGTCGTGCGCGGCGACGGCCGCGCGGAGCAGAGCCTCGACGCCCTGCGCTCCATGGCGATCACCACGGCGACCGGCGGCAGCGTGCCGCTCGGCAGCATCGCGGAGGTCAGCGTGGAGATGACGCCGCAGACCATCACGCGCTACAACCAGTCCCGCCAGGTGACGATCTCCGCCACCAGCGCGAGCAGCGACACGAGCGCGCTGGCCGCGAGCATTCAGGCGATCCTTGATACCTACACCGCCCCCGGCGGCTACACCGTCGAGCTTGCGGGCGGCTACACGGAGATGATGGAGAATTTCTCCGACCTCGGCCTTGCGCTGCTCGTTTCGGTCGGCCTTGTGTACTTCGTCCTTGCCTCGCAGTTTGAGTCCTTCATCATGCCGATCATCATTATGATGATCCTGCCGGTCGCGTTCTCGGGCGCGCTCTTCGCCCTGCCGCTCACCGGCAAGGACCTTTCGATGATCTCGCTCGTTGCGCTCATCATGCTCGCGGGCACGGTGGTCAACTCCTCCATCGTTCTCGTGGACTACATCAAGCAGCGCCGCGAGCGCGGCGAGAGCCGCGAGGAAGCGATCCTCCACGCCTGCCCGCTGCGTATCCGCCCCGTTCTGATGACGACGCTCACCACGATCCTCGCGCTCGTGCCGACGGCGCTCGGCATGACGGGCAAGATGAATGAGATGATGAGCGACATGGGCACGACCATGATCGCGGGCATGACGATCTCCACCATCGTCACGCTCTTCTTCACGCCGGTCTACTACTGCCTGATCGACGATCTCAGCCATCGCCGCGAGCGGAAAAAGGCGAAGAAGCTCGCCTCTGCTGCGAAGTGAGGCGCTCTCCGCTTCGGCGGCGTGAAAACCGCATCTTTCCTCCGCCCCGCGCTCACTGAGCGCGGGGCGGCTTTTGTTTCGCGCGGACAGGAGCGTCTTAACGCCGCGGGACTTGACTTTCCACGCGCTTTGCGCTATGGTAGACTTCGAATCTCTATCCGGCGCAGGGACGCCGACACCACGGAGGACGCACCATGCAGTTCAGCAGCCTGATCTTTCTGCTCTATTTTCTGCCCACACTGTTTCTGTGCTATTTTCTGATCCCCGCCCGCTTTCGCGGCGCGAGGAATTTTGTGCTGCTCGCGTTCAGCCTGTTCTTTTATCGCTGCGGCGGTGCGCGGCATCTGCCGCTGCTGCTCGTCTCCATCGCGGTCAACTACTGCGGCGGTCTTCTGGCGGCACCCGAACACTCGCCGCGCGTGCGCCGCATAGGACTCTGGGGCGCGGTCGCCGTGGGACTGGGGCTTCTGGGCTGGTACAAGTACGCGGGCTTTTTTGCGGCGAACCTCAGCGCGCTGGGACTGCCGGTCGCCGTGCCGCGGATCGTGCTGCCCATCGGCATCTCCTTTTTCACCTTTCAGGGGCTGAGCTATGTCGTAGATGTGTACCGCGGCGACGCGGCGTGTCAGCGCAATCCGCTCTATGTCGCGCTCTATGTCGCGCTCTTCCCGCAGCTCGTGGCGGGTCCCATCGTACGCTACACCACCGTCGAGGAGGAGATCACCTGCCGGCGCGAGAGCCTTGAGGAGTTCTCGCGGGGCGTGATCCGCTTCTGCTTCGGCCTCGGCAAAAAAATGCTGCTCGCGAACGCGATGGGCGAGATCGCGGACACGATCTTCGCGCAGCCTGCCGCATCGCTGGACATCGTGACCGCGTGGGTCGGCGCGGCGGCGTATACCCTGCAGATCTACTACGATTTTTCCGCCTACTCCGACATGGCGATCGGGCTGGGGCAGATGTTCGGTTTCCACTTTCTGGAGAATTTCGACTATCCCTACATTGCCCGCTCGGTCAAGGAATTCTGGCGGCGCTGGCACATCTCACTTTCAACATGGTTTCGCGACTATGTCTATATCCCGCTCGGCGGCAGCCGCTGCTCCGCGCGGCGGAGCGTCGTGAACCTTCTTGCTGTGTGGCTTTTGACCGGTCTCTGGCACGGGGCGAACTGGACCTTTGTGCTCTGGGGACTCTGGTTTGGCGCGCTGCTGCTGGGCGAGCGCTGGCTCTGGGGCGGCGTGCTCGAGTGCGCGCCGCGCGTGCTGTGCCACGCCTACACGCTCCTTGCGGTCATGCTGAGCTGGGTGCTCTTCCGCGCGAACGATCTGGGCTATGCGCTCGGCTATCTGCACGCGATGTTCGGCGGCGGCAGCGGCGCGGGACGGCTCGGAATCTACAGCATTCTGGAATTCTGGCCGGAGTGGATCGTCGGGATCGCCGCGGCCTATCCGTGGAAGCGCGTCCTTGCGGCGCGGCTGACCGCGCGCGGCGACAGACTCTCGCGCGCCGTTCTCACGGCGGCGCCCGCGTTTTTGGCGCTGGGACTGCTGGGGCTTTCCTACATCAAGCTGGTCGCGGGCAGCTTCAATCCGTTCATCTACTTTCAGTTTTAAGGAGGCGGGGACATGCAAAAGCTCATACAGCGCTTTGTGACGGCGGCGTTCCTGCTATTCCTCTTCACCGCCGCGGTCGTGACGCTGCTGCGCGGAAAGGAGAGCGTGTCCTTCTACGAAAACCGCGCGCTGGCCATGCAGCCGGTCTATTCCACGCGCGCCGACGATGACGGCAGCTATGTGAGCGCGTGGGAGCGCTATCTGTCCGACCATGCTGCCGGCAGATCGACGCTCCTTCGCGTCAAGACGCGCATGGACCTTCTGCTGCACCGACCGGTCGTCAACGATGTCGTCATCACCGAAGGTGCGCTCCTGCCCTACAATCCCGAGGAGACGGTCGTGCGCGAGGATATCGCGGCGCAGGCGGACGCGATGGCTGAGCGGCTTGCCGCCATTCAGACAGAGGTGGAGGGCTACGGCGGCTACTTCTGCTATGTGGGCGTGCCCTGCCAGTATGCGAGCCGCGAGGACGAATATCCGTCCTATCTCAATGCGCGCGCGGAGGTGAGCGCGTGGTCGGTGGAGGAGCTGACGCGCGCCGCCGCGGAGCGGGGCGTGGAGTTTCTCGATATGGGCGCGGTCTTCGACGCGCAGGACGATCCCAAGCGCTACGCCTCAAGCGTGGACAATCACTACAGCATGGAGGGCGCGTTTTTGACCTACGAGACGCTGCTCGCACGCATCAATGCGCGCACGGAACTGAAGCTCCGCGCCATCACGCAGGACGATGTGACGCTGAGAAAGCTGCCGAATCCCTACTTCGGCTCGCGCGTGCGAAAGCTCATCGGCGAGGCGTGGCGCGAGGACGCGATCTGGTATCTTGAGGCGAACGAGCCGGTCCCCTTCGCGCGGTACGACAGAGGCAACGAAACGCCGTCGAGTCCCACGCTGTACCAGATGCCGAAGGAGGACACGGCGTGGGTGGACTACAGCTTCTATCTGGGCGGCGACCTTTCGGAAATGCTGGTGGATACGGCGCGCCCCGACCTGCCCTCCGTCCTCATCTACGGCGACAGCTTCACCAACCCGCTCGAGTGTATCCTCTACCACAGCTTTGATAAGATGTACTCGCTCGATCTGCGCTACTATCAGGATAGCACGCTGACGGAGTGGATCGACCGCGTCCGGCCGGAGGTGGTCGTGTGTATCCGCGACTACGAAGCGCTGCTTGCCCTCTCCGGCAACGGCGGCGGAGAGTAAGAAGAGGAAAAGACAGAAGAATCGTGAAGTTCGAATTGATTTATGATCGATAACGAGAAACGCCCGGACAATGCTCTGGGCGTTCCTTTTTGTGGTGGAAATGTTCGCATTTTTGCGGTATAATTATGAAAAATCTTTGTTTTTATCTGTTGCAACTGATAGTTGCCGAACAGTTGGTAGAAAGAGAGTGCTGTTTTCATTACAATATAAGCGGAGGTGATGAAAATGTCATTAGGCGAAAGAATTAAAGAACAGCGAAAAAACTGTGGTATGTCACAAGAGAAAGTCGCTGAACTTGTTGGGGTAAGCCGACAAGCTGTGACAAAATGGGAAACGGAACAATCTGCACCGAGTACAGAAAATCTTTTTAAGTTGGCAGAAATATTTGGAACAACAGTAGATATTTTATTAGCGTCCGAGGAACAGGAAAAGAACTCTCCGGCAGAACAAATTTACTATCTTTACAAAATGGAAGAAACAAAGAAAGCTGATGCCTTGCGAGCCAAACGAAAAAGAAATCTGTTGATGGCACTTGCCGTTTTGGGTGGATATATTGTAATATATTTACTCGGCAGAGTTTTTGGAACTACTTCTGAACAGACAAGTGTGATGGGATGGCTGTTCGGTACAGACCCGAAGCAACTTAGTTATCTTTACGGATGGCTGCTTAATCAAAATTTGTTTTGGTTTGCTATGATAGTCTCCGTTATTCCTTCATTGTTTGGAAAATACAGATTTTCTTTTACGACCCTTTCAATGTTCGGGATTGGTTTGCTGGTTGGCGAATTGTTTGGAGGAAATCCGGCAGGGGCCGCTTATGGGCAAAGTCATTACGGTTGGGCTATTTGGGGCGGTATCTTTATCCTGTCTCTCATCATGGGAGTTGTTTTGGAAAAGCTATCAAAACAACTCCCTACAATGAAATCAAAAAGAGTATGGATATGGTGCGCTATATTGCTCATAGGTATAATTGCTATTGTGTTACTTGTCCGAGGGAGTATTCCGCAAGTATATGGTAGTTAAAAAGAACAGCAAGAGACTGCTTTTGTGAGTAACGAAGCGACAAAAATCCCTTTGGGACCGAAAGGGCGCACTTCTATACTCTCTATCGAGAGTAGTGCGTCCTGGGTCACTTC
>CAYWAS010000047.1:0-14196 GCA_964455915.1 uncultured Oscillibacter sp. | reverse complement strand
GCGTGTCTTTCTTTTTTGGATTCCTTTGTAAGTCACACTGTCTTTTCATAGGAGGGCGTCACCGTTCAGGTGATGCCCTCCTTTTCCCCACTCGAACGGCAGCGCGCCTTCGCCACTCAAAGCAGCGACAGCGCGAGCCAGACGAGCGCGGCGCCGAGCACGCCCACGGCACACCACACGAGCGGCGAGCCGCGATGAAAGAGCGTCCGGCGCGTGCTGTGCGTGCGTGTGTAGCTCCGCGCGACGCGGCACGCCTCGTCGACAAGCTGCTGCGCCGTCACTCCGTCCCGATGCAGCGCGTCATTGCGCACGATGAAAATAGCCTGCTCAAACAAATTGGTATCCGGTGATTCTACAACGATCACCCGTCGGGAGGTCCCCCTGACCATGGCGCATCACTCCTTGCCCACTTGAATTTGTCAGGAATAGGATTCCCCCGCGCGCCGCCGCTTATACCTCCTCGGCGCTGTTCCCGTCGCCGAGATAGAGCACGAGCACCGCGCCGTCATCGCTGCCGCCGTGCCGCTCGCGCCCCGCAGAGAGCACCGCGCCGGCCAGCGCCTGCGGATCGTCGCCGCGCCAGCCCTCGAGCAGCGAGAGCAGCCAGCCGTCGTCGTTGACATCGGCGACGCCGTCGCTGAGCATCACAAAAAAGGAGCGCTTTTCCAGCGTGAAGCGCGTTGTCTCCGGCGCGCTGTCCGCGCGCTGCAAGCCCGCGGGCAGGCACGAGCAGGTGATGCGTCGCACGCGTGTGCCGCGCTTGACATAGGACGGCGCCGCGCCGTATTTGTAGACCTCCGCCGTGCCGTCGCGCAGCGAGAGCAGCAGCAGATCCACGGTCGCGAAGCATTCGGAGAGCTCGGCGCGCAGCGTCAGCGCGCCGTTGAGCGTTTTGAGCGCGCCTGTCGCCTCGACGCCCGCGCGCAGCAGCCGCTCGAGCAGCCGCACAGCCAGCGCCGATTCGCGCCGCGCCTCCTCCCCGCTGCCCATGCCGTCGGAGAGGAGCAGGCACAGCCGCGCGTCCTCGGTCTCAAAATGCGTCAGGCTGTCGCCGCTCACGCGCTCGCCCTCCTTCGCGCGCATCGCCGCGCCGATGCGGTAGGCGGGCAGCAGCTCCGCCGCGACGGGCGCTGCCTCCAGCGTTTCCGCCGTGCCGCTGAGAAGGTCCGACAGCTCGGCATACTGCCCTGCCGCCTGCGCGCGGGCATCGGCGAGCCGCCTGCGGTACTGCCGCCGCAGCAGGAAAGCGCTCAGCTCCGCGTTCACCGCCGCAAGAAAGCTCGGAAAGCGGATACAGCGGTCGGCGAAGTACGAGGGGAAGTCGCCGCCGCGCCCGCGCCCGCGCGCGAGCAGCGCGGCGGTCGCGTCGTTGAGGGCGTTGTAGGTCTTGGCATAGTCGCGCTCCCAGCAGATCGTGCGCAGCGAGCAGCCGCGGCACACACGCTCCGCCGCGCGGTCGAATACCATGGCAGGGTTCTCCTCCTCGGTCTGCGGAGCGCGCGCAAGGCTCTCGTAAAGCTCGCGCAGTGCCTGCGCCGTCGCGTGCAGACGCCGCCGCGCGCTCATGCGCTGTGCCTCCTCCGGCACCCGCGCTCCCGCAGCACTCTCCCGCGGCGCGGCGAGCCGCTTGCCGCCGAAGAGTCGGCTCGGCAGCAGCAGAAAGACGAGCGCCGCGCCGAGTCCCTCGCAGAGCAGGAGCAGCCCCGTCTCCGCCTCCAGCGGGAGGGTCAAAAGCAGCAGCGGCGCGCACCACAAAAGTGCCGCTGCCACGCGCCGCGCTCTGCGCTCGGGCATCATCGCGAGCGCGCCGAAGCTGTAGACCGCCGTGTGGAGGAAGCTCCCCGGCTGCGCGGCAAGATCCATCGCAAGGCCGATCGACAGCGCCGCCGGCAGCGCTGTTGAGGCGCTGCGGTCGTAGGCGAGCAGCATCACGAGCAGCATCGCCCCGATGCGCCCCGGCGCAAAGCCGCCCGCAAATTCCAGCGAAGCCGCTGCCGTCAGCACGCCGATGGCGACCACCAGCAGCGCCGCACCGCGCCGCTCACCGTCTGCCTCGCCGTCAAGCAGCGCGCGGCAACATAGCGCCGCGAGCACGGCGAGCGCGATGCTCAAAAAGCACGCCGCGGCCTCCTCCGCGCCCGCCTGCATGAGATACACGAACTCCACCGAGAGGTAGAGTGCCGCCGTCATCAGCGGCAAAAAGCGCCGCGCGCGATACCACTTCGTTTCGCAAAAGGCGTTGTTCGCCGTGTAGAGCAGCACCGCCACGGCAAGCGTGCGCAGTGCGTGCGAAAAATCGAGCAAAAACGGCACGGCGAGCACGCCGCCGCACAGCGCGGCAAGTCCGCGCTTTCCCGCGCCCGCCGCGGCGATCATGCCCAGCGCGAACGGCGCATAGCCCCCAAACAGCCGTGCGCCGCTCAGCACGGCGGTGAGCAGAAAGCACAGAGCGCATGGGGCAAGCCGCTCCCACCGCTCCGAGCTTATGGCAAATCCTCTACGCTTCAAGGCTCGTCCACCTCCCATGGTTTTCCCCATTGTAGCGGAGGCGGGGCGAAAAGCGCGTCGAGACGCGGCGCAGAACAAAAAAAGCGCGGTCGCCCGCGCTTTTTCCCGCTTTATTTTCTTCTTACAGCGTGACGAGCGCCGCAGCCTCGCGCGCGTTGCGCGCGATCTCATCGTGCAGCGCCTGCGTGGTGGGGAATTTCCGCTCCCCACGCAAATACGCGCAGAAGTCCAACCGCAGCTCCTTCCCGTAAAGGTCGCCCGCAAAATCGACAAGGTAGGTCTCCACCGTCACGCGCTCGGCGTCGCTGACCGTCGGCCGCACGCCGACATTCGTCACGCCCACGCGCCGCGTCCCGTCCGGAAGAAAGGCGCGCGTGGCGTACACGCCGTGGCGCAGCGCGACCGCGTGCGCGTCGGGCAGGAGGTTCGCCGTCGGAAAGAGCCGCGCCCTCCCGATGCCCTCGCCGTGGCAGACAGTACCGCTCACGCGGTGCGGCCGGCCGAGATAGCGCGCCGCGCGCTCCACCTCGCCCGCTTCCAGAAGGGTGCGGATATAGGTCGAGCTGACGGTCACGCCGTCGAGCACGACCTCGGGAATGATGTCGCAGCCGAGGCCGAGCTGCGCGCATTTTTCGCGCAGCCGCTCGACATTGCCCTCGTTTTTGTAGCCGAAGCGGTAGTCGTGTCCCGCGACGAGATGCGCCGCATGGTACTTTTCGATCAGCAGCTCCGTGATGAAATCCTCCCACGGCAGCGTCATCATCGCGCGGTCAAACGGCTCGACAAAGACCTTCTCGATGCCGTACTGCTCATGAATGACCGCCGCGCGCTCCTCGCTCGTGGTCAGCAGCGGCACGCGCACGCCCGTCACGAACTCCCGCGGCGAGCGGTCGAAGGTGAACGCCGCGCTCGCGATGCCAAGGGCGCGCGCACGCTCCGCCGTTTTGCGCAGCAGCGCGCCGTGTCCGAGATGCACCCCGTCGAAAAAGCCGAGGGCGATAACAGTTGCCTCACTCATAAATGGTATCCTCAAAAGAAATTTTTGATCGCGCGCAGCTCGCCGCCCTCGGCGTGCGAGAGCGACAAAAACCGCCCCGCGCGGTCATAGACGCGCCAGTCGCCGTCGGCGATGTCCTGCGCGCGGAAGGGATTGCCGTTGTAGGCGCGCTTTTCCTGCGTCTCATTCTGCACGGCGAAGCGCGGGTAGGCACGGAAATATTCGTCCAGCGGCAACAGCAGCGCCTCGCCACGCTCCTGCGCCTGCGCGAGCGTCACCGCCTCGCCGATCGTGAAGCCCGCCGCCATCGTGCGCCGCAGCGCCGCCATGCAGCCGCCGCAGCCGAGCGCCTGCCCGATGTCGTGGCAGAGCGTGCGGATATAGGTCCCCTTCGAGCAGACGACGCGAAGCGCGAACTCGTCCAGCGCGCTCTGTCCTGTGAGCTCGAGCGCGGAGATCGTGACCGTGCGCGGCTTGCGCTCCACGCTCCTTCCCTGCCGCGCGAGCTCGTAGAGCTTCTGCCCGTTGACCTTGAGCGCGGAGTACATCGGCGGGACCTGCGAAATTTCGCCCGTGAACGCTTCGAGCGCCGCGCGCACTTCCGCCGCGCCGACTTCCGCAGGCTTCGCCGCGAGCACCGTGCCGGTGGTGTCCTGCGTGTCCGTCACGAGCCCGAGCTTCAATACGGCGTGGTACTCCTTCTCGCCGTTTTCGGCGAACTGCACCGCGCGCGTCGCGCGCCCGATAAAGACCGGCAGCACGCCCGTCGCCATCGGGTCGAGCGTGCCCGCGTGGCCGACGCGCTTTTCATGGAAGATGCCGCGCAGCTTGGCGCATATATCCATGCTCGTCCAGCCCTGCGGCTTATCGATGATGAGAATGCCGTCCGGCATGGTGGTCACTCCTTTCGCGCCGTTCAGGCGTTTTGCCGCAAGGCAAAACGCTTTTTATTCCTCCGCCGCGTTCTGCACCGCGTTCAGGATCGCGCGCTTCGCGTCGGCGAGCGGGCCGTGGTACACGCAGCCGGACGCCGCGCGGTGTCCGCCGCCGCCGAGGGCGGCGCAGGCGCGTGTCGCGTTGATGCGCGCGCCGGTGCGCACGCTGATCTTCCACGCGCCGTCCTTCGTCTCCTTCATCGTGATGGAGCAGTCCGTCCCCTCCACCACACCGCCGAGGGCGGAGATGTCGTCCATGTCCGCCTCGCTCAGCGCGAGCCGCTCCACCAGCGCGAGCGGCAGCGTCACGACCACGACGCGGTCGGCGTCGTAAAACTCCATCGTGCGCAGCAGCTCCGCCTCGAGCGCAAGGCGCTTTTTCGTCTTGGTGCGGAAGTGGCGCTTGTTGACCGTGCGGTAGTCGATGCCCGTCTCGATCAGCGCAGCGGCGACGCGATGCGTCTGCGCCGTCACATTCGAGTAGACAAAGCAGCCCGTGTCGGTCGCGACTGCCACATAGAGCGGCAGAGCGACGGCGGGCGTGAGCTGGCCGAGCTCCTGCGCGAGCGCGCAGAGGATCTCGCCGCAGGCGGCGCACTCCGGCTGCACGCAGCTCTCGCGCGCAAAGCCCTCGTAGCTCGGGTGATGGTCGATCGCAAGATCGACCTTATTCTTGAAGTCCTCCGCGTTATCGGGGAAGAGCCCCAGCGCCGCGAGGTCGACGGAGACGACCGTTTCATACCGGTAGTCCTCCGCCGCCCAATAGGGCGCGATATAGTCGGCGTAAAGGCTCGTCGTTTCTTCGTTATTTAGCACGCCCGCGCGCTTTCCGATGCCGCGCAGCATGGCGCACAGCGCCGCGGCGCAGCCGAGCGTGTCCCCGTCTGGGCGGCGGTGGGTGAGGATCAGATAATCGTCATGCGCGCGCAGATAGGCGGCGAGTTCCCCAATCGTCATTCGTCCTCACCGTCCAGTACAATGTCCGCGTTCGCGGGATTGGCGGGCTTGACCTGCGTGGGGTCGCGCAGGATCTCCAGAATGTGCGCGCCGTGCTCGATGGAATCGTCCGCCACAAATTGCAGCTCGGGCGTGTAGCGCAGGCTCATCGTCATGCCCAGCTCGCGGCGCAGATAGCCCGCCGCGCTCTTGAGCCCGCGAATGACATCTTTCTCCTGCTCCTTATCCAGAACGCTCACGAATACGCGGCACCAGCGCAGGTCCGTGGTCGTGTCCACATGGGTGATGGTGACCATGCCGCGGCTCACGCGCGGGTCCTTGAGCGTGCGGAGGAGCGCGCTCAGCTCGCGCTGGATCTCTTCGTTGATGCGTCCGATGCGATTGCTTGCCATAAGGCTTTCCCTCCTTCGTGGAAAAGGGGCAGGCGTTCCCGCCCGCCCCTTCGGTCATGTTTGATGTTAGACTTCGATCTGCTCCATCACGAATGCTTCGACGATGTCGCCTTCCTTGATGTCGTTGAACTTCTCGAAGTTCAGGCCGCACTCATAGCCGGAGGCGACCTCCTTGACAGCGTCCTTAAAGCGCTGGAGCGAGGCAAGATGCCCCTCGTGAATGACGATGCCGTCGCGCACGATGCGCACCTCGCAGGCGCGCTGGATCTTGCCGTCCTGCACATAGCAGCCCGCGACCGTGCCGACCGAGGAGACCTTGTAGGTCTGGCGGATCTCGGCGTGGCCGATGATGCTCTCGCGGAACTTCGGCGCGAGCATACCCTTCATGGCCGCCTCGATCTCGCCGATGGCGTCATAGATGACGCGGTACATACGCATATCGACATGGGCGCGCAGCGCACTGTCGCGCGCCGCCGCGTCGGGGCGGACATTGAAGCCGACGATGATGGCGTTGGAGGTGGAGGCGAGCATGACATCGCTCTCGCTGATCGCGCCGACCGCGCCGTGGATCACGCGTACGCGGACCTCCTCGTTGGAGATCTTCTCGAGCGACGCCTTGACCGCCTCGACGCTGCCCTGCACATCGGCCTTGACGATGATGTTGAGGTTCTTCATCTCGCCCGCCTGGATCTGGCTGAAGAGATCCTCGAGCGAGACCTTGGCGACCGGCTCGTTTGCCTTGGCCTTCTCCTCCGCCTTGCGCTGCTCGACCAGCTCGCGGGCAAGGCGCTCGTCGGCGACGGCGTTGAAGCTCGCGCCCGCGCCCGGAACCTCGCCGAGACCGGTGATCTCCACCGGCACGGAGGGACCCGCGCTCATGAGCTTGCGGCCCTTGTCGTCGGTCATCATGCGCACGCGGCCGACCGCCGTACCGGCGATGATGATGTCGCCCTGATGGAGCGTGCCGTTCTGAACGAGCAGCGTCGCGATGGGACCGCGGCCCTTATCCAGCCGCGCCTCGATCACCGCGCCGGACGCCGCGCGGTCGGGATTCGCCTTGAGTTCGCCGACCTCGGCGGTCAGCGCGACCATCTCAAGCAAATTCTCCACGCCCATGCCGGTCTTGGCGGAGATGGGGCAGACGATGGTGTCACCGCCCCAGTCCTCGGCGAGCAGCTCATACTTGGTGAGCTGCTCCTTGATGCGCTCGGGGTTCGCGTCCGGCTTATCCATCTTGTTGATGGCGACGATGATGGGAATGTTCGCGGCCTTGGCGTGGTTGATGGACTCCACGGTCTGGGGCTTGATGCCGTCCTCGGCGGCGACGACGAGGATCGCGATATCCGTGATCATCGCGCCGCGGGCACGCATGGAGGTGAACGCCTCGTGGCCGGGGGTATCGAGGAAGGTGATGGGCTTACCCTTGATCTGCACCTGATAGGCACCGATGTGCTGCGTGATGCCGCCCGCCTCGCCGGAGGCGACATGGGCGTTGCGGATATAGTCGAGCAGCGAGGTCTTGCCGTGGTCGACATGGCCCATGACCACGACGACGGGCGCGCGGGGCTTGAGCTCGTCGGCAGTATCCTCGCGGTCGTCGATGAGCTTCTCTTCGATCGTGACGACGACTTCCTTCTCCACCTTGCAGCCGAGCTCCTCGGCGACGAAGGAGGCGGTGTCGAAGTCGATGATCTGCGAGAGGGACGCCATAACGCCGTTCTTCATCAGGCACTTGACGACCTCCGCGCCCGTTTTCTTCATGCGGCTGGCGAGCTCGCCGACCGAGATCTCATCGGGGATCTTGACGGTCAGCGGCGTTTTCTTGGCGATCTCAAGCTGGAGGCGGCGCATCTTCTCGGCCTCCTCCTGACGGCGCTTGTTGGAAAAGCCGGGGGCGTTGCGGCCGTTCTTCTTGTTCGCGGCGTTGCGGAACTTCTCCTTACCGGCGCTCATGCTGTCGCTGCGCCGTCCGCCGCCGCCGGAGCGCTCCGCCATATCCTGGAGCTTTTCGTCGTACTTGTCGAGGTTCACATTGGTGGACTTGCGGGTATCGACGATCTTCTTCTCCGGCACGCGCGTGGCGGGCTGCTGCGTCGCGGTGGACTTGCTCTGCTGCGCCTTCGGCGCGGCGCTCTGTGCCGACTGCGCCGGCTTCGGCGCAGTGTTCGCCGCCTGCGGCTGTGCCGGTCCGGACGCCTCCGCGGTCGGCTGCGCCGCCTTCGGCGCGCTCGCCGCGGCGGGAGCCTCCTGCGCGGGAGCCTCCTTCTTTTCCTGATAGCTCTCGGCAAAGATCGTCTCGATCTTCGCCTGATGATGCAGCGTCAGATAGTCGAATACGATCGACAGTTCCCGATCGCTCAGCACTTGGGAGTGACCCTTGGGCGCCTGCGTATACTCCTTGAGAATGGCGATGATGTCCTTCGACTGCATACCGAAATCCTTCGCCAGACTGCTCACTTTGTTCTTATTCTCCGTGATAGCCAATATAACACCTCCAAATGTGATGGGAACGAATTACTGCTTTTCTTTCTTCGCACTGCCCTTGCCGCGCTTGACGGGGCGGGAATGCTCATAGCGCGTCCTTGCCGCGGCCTTGACCGCCGTGCGGCGGCGCTCGTCGCGGCTCGGCTTCTTCTCGCCCTGCTTTGTCTTGCCGCGCGGGGCGCTCTTCCCCGCGCCGCGCGCCGGAGCGCGGACGCCCTCGCTCTTTTTCGCCGTGGAAGCCTTCTCCGCTTCCTTCTCTTGTTCCTTTTTCTCCGCGCGCTTTTTGCCCGTGCGGATATTTTTCTCATGCGCCTCGGCCTCTTTGCGCCGTTCGGCGGCGCGCTGCTCCTTGACCGCCAGCCGCTCCGCCGTTTCGCCAAAGCGCTCGTCGTAGCCCGCGAGCTTTTTGGCGATCGCGGAGGCGAAGCCGATGTCCGTCACGGCGAGCATCGCGCAGCTCGAGCGCCCCACGGCGCGACCGAGCGCGTCCTTCTCCGCGTCGATGCGACACCACAGGCACTGTCCCGCGTCGGCAAAATGCCGCACACGGCGCACGCTGTTCTCCGCCGCGTCGGACGCGACCAGAATGAGCCGCGCGTCACGCGCACGGGCCGCCGCGCCGGTCGGCTCCTCGCCGACGGCGAGCCGCCCCGCCTTCTGTGCAAGGCCGAGCATTCCTAATACACTATTCACCGCGCACCATCTCCCCTTCCAGCGCATCGTAAAGCTCCGGCGTGAGGCTCGCCTCGAGCGCCCGCTCGAGCGCGCGGGACTTCCTTGCCCGCTTCAAGCACTCCACATCGGGGCAGAGATACGCGCCGCGCCCGGGCTTTTTGCCCTTGAAGTCGAGGGAGACCTCCCCCTCCGGCGAGCGGACGACGCGGATCAGCGCGCGTTTTTCCTTCATCTCGCGGCAGCCCACGCACTGACGCTGCGGGATCTTTTTCACTTTTTGCATGGTCTGCCGTCCTCCTTCGGCGCTGCCGCGCCTCATTTTCCGTCTCGGTCACTCCGGCGCGGACGCCAAAGGACTCACGCCTCCTCCTCGCGGAAGCTCGCGGGCTTAATGTCGATCTTATAGCCGACCAGACGCGCGGCAAGGCGCGCGTTCTGTCCCTCCTTGCCGATGGCGAGGGAGAGCTGATCGTCGGGCACGATGACGCGGCAGGACTTGCTGCCGTCCTCCGCCACGCGCACCTCGATCACATCGGCGGGCGCGAGCGCCGCGGCGATGTACTCGGCGGGCTCGTCGCTGTACTTGATAATGTCGATCTTCTCGCCGCGCAGCTCCTCGACGATGTTGTTCACGCGCTGACCGCGGGGGCCGACGCACGCGCCGATGGGATCGACATTCGCGTCGTTGCTCCACACCGCGAGCTTCGTGCGGCTGCCCGCCTCGCGCGCGATGCTCCTGATCTCGACGGTGCCGTCGTAGATCTCGGGGACCTCGAGCTCAAAGAGGCGCTTGACCAGCCCCGGGTGTGTGCGGGAGATGACGACCTGCGGCCCACGGGACGCGCGGCGCACATCGACCAGATACACCTTGATGCGCTGACCCTCGACGAGCGTTTCGCCCCTGACCTGCTCGCCTGCGGCGAGGATCGCGTCGGTCGCCTCGCTGCCCGTGCCGATGCGCAGAGCGGCGCTGCCGCTGCGCGGGTCGATGCGGGTGACGACACCGGTGAGGATCTCATGCTGCTTGGAGTTGTACTCCTCGTAGACCATGCCGCTCTCGGCCTCGCGCAGACCCTGAATGATGACCTGCTTGCCGTTGCCCGCGGCGATGCGGCCAAACTCCACATTGTCCACAGGAAGGTTCACGATGCTGCCGAGCTCATACTTGGCGGAGAGCTTCTTCGCCTCCTCGAGCGACATCTGCGCGCCGGGATTTTCGACCTCCTCGACGACTTCCTTCTGCACATACATTTTCAGGTCGCGCTTTGCCTCGTCCACATCGACGACCACATTCTCCACGCCCTCGTGGTCGCGCTTGTAGGCGGTGGTGAGTGCCTGCACGATCTTATCCATCATAAAGGTCTGGGAAATGCCGCGCTCCTTCTCCAGCATGGCAAGGGCGGCAAAAATTTCATCGCATTTCATTGAAAAGCAGCTCCTTTATCAATCATCATTTTCAGCTTCGGCGCTTCCTCAAAGGTCGCAGCGCAGGCGCACGAGCGCAAGCTCGCTCTTTTCAAAGCGCAGCTCCTGCGCGCCGACGGTGATCGTCACCGCGCCCGCGTCGTAGCCCGTGAGCGTTCCGGCGAACTCCTTGCGTCCGTCGCGCGGCTTATAGGTCTTGACGAGCACCTCCGCGCCCATGAACTGTTCAAAGTCGGAGGGGCGCTTGAGCGCACGCTCCGCGCCGGCGGAGCCGACCTCGAACACATAGCTCCCCTCGATGGGATCGACCTCATCGAGCCGGTCGCTCAGCGGGCGGGAGATCGCCTCGCAGTCGAGGATATCCACGCCGCCCTCCTTGTCGATGAACACGCGCAGATACCACTGCCCCGCCTCGCGGACATACTCCACATCCCAGAGCGTGCAGCCGTTTGCCTCCACAATGGGCCTCGCCAGCTCGGAGACGAGCTCACTCACCTTTTTCATAGCTTCCTCGCTTTAGTCTGCCAAATTTTTGTTTGGGGGAAAAATGGCAAAAGAAAGAGCGGACGCTCGGTCCACTCTGCCTAACCCACCAAAGTAACTTTAGCTATATTAGCATAGGTTTATGCCGAATGCAAGCCTTTTATTGCTCCGCGGCGGGAATTTCTTGAAAAAATCGGCGTTTTTTCAGGGAAAAGCAAGCCCCTCTCCCGCCGCGCGGCGCGTAAGCTGCCGCACGGCGAAAAAAGAAGGGAGCGTCCCGCGCGGGACGCTCCCTTGAGCCCATGTCAGGGAAGATAGTTGAGGGGGTTCACATAGCTGCCGTTGTACTGCACACCGAAGTGACAGTGGACGCCGCTCGACACGCCGCTCGAGCCGGCCTTGGCGATCTGCTGGCCCTTGTAGACCTTCGCGCCGGCGGAGACGAGGAGCGAGGAATTGTGCTCATAGTAGGTCACAAAGCCGTTCTGATGGTCGATGATGACCACGCGGCCCATCGCGCCCTTATAGCCCGAGTAGGTGACGATGCCGCCGTCCGCGGCGTAGATGGGCGTACCGTAGGACACCGCGATGTCGATGCCCTTGTGGTTGGTGCTCGCGCCGCGGATACCGGTGTTGCGGTAGCCGAAGTAGGAGGTGATGCGCCCCGTCGTCGGCCAGCGGAAGCTGCCGGTGGGGAACCAGCTCGGGCGCGGCATCGTGCCCTGCGCGCGCTGCTCGGTCACAGGCTCGGAGAGCGTGACGGAGGAGATGACATTGCGCTCGGTCTCCTCGCCGTTGATATACACGACATCTGCCACGATATCGGCCTTGCCGTACACGCCCTTGGAGATCACGCGGTAGTCGCCCTGATACATCGAGTTGTCATCGACATAGCTGATGTCATACTGCACATCTTCGATATAGTTCTGCCGCTCGGTGACCATAACGGTCAGATACGGCACGGCGTTGGAGAGGATCAGCTCGTCGCCGATCTGCAGGCGGTTGATGTCGAAATCGGGGTTGATGGCGAGCAGCTCCTTCGTGGTCATGCCGTGGCTGTTGGCAATGCCGCTCCAGGTGTCGCCCTTGACGACCGTGTAGGTCACCTCGCCCGCCTTGGTGGAGTTGAGGATCTCGGCGATCCTGCCGAGGTTGACGATGCTCTCCGTCGGGACATAGCCCTCGGCGGTGCGGACATTCTCCACAAAGTCGACGGTCAGCGTGTCCTCGGAGATGTAGCTCTCCTTGAGCTGATCGAGCAGCCCCTCCAGCGCGCCCTCGTAGGGCGTCGAGCCGATGAGCTCATCGTCGATATAGAGCGAGTAGCCGCGCGTCACAAGGCCGACCTCCTCGGTCAGATCCTCCTCCAGCTCGGCGCTGTCGACCACGGCGCTGCGCGCGACCAGCGCGCTCGTATACTGGATCGAAGCGTCGGAGAAGCTAAAGCTCCTGCCGAGCGTTTCGCTGGTGATGTCGGCAATGCTCGCGGCGACACGCTTTGCCTCGCGCTCGCTCGCGACGGTGTCAAGCGCCTCGCCCTCATAGAAGACGGTGGTGGCGAAGGTGTAGTTCGAGATGAACATGGCGCACGCCGCGATCGCCAGCGCGCCGCCGACAAAGGCGAGCGAATGGTACTTCTTGGTGTGCCAGGTGCGCCACTTCGCGGTGCTCGCGCCGCCCGTGCGGTGGATATAGCCGCGGCGCGTCAGGCGGAGCTTCTCCCGTCCCAGCGCGCTCCAGTAGGTCGCAAGACCGAGCAGCATCAGCAGAAACTGCCCCACCAGATGCCCCGACTCCGGAAACCGGCGGGCGCGGGCTTCATGCAGCATCTCCTTCGTGCAGGCGGGGATCGCGCACAGCAGCACCAGCAGCGCGCCGACGGCTTCCCTGATCCGCGTGCCGACGCTCTCGTCCCGACGCTCCGCGCCCGTGCGCCTGCGCCGCTCCGATGCCTCGGCGCGCTTCACCGCTCCGCCGGCGTTCTCCGCGCCCGCGGCACGGGAGGTCGAATGCAATTCTCTCTTTCCTCTGCGATAATCCATAGCCGCTCCGTAAACTCAAATCATAAAATATCAAATGGTTACAATTTGTAACAAATGTAATATACGCTCTTTTTTCCGCCGCGTCAAGCCCCGCTTTTTTTCTCCCGCGCGTACACGCGGCGAGGGGCGGACGGAGACGGTCTATATTTTGCCATTTCTGCGCATTTTCAACACAATATCTTCTGTTTTTTCGCCGCGGCTTTGGTATTTCAAAAAATCATGCAAAAAATGTAAAAATTTTATGTTTAGGTGTTGTGAGTGAAAAAAAAGAGGTGTATACTATGGTCAGTTTTTGATTAGGAGGAATCTCTTATGTTTGGTCAACTGATCGCAACCCTGAAAAAGAGCCCCAAAACCATCGTCTTCACCGAGGGCACCGACCCCCGCATTCTGGAGGCCAGCGCGCGCCTTCTCTCCGGTAACTTCTTAAAGCCCCTGCTCGTCGGCAACCCCGAGGAGATCGCCGCCGCAGCGGAGGAGGCCGGCTTCAATATCCGCGGCGCGGAGATCGCCGACCCCGCAAACTATCCCGAGATGGACGCCATGGTCGACAAGATGGTCGAGCTGCGCAAGGGCAAGATGACCCCCGAGCAGTGCCGCGAGGCGCTCTCCAAGGGCAACTACTTCGGCACCATGCTCGTGAAGATGGGCAAGGCGGACTGCCTGCTCGGCGGCGCGACCTACTCCACGGCGGACACCGTGCGTCCCGCGCTGCAGCTCATCAAGACAAAGCCGGGCAACAAGATCGTCTCGTCCTGCTTCATCATGGTCCGCCCCTCCGCGTCCGGCGATAACGAGGTGCTTGCCATGGCGGACTGCGCCATCAACATCAAGCCCACCGAGGACGAGCTCGTGGAGATCTGCGCCGAGACCGTCGAGTGCGCGAAGATCTTCGGCGTTGACCCGAAGGTCGCCTTCCTGAGCTACTCCACGCTCGGCAGCGGCAAGGGTGAAGATGTGGACAAGATGCGCAACGCCTGCGAGAAGGCAAAGGCGCTCATGCCCGCCGTTCCCATCGGCGGCGAGTTCCAGTTCGACGCGGCGGTCTCCCCCGTCGTCGCCAAGACCAAGCACATCTCCGACGGTGTCGGCGGCCACGCCAACACTTTCATCTTCCCCGACATCAACGCCGGCAACATCGGCTACAAGATCGCCCAGCGCCTTGGCAACTTCGATGCCTACGGCCCGATCCTGCTCGGTCTGAACGCCCCCATCAACGACCTCTCCCGCGGCTGCAACGCGCAGGAGGTTTATTCGATGGCGATTATCACCGCCGCGCTCGCGTAAGACTTCCGTGC
>CAYWAS010000046.1:0-14842 GCA_964455915.1 uncultured Oscillibacter sp. | reverse complement strand
AGAAGAAGCCCTTTTTGCTCTCGGTCACATCCCCACCGCAACGAGGGCATTTGCCGATGACCTCACGACCAGAGGGAAACAGAACTTCCGAACCCTTTACGGCGGTGTAGGTCTTTACCAAATCGCTGACCATGCGGCTGATCTCAGCCATAAACTCATCGGCATCCATCTCGCCATGCTCCACCAGCTTCAGCTTGTGTTCCCATTCGGCGGTGAGTAGCGGAGACTGGAGCTGTTCGGGAAGTACCGTGATAAGCGACACACCCGTACTGGCAGGAATGAGGTTCACATTCTTCTTGGCTTTCTTACGCTCCACAAAGCCGGTAGAAATCAGCTTTTCAATGATACCGGCTCTTGTGGCAGGTGTGCCCAGCCCCTTTCGCTCGGCATCATCGGGCATTTCCTTTTCCCCTGCCACTTCCATGGCAGAAAGCAGAGCGTCCTCGGTGAAATGGGCAGGCGGTTTCGTCATAAGGCTTTCCGTCTGCGTGAGAATGACATTGTTTTCAAACACAGGATCAACGAAAGGGGCAATGTCCTCCCGTGTACCCCAACGGGCAGAGCCGTACTCCAAATTCTTTCGGAACTTCTTGGCGTTCTTGCCCTTGAAGTAGACCACCAGCTTCAGAATGACACCGGCGGCAATACCTACCATGAGGTCAACCGGATGAAAGCTGGGCAGGATATTTGCAAAGGCAAGGTTCAAGCCATCCATGATGTGCAACGCCTTAGAGGAAAAATCCGTACCCGGTGCAAGGCGAGCTGCCTGTCCGAGCTTGGTGGCGAGCAAGGCGATAAACACATAAGGGATGTTTGGCAGAATGAGCTTTTTGTAATTGACCTGTTTCATCGGGCATCCAGCTCCTTCTTGCGAACCTTCGGCGTGTCGATGTCCGCAGCCATATCCTTAAACTGACGCAGCTTCTTGAGGACGGACGGGCGTTCCTTTTTGCGTTCTGTCTTGGCGGTGTATTCCTTGAATGCCGCTGTCAGAGCATCGCCGTCACGAGCCTTGAAGAACACAAGATACTTGGGTATCTCACCGGTCTTGTCCTTTTTCAGAGCGAAGTCCACGCCGTATTTCCTCGCAATTCGCTCAAAGTCCTTGATATTCTTGTCGGTGATCTCAATGTTTGAGACCCCTTGGTTTTGCCCTACGAGCTGCTTCACGCTTTGCTTGCCGCAAGGCTTCACAGGACCGTTTCGGCTTTTCTCCTTACGGTGGGCAAGGTACTTGGCGATTGCCGCTTTCAGCACTCTGCCGGTCATCTTGGTGGAGCTGATCGCCAGCGTTACTGTCCTGTTTTCCACTTCTTCCTGCAATAGACATACCTCCTCTCTTGGTTAGTACAGGGGATGGTGGATGTGCCGCACTAAGGCGGCATCACCCGATGATGAAGATAGAGTTTCAAATCAATCCTCCTTTCCGTGGCATAAAAATACTCCCGTGATTACTCACGAGAGCCGTACATATCGTGCTGCACCAACGCCGAATAGTAATTGCCGATGGTGGTTGGGGCATTGTAGAGCGTGGTCAGCAGATATTGCTTGATGTTTCGCACCTTGGTGGTGTTCTCTTTGAGACAGTCGAACACGAATTTGATGTGTTCCGCTGTCAGCTTCAAGAGCCTTGAACGGACAACCTCCGCAGGATAGTCCGCACCGGCAACACGGATATACTTTTTCGTGGAGCAGACGGTTTCCACTAACAGCTCCAGGACTTCCTCCAGACGGTCATGGTCATAGGGCATATCCGCAAGCAGAATGTCATAGTCGATGTTCTCCATGATGATCTCACGGTACATAACTGTTGCCCTCTCTGTCTGTATTTCTCTTTCCGCAATGATAGGTCTGATAACTCCGGCAAATGCGACAGATATTGGCGCAACAGCATTCGATTCGAAGCTGGCATCTTTCAAAACTGAAAAATATGCGCATAACTCAATATATCAAAATAATCCACGACTTACGGGTGGATACGAATGTTTTGGATTTGCAAATGAATTAGCTATATATATTTGGGGTTCTTATCCTACAAATTCTATGTCTGCTGCAAGAGTTAACAGCGACTGGAGCGTAACCTACGGTGGTGCTGCAGTGGATAACCTCTGTGTTGGAGATATAGTAAGATATTGGTTTCATTCAATCTTTATTACAGGAATTGACGGCGACACAATTTATTACTGTCAAGCAAATTATCCGGAAGAAACAAATAGAGTCACTTATGATAATAGTATAGCGAGAAGTACACTTAAAAATCGTGCTTCCGACCAATTAACATCGGGCACCACTAAAACGGGCTGGGTTGCTCATTACGCAAATGCTGTTACAAGTACAACAGTCTGCAAGCACGAATATAATAACAAGGGCATTTGCGCTCTGTGTGGCGAAGCCTATGCATTAAATGTATCTACAGATACATTTAATGCAACTACTTTGAAGCGGATAAATCTAAAGTCGTCTCCATATGCAGCGCAAACTACAGTACGAACCTTGAATGGCGGAAACGCAGTCTCCATTGTTGCTTCCGCATTGAACCATTACGGAAACAAGTGGTATAAGACCAAAGATGGCGACTGGCTCTATTCTGGCGATGTAACAAGAGGAGTGATTGCTGCCCCTGCTAAGCCGACAAACTTTACGGTGAAGGCAGCCGCGGGCGATACGGCGACGGTTTCGTGGTCGGCGGTCAGCGGCGCGACCTCTTACGAGGTGCAGTATAGACGCGCGGGCATCGACTGGCGCACGGACAACGACTACAAGACAAAGACAGCGACCTCGTACACCTCGACCGGCCTTGCAAACTACAACTCATATGATTACCGCGTGCGCGCGGTCAATGCCGCGGGCAGCTCGCCGTGGGCGGAGTTCACTTATGTGAAAGCCGCAGAAGAGAAGGCTTCTGCTCCTGCAATGCCTGCGAACTTCAAGGTAACGGCGGCGGAGAATTACACGGCGACAGTTTCGTGGTCGGCGGTCAGCGGCGCGACCTCTTACGAGGTGCAGTATAGACGCGCGGGCATCGACTGGCGCACGGACAACGACTACAAGACAAAGACAGCGACCTCGTACACCTCGACCGGCCTTGCAAACTACAACTCATATGATTACCGCGTGCGCGCGGTCAATGCCGCGGGCAGCTCGCCGTGGGCGGAGTTCACTTATGTGAAAGCCGCAGAAGAGAAGGCTTCTGCTCCTGCAATGCCTGCGAACTTCAAGGTAACGGCGGCGGAGAATTACACGGCGACAGTTTCGTGGTCGGCGGTCAGCGGCGCGACCTCTTACGAGGTGCAGTATAGACGCGCGGGCATCGACTGGCGCACGGACAACGACTACAAGACAAAGACAGCGACCTCGTACACCTCGACCGGCCTTGCAAACTACAACTCATATGATTACCGCGTGCGCGCGGTCAATGCCGCGGGCAGCTCGGAATGGGCTTACTTCACGTATGTGAAGTAAGTATATCCGCATACGCAGCTATGAGAGTATAATAAAACCATAGACAGAAAGGATAAGTCGTTATGGACTACAATCAAGTCGTAAAAAAAGTTGAAGTAAAAACTTTTTGTAATTCTGATCTTCTAAGTCGAAAGGTGCAGGAGTTAAATGTTGAGGGAGACATTATTCGCGAGTCTCTCTATGTGTTGTACCGCGAAGAGGAATATTTGAAGCAATTCACCGAGTGGGAATACGATTCCAACAGGAGGAAAATCACAGAGCACAAGAAGGAGGATATCTCATATTGCGGTTTGGATAAGACCGAAATCAGGAAAGCGTATGAATACGATGCGCAAAATCGTATAGTGCGTACAAATGTGGTAGAAAAAAGAAACGACAATCCCGAAAACAGAAAGTATACAATTTACACATTTTCTAATCATGGCATCGAAACAGGAGAGACATATTCAGAAAATGGGCAGCTTAACGCTACCGAACATTATGATGAAAACGGAAATCTTGTACAAAAAGACAATTACCTTGGTGCGTATCTTTTTTCAACAGATTTTTTGGTGTATGATCCTGCCGGAAATTTGCTTGAACGCCGCTGCAGATACGAAGAATCTCCAAGCCCACTCTGTAAGAACTATAAGACCGGGATAATCTTTACGAACAATAAATATGAGTATGACAAGAACGGAAACAAAATAGCTGAATTTTCATTTTTGAATTATGGAGAAACTCCGCTTCAAGAAGTGTATTCCACTTATAATGAAAAAAATGAGCTGATCAAAACAACTACTCGTTTCTTTCGTGATGGTATAGTTTCAGAACGCAGTTCGGAATTCACATATGAAACTACAGTTCATGAAGCACAAGAAGGTAAACTGATCGATCAGGTCACTGTGGAACTGCTTGCCAAAGCGAATTCCGACAATATCGATGCAATGATGGAAGTTGCACGCAATTATTATAATGGTAAGTGCGGCTTTGAACAAGATGATACTAAAGCCTTTTATTGGGCACAAAAAGTTGTAAAGCTTGCTCCCGATTGGCCTTCCGGTTGGGATCTTTTGGCACGGTGCTATTCTTTTGGTGTTGGTACAGACGAAGATCATGATAAAGCAGTGAATGCATGGCAAAAAGCCGCAGAATTAGGAGACGCTGATTCCATGTTCGCATTAGCGGAAGAACTTTTCTTTTCGAATAACCCAAGCGAGCAGGCGAAAAGTGTCCCTTGGCTGGATAGGGCAATTAGCTGCGGGAATCTGGCTGCAATGCAACTGCGCGGGCAAATGTATCTGGATGGGAAGTGTAGTGAGAGAGATATCCGCAAGGGTTTTAATTTGCTGGAAAGGGCAGCAGATGGCGGAGATGCTGAGTCTGCTCGTTTGTTAGGTGAATACTATCAGAATGAGAAATATATTCCAATGGACTCTTCAAAGTCTGGTTACTACTACACGCGATCAGTTGACCTCGGTGAGGATAATATTAAATCCATTTACTATGCAGGGCTCGCGTGGTTTCATGGTATCGGCGTTGAAAAGGATTTTCAAAAAGCCCGACACTGTTTTGAACAAGTTCATTATCTGAATGATGCAGATGCCATTATGGGGTGCATGTGCTTTGAGGGTATCGGCGGTAGTGTTGATAGAGTAGAGGGGGAAAATCGACTTCGTCAGGCAATCAGCGGATCGGATACTACCATAGCTTTAAAGGCAAAAAATTCCCTTGGTATGTACTTATATAGTGATGACAACCGTCTCAATGACGCAATTGAGCTCCTTTGTGATGCAGCGGATAGTGGATTTTGCGATGCTCAAGTAAATCTTGGAAAAGCATTTTACGAAGGGAGAGGGGTTGAACAAAACATCGATAAGGCTGTCTATTACTGGGAATTGGCAGCAAAAAATGGAAGTCAAATTGCTGCAAACAATCTTCAGGCAATCGGAAGAAATCCATCAACCGGCCCGACAAAAAAATCATTTCTTCGTAATATTTTCTCTCGGCTATCATCGTAGGAATTGCCGCAATTTTTATCCACACAAAGTTGCTGCCGTCATAATCAGAAGGAGGTGAAATTAGATATGGCACGTTGCCCGAAGTTGGAGACTAAGGATGTTGGATTTCTCACCGGTACAACCTATTGCTGTGAGTTGACTGGAGTGGAGATGGACGATGACAACGCTAAAATTAAGCATCTTTGCTACACCGAGCGTGGGTATGAATACGAAAATTGCCCTATATACAAAGACCGCTGAAATAATTGCGGACACGGTTACACGAGATTATAAAATTGGACAGACTCCTTGATAAGGCTGAGAGGGGAAGCAGATTTGCTTTCCCTCTCAGCCTTGTGGTTGCTTTTTCAGAACCCCAGCATTTCCCCGCGCAGGGCAGGATTGCCGATCAGCGCAGCGTACTGCCAGAGGTGCTCGGGAACTTCCCGCGCCGCGAGGCGCTGCATCAGAAGCACCGCCGCCTGCACCTTCTGCTCCGTTTGGCGCGCGATCAGCTCA
Source organism: uncultured Oscillibacter sp. (assembly GCA_964455915.1). Classification (GTDB taxonomy): domain Bacteria; phylum Bacillota; class Clostridia; order Oscillospirales; family Oscillospiraceae; genus Hominicoprocola. The sequence goes on along the minus strand of CAYWAS010000046.1, from coordinate 8,882 downwards.
TAGAACGCGTCGCGGAAGAAGACGCACTTCGTTGCGTCGATTGCATTGACGAGCGTCTCCAAAAACTTCTCCGGCGGTATCTCCTCCGTGATGTCGTCCAGTTCTGCACGGAGCTCACGCATCCACTCGGTCAGCTCGTCCGAGAGTTGAACATCACCGTCTGGCTTCCAGAAGTAGGTCATCTGATCCGGCTTGAGGTTGAAGAACTCCTGCGTGGAGATCGGCTCCACCGGCGGACAGGGCTGCGGCGCGGGATCGTTCTCTTCTTCCGGCACATAGTCCTTGACGCGATCCCAGAGCTCCCAGAAGTCCGCGCCGAAATCCACCGCCGTCTGCGCGACGGAGAAGATCGTATGTTCGCGGTTATAGATCAACGGGAGAATGCTCGTCGAGTCGGCTTCATACACCGCCGCCCGCTCCTCGTTTGTCATCTTCAGAAGTTCCTCCGCCCGCTCGAGCGTCCCGCCGCCATCGCGGAACGCGCAGACCGCGTGGCTGATGTAGTCGGCGAGAGTGCGGTCCTGCGCAATCGTCCTGTCCCGCAAAAATGCCGCCATCTGTTCATCGGTCAGCGGGTTCCGCTCCTTGTCGGTATCCGCCCAAAAGGTCGCGGCGCAGTAGCGACTAAACGCCTTCTTATCAATGCATTCAAAGGGTACTTCGTCGAGTATTTTGTATAGCTTTGGCGTGCGCTCTCTATCGTTGTCGTGGAGCAGACGGACGATCTCGTCCAACCGCGCCATACGCTGATTGCTGTGCTGTGTGCCGAGCACATAGTTGATCCAGCCGATGTATTCCTTCTCATAGACAAAGTGACCGTCGACCATCGTAACGAAAAAGCCCTTCGACCACGACGCCGTCAGGATATATGCGGCGACGACCGCCCAACAGAACTGCCTGCCGCCGACCTTGTTTGAGCCGAAAGTGCCGCGTTTCGTGCTGAGCCACCAGTCCTCCCAACACTCTTTCTCAAAGTAGTTGTAGTAGCCGGTCGCCCGCCCCTCCTCGTCGAACTCCGGCGGGGAGAGAAGGTAGATTTTCTTACGGTAGAACCGCAGCTCTTCGACCGTCATCATGCCGCCCGCGCGCAGGAGCTCCAGCATCTGCTGCGCGTACTCCTCGCGGTGTTCCTCGGGTATGTCCATCTTTCCGATGTGGTATGCGAAAATTCCCATCTTGACCTCCTAAAGTTTTGTTTTTTGTATTACCAGTTGTAATACAAAATTGTGTCTTTCCATACATTGATTTTTTCAAAGAAGTTGCAAAAATACTGATTTTCGATTTTTGAAAATTCAGCTCAAATTTTCTGCGTATACCCCGAAATAAACACGGGGTTTTCGCTGAAATACCCCAAAATCCTATCTCAAATACCCCGTGTTTGTATAAAAGTTATTTTCGCCCGTCTTGGCAAACAGCAAAAACGGATTTCAAGATAGATTTCGGGGTATCTGGGAAAGATTTCGGGGTATTTGAGGATTTTTCGGCCTCAAGAATGTGCAGGGAAACGAATCGCCTCAAAAAGTTGCATTTTTGCATTCTATCACTCTTTTCCCTCGTCCAGAATCTTCAACAGCCGCAGATATGCCCTCTCGTCTGTGATATAGAAGTTTTTCAGAACCGGCGAAACCGGCGCGGCTTTCCTGTCCGTCCGTCTACACTTGCGTTCCACATGAACCTTGAGCGCGGAATCAAGAAGCATAGCAGGTCGGACACCGTGCGGATCAAGCGCGCGGCTGCCGTAGCAGCAGCCATCGTCAAATGCGATCCACGCATCGTAGATGCCATCAAGAAGCGAATGGCGTTTTTTTCGCTGCCCCCACGGCGTTGCGAGCCACCAACCGTCCTTGGCAATGGGGATCAGCTCCCGATACTGCTCAAATTGCCGGTATGTCAGCGGCGCGGCTTCAGCCAAGACTTTGCCATAGCTTTTACTTTGATCGACACAGCTCAGCTCGACCTTAAATGGTAGCATGGCATCGCGCTCCCTGTCGGTGCAGCGCAGACCATCGAGCCATTCGGCGATACGCTTCTCCGGTATCGAGCCGATATAGCTGCCACGATCATTAACAGTTTCTCCGCCGTGAAAGGTACAGTCCTCCAGTACCCGATCTAACAGCACAAAAGTTCCGCTCCTGCACTGTTCCAAAACAACGAATCGTTCGCCTGCAAAGTGAAAAATCCCGCCCGGTCGAACACACTTGAGCCTTCTCATGTTCTCACCTCCCGTCATTAGAATACCGGCAAAGCATCGGCATCGTCAATGAACTTGTCGTTCAATCCGGTCGAAGAGCCGCCTATTCCTACGGAATAGGCGGCTCTTCTGATGCGTAATTGTAAACATTTTATGAACTTTTCTACAAATCGCTTCGATTTGCGTCCAAAACCGCGTTTTCGTGATTTTGAGACCATCATTTTCTTCCAACCTAATAATAATGGTATTTGTATGACGATAGGAGGTGAAAGTCCGTCATACAGATGCCAAGCTCAATGGAGAGAGCACGGATATGACGGCACCACCGACGCACGATACAAAGAAAAGTATCGTGTAAAGTGCGGTCGGACACCACCGCGATTCACGCAATGACACCCGCGCAGCGATCACGCGCGGATAACAGCGGACGCAAAACAGGTGTCCCATCGCAGACAGAATCGGTTAGGAATCTGCTTATATCCAACCCGCGATGCACATATTCGCGGCTCGGAAGAGCGCGAAAAGGCGAAATTTCACATCACCGCGTGCATCCAACCACGCGCATTTCTTCGCAGACGCAGGCCCTATACGACGCCGTAAACGGCGCAAGAAGCCAACACGCAGCGAAGTCAAACACGCCCGCTGCCAACACGAAAAACTGGTTATTCTCGCACCCCGAGAGGTGCAGAATAACCAGTTTAGACGGATCATGACGCAGAAAAGGCGTAGATGCGCAGCTCCATTTTACATTCCCATATAACGCGGAATTTTACATATAAGCAGCAATATCCCTAACCCCAGTCCCCCACCGGGCGTCGTCCCGCCCTGCCGACCGATCATCGGCGAAAGTGGATGTCTTCAGGGGGCAAGTTGAACATCTGGCGGAGCGAATGCCTCCGGCGCCGGACGGCGCGAAGTGCATTCGGACATTTTCCCGATGCCGCAAAAGCGGCGGGATTTGGAGCGTCGCCGCTCCGCGAGCACCGCTGACGCGGTGACTTTCGCAAGGGGTAGTCTCTTAATTGAAGAGACTACCCCCTGCGCGACCCCCAGAGACAACGAGGGGCTTCCGCCCCTCGACCCCTGAAGCGCCAAGGGCGAATGAGTCTGCGCGGTTAGTATGCAAATATTTTTCTGCTTTCGACTTGGTGAGCGTCTCTTTCCGCTCAGCCGCTGCTGCGGTGGGGTTTCGGACGCACAGCGTCTAAACGATCAACGAACGGGCTTCATTGACGATGCGGGGAGCGGCGAAGCGGAGCAAGGAGCAGACCAAATCGAAAGCTGCTGCGATTTTGGCAGGCAGTGCTTTGCGCAGCGCGTGCAGTCGGACGCGCGAAAGCTGGCAATGGCGGGTCAAGGGCGCAGCCCTTGTGTTTCTCTTGGGGTCGCGCAGGGGTGGTTCTCTTCCAAAAGAGAATCACCCTTGCGAATCGCCGTGCGTCGCGCGGCAAATAGCGGCAGGAGCAGCGCGTGCCGGACGAGTATGTCACGGAGGTGAGCAGGTTTTTCGATGCCACGACCAACAAGCTCTTCTCGAAGGCGGACTTTAATGCGAACTTCGACTATCACGCTCAGCGCCGCGCACTTGCGCAGGAGGTCTGCGCCGCGTACACGGAAAAGCTGAATGCCGACCCGAGCTATCGCAAGGTGCTCTATAACGAGCTCGCCGATTACTGGCATCGGAACAATAAGAAGGATCGCGGTAAGCTCGAGCCGCTCAGCTATTTCGATAAGCCCTATAAATTGCGTGGGCCAAATCGGGAAAAAGCTCTGAAGATGGGCTACCCAACCGAGTATGACCGCCTCGCGCTCCGCGCGACGAGCGTATTTCACCTCGCGCATTGGCGCGATGATGTGTCGGTCGCAAGCTATGTCACAGCGCGGTAGGTTGACCTCACTTTTCGTCTGCCGTTTTTTCTCCGTATGGCACGCCGTTGAAAAATGGCGCGATCTCCTCTGCGCTCATATCCGCGATCTTCTTTCCGGTCCTCTTCGCGTAGCGTGAGAGTGCAGCGTGATTGAGGTTGTACGCGGGCGGCTCACGGTACGGATCGACCGGCGCATAGTATTCGGGCGGCGGGGTACGATTTTCCCAGTATTTGACCTTTTTCATAATAAAGTGAGCACTCCCTCGTTGATTTACTCCTGTCCTATCACAGACGGCAGCAGATGTCATTGAACGACAAGTTCAATGACTTTCGGTTCATTCGGTGATAGGCTTTAGAAAGAGCATCGAGAAGATTTTTTGCATGAACTCGATTCAGAACAATAAAGGAGCGCAAGGAAAAATGGATATTCGAAAAGCGGCAGAACAGAAAAACTTTGAGGAGATCGAGCGGGAGCTTCTGGACTTGGATGACACCTTTCGCTTCAAGTGTCGGCACTGCGGAAAGTGCTGCAAAAATCAGCAGGAGGTCATATTCACGGCGCGCGACCTCTTTTATGTGGCGCGCAAAAAGGAGATTTCGACGGGGCGGGCGATCCAAGAATACGGAGAAACCTACATCGGGCCGAACTCCCTCGTACCCTTGGTTCGAATGCTTCCTAAAAACGGCAACGGCGACTGCCCGCTGCTGACGGAGGACGGTCGCTGCTCTGTCCACGACTGCAAGCCGACCGTGTGCGCGCTTTATCCGCTCGGGCGCGTGATCCTGAACGCCGAAGTGGGAGACCCTCTGCGCGAGAGAGCGGAGCTTCGCGTGAAATATGTCCTCAACGACTACCGATGTGGCTCGGCGAAGCGCGTGAACACCGTGCGCGACTGGCTCGCGCGCTTCGGTATCCCCGAGCAGGACAGCTTCTTCCTCGAATGGAACAGTTTGCTCCTGTCCGTCAGCAAGGTGGCATACTCGCTGCAAGAGAGTGAAAAGCGGGCGAAGTTGAACGCGCTCTGGGACAAGGTGTTTTTTCACTTTTATTTGAATTACGACACCGACACCGACTTCATGCCGCAGTTTGAAGAGAATTGCAAGGCGGTGGAAGAGTACCTTCGGTTTACAATGTCTTAGTCGAAGAGAGAAACTGCTGTGCTTGCGACAGTTCCTCTCTTGGCGTATTTTCTATTGAACGACAAGTTCAATGACATTGCTTTCGACTCGTACTGTGATGCTCTCAGGGCTGCCGTAATTTTGCTTCAATCGGTTTCGACTATACTGTAGTATATTAAGCAAATTAGTCGGAATCCAATCCGAGCAGCCACGAACCGATCCATCAATGCAAAACCACGAACCTTTCCGGCGGAAAGGTAATGGTATGAAGAAAAACAGCAGCTCCGGCCGTACAGAGTGCGGCAATGAAATTTCGGAAAAGGAGGTCAACAGCGGTCATCTCGCGGATTACCCCGATGTGATGAGTATCGAGCAGGTGATGCAGATTCTCGGTATCTGCCGTCCCTCCGTGAATGCACTCATCGACCGTGGGGAACTCGGCGCTCACCGCATCGGCAGGCGGATCATTATACCAAAGGTCTGCGTGCAGGATTTTCTTAACTCTGCCCGTGTCGGGCAGTCGGCAACGGCAGACGCTTGTCAAGGAGGAACCGATGACAGGTAGTTTGCAGATAAAAGGCAAAAAGTGGTATGCGGTGCTGAACGCGCACCGCGCGGACGGCTCGCCGTGCCAGCGTTGGATTTCAACCGGTGTTTCGACCGACAAAAGCAAGCGTGCCGCAGAGAAAGTGCTCCAGCGTTTGATCGCCGAGGAGGAGCAGAAGGAAAACGACCCGAAGCTCGCGGATTATATCCGGCTGTGGCTGGAGAAAAGCAGGCGCCGCGTGGACGAGGTCACTTACCGCGGGTATAAGGACGTGGCGGAAAAGCACCTCCTGCCCTACTTCGAGGAGCGCGGGGTGACCTTGCACAACTGCACGATTGAGGAATTGCAAGCCTACTTCGATGAAAAGGCGCGCAGCGGCAGGCTCGACGGCAAAGGCGGGCTTTCCGCGAAGACGCTGCGGCTGCACCGTGTCGTGCTCAATCAAACGCTGACGAGCGCAGTCAAGGCGGGGCTGCTCCCTTCGAATCCCTGCGAGTATGTCGAGCTGCCGCATTTGCAGCGCTATGAGGCGGGACACTACAACGCGGAGCAGGTGCAGCAGCTTTTCAAGGCGTTCTCCGGCGATCCGCTGGAGGGCGTTGTGAAGGCGACGGTGTTCTACGGCTTCCGCCGCAGCGAGGTGCTCGGTCTCAAGTGGGACAGCATCGATTTCGTCAATGGCACGGTCAAGGTGCGGCACACGGTCTGCAAGCTGCACGGAACGATTGAAAAGGACACGACCAAAACCGTGAGCAGCCGCCGTAATTTGCCGTTGGCAGTCGATATGAAGAGCGTATTCCTCGCAGCAAAGGCGGACGAGGCGGAGAATCGACTGATGTTTGGCAATGAGTACATCGAGAACGACTATGTGTTCAAATGGCCGAACGGTCAGCCCTTCTCGCCGGACTATGTGACACATCATTTCTCGAAGGTACTCGCTCAAAACGGGCTGCCGCACATTCGCTTTCACGAACTGCGGCATAGCTGCGCGAGCATTCTGCTCAACAACGGCTGCAATCTGAAGGATGTGCAGACATGGATGGGACACAGCGACATCCGCACGACTGCCAACATCTACGGCCATCTCGATTTAGGTCGTTTGCAGCAGCTTTCCGACAGCCTTTCCGCGCATTTGCGCGTCTGAGAGAGCGAAATTCTCTCAAAAGCCTTTCCAAAAAGTATTAGAAAATCTTTAGAAACAGCCGATTTCGGGGCAGGGCGCAAGGGCATAAGAAAAACCCCGAAAGCCTTGATACACAAGGTTTTCGGGGTGGCACGCCGTGAGAGATTCGAACTCCCGGCCTTCTGGTCCGTAGCCAGACGCTCTATCCAGCTGAGCTAACGGCGCGTGTCCTCTCAGACAACATGTGTAGTATAGCACCACAGAGTGGAAAATGCAAGCACTTTTTTCAATTTTTTTATTTTTCTTTTTCGCCGCTCGGTGCGGCGCCGCAAAATGCCCGCGCGGACGGCACAGCGCCCCACCGTCCGCGACGCCCTCACGCGGAAGGCGGGTCCCGCAGCAGCTCCTCGAGCACGGCGCGGAACACCTCCATGCCGCGCAGCAGCCGCTCGTCCGACTCATAGGAGTAGTTGATGCGGACATGGTCGCGTCCGCCGTTTTTGAAGGGATAAAAGATGTAGCCGGGAATCAGAATGAGCCCGCGCCGATAGGCGAGGTTGACAAAGCGCTTGCTGTCGATCCCGTCCGGCAGGCGGCACCAGATATACACACCGCCGCGCGGCCGCTCGTACCGCACGCCGAGCTCCGCCATCGCGTCGAGCTGCTCGCACACGAGCCGCTGCTTGCGCCCGTAGCTGTCGCGAAAGCGATCCAGCGCCTGATAATAGCTCCCATCGTCCAGATAGCGGCCCAGCAGCTTCTGCGTCATCCAGTCGGACGCCATCAGGCGCACGGAGACCAGGTAGCTCAGGCTGCGGATCACCTCGGCGTTCGCCACGACTGCGGCGACGCTCAGCCCTGGGACGAAGGTCAGCGAGAAGGAGTAGATGTAGATGACATTTTCCAGCGTATCGAAGGCCTTGATGGGCGGGAGCCTCTCGCCCTCGTAGACCAGCTCGCTCGCGGCGTCCTCCTCCACGACGGGGATCCGGTAGGTGTTGGAGAGCTCGATGATCTTTTTGCGCCGCTCGAGCGAGAGAATGTTGCCCGTGGGGTCATGGAAGCTGGAGTTGACGAAGATGAGCTTCGGCTGCTTGGTCACAACGAGCTTTTCAAGCAGATCGCAGCACATTCCGTCCCCATCGACCGGAACGGTGTAGACCTTCGCGCCCGCCAGCTCCATCGCACGGGAGATGTCGGGGTGGACGGGCTCCTCCATCACGATCGCGTCGCCCGGACGGACGAGGAGCGTCACGATGAAGTCGAGCGCCTGATTCGTCTCCGAGAGGAGCTGGATCTCGCCGGCGGAGGCTTTGATCCCCTTCATACCGAGGAAGGAGACGAGCTTCTGGCGCAGGAACTTGTCGCCCTTATAGGGGCTGTAGAAGTACCAGCAGCCTGCGCTCATCATCAGCGGCGCGATATCCCGCGCCACCTGCTCGGGGCGGAACACCTCGCCGGAGGAAATGCCGCTGCCGAGAGAATACTTGCTCGCGTCGGCAAAGCGGTGGAAGAGATCGTCAAAGGTCTTTTCCATATCAAGGTACTGGCTTTTGATCTCGTTGACCCAGTTCACGCGCTTGTTCGCCTTCCCCGCCGCGGCATCTCGCGCGTCCGCGCCGCAGCTCTCCTGCGGGCAGGCGACGACATAGCCGACGCCCTGACGGGATTCGATCCAGGCGTCGCTTTTGAGCTCGCTGTACGCCTTGACGACCGTGTTGCGGTGGATCTCCAGAACGCGCGCAAGGCTGCGCTCCGAGGGCAGCACGCTCCCCGGCGGCAGCTCGCCGCGCATGATCTGCGCGCGAATGTGGTCTGCCACCTGAAGGTAGATCGGTATTTTGCTGTTTTTGTCCGGCTTGAAGTCCATGCTTCGCTCCCTTCCCGCGGCGTATGGTCCGGCGAGAGGAGAGCCGGAGGACCTTGGCGGCACTCCGGCTCCCGTTCATTATGCAAGGTAAGGCTCGTCCGCGCGGCGCTTAGAACAACAGGTGCGCGATGGGGCAGACGATGAGGAGGCTGATGATCGTGCGC
>CAYWAS010000045.1:0-15266 GCA_964455915.1 uncultured Oscillibacter sp. | reverse complement strand
CCCCCTGCTTGTAAGGCAGGTGCTCTCCCAGCTGAGCTATGCTCCCCCACGCGATACCGTTTCGTGAACGGCAAGGGTTATTATACTAAATCGTCCCCGCCGTGTCAACATTTTTTTGCGAGTTTTGAAAAACTTTTTTTGCCGCCTCTCCCTGCTCCTCCCCATCTTTCGCGCGGAAGTGCTCGCTTCGGCTCGAAAAAGGCTTGCATCTTCGGGAAAACTGTGCTATGATGAAAATGGTTACAATTTGTAACCGATATCGATACAGTTGCGGTGCGCCTGCCGTACCGCTTTCGAAAAGAGGAGGACACCCCCGATGAGACACGATCCGATGCTCCGCGGCGCAGTCGCGGGACTGCTGCTTGCCTTCAGCCTGACCACCCCGGCGCTCGCGCTGACGGGGACGGTGGATTCCGGCGGCAGCCCGCTGCGGGTACGCCAGTCCGCGAGCACGAGCGCGGCAGTGCTCGATATGCTGGCCGACGGCAAGCGCGTGGAGATCACCGACACCTCGGTGAGCGGCTGGTACGGCATCGACCTGAACGGGCGCAGAGGCTACATTTCCGCAAGCTATGTCACGCTGGAGGAGAGCGCGCAGGCGCAGTCGGCCGCGGCGCCGTCCGCGCAGGCGGCGAACGAGAGCACGGAGACCTATGTCCGCATCACGGCGGACGCGCTCAATGTCCGCGCAGGCGCGGGGACGGAGCACGGCAAGGTCGGCTCGCTTGCCAAGGGCAAGGTCGTTGAGGTCCTCGGCACGGAGAACGGCTGGTACAAGATCGCAAGCGGCTATATCCTCGCGGAGTACACCGCGCCCGCCACGGCGGAGGAGGCTGCCGAGAGCCTTTATATCCGCGTCACGGAGGGCCCGCTGAACATTCGCTCCGGCCCCGGCACAGGGTATTCGCGCGTCGGCACGCTCGCGCAGGGCAGGACCGTCAAGGTCCTCAGCGTCAGCGGCGGCTGGTACGGCGTCGAGGGCGGCTATGTCAGCGCCGACTATGTGGAGGAGACGGACTATACCCCCGTCGCCGTCAGCTCGACGGGCGGCGAGATGGCGAACTTCGCGCTCAATTATGTCGGCTACAGCTATGTTTACGGCGGCGCGTCGCCGAGCGTCGGCTTCGACTGCTCGGGTCTGGTGCAGTATGTGTGCTCGCAGTTCGGCTATTCGGTCAACCGCACGGCCTCCGCGCAGCTCACGAACGGCGTTTCCGTCATGAAGGACGAGCTTGCCCCCGGCGACCTCGTCTTCTTCAAAAAGCCCGGAAGCAACACCTCGAAGCCCGTCACGCATGTCGGGATCTACATTGGCGGCGGGCAGTTCGTCCACGCCTCGGACTACGGGGTCGGCGTGATCGTCAGCAACATGACCGATGCCTACTACACCACCGGCTATGTCACCGCGCGCCGCATCGCGGTGTGAGGCTCGCACAAGTCAAAACGAAACAGCAGAGGGTCTGCGCCGCAGGGCGCGGACCCTCTTTCGTTCAGTCGGCGCAATCGCGCAGCCGCGCAAGCTCCCGCCCGCACAGCGCGTCGACCGCCGCGAAGTCCACGCAGGGACGGTAGCGCGCCTCGAGGGCATCGTGCCCGCTCTTGGCGCGCGCGAGCGCGGCGACCGCTTCGTTCTCCAACTCGCGGCGCAGACGGCGCAGCAGGCGCAGACGACCCTTCTGCGCGCGGCCGAGGCACTCCTCCGCCACGGTGTCAACGCGCAGGCGGCGATAGGGCTCTTGCACAAGGGGTGCGTCCGCTCCGGTCGTGAGGAAGGCAACGCCGCGCGCGGGAAGGAGCAGGTGGCGCGGCTGCGCGGGAAAGAGCGGGTCGAGACACAGCAGCGCGTCCTCGCCGGCGTCCAGCGCGGCGCGGTGCAGCAGCCGCAGCGCCGATGCAGAAAGGCCGAAGCTGTCGCACAGCTCGTAGACGCGCGGGCAGAGCGCCTGCGCCGTTTCGAAGTGCTCCGTCGAGCCCTGCGCGGTCAACGCGCCGAGGAACACGCGGGTCGTCCGCCCCGAAGCGGCAGCGCGTCCCTTGAGCTCGCGCGCTGCGATGCCCGCAGCGCGGCGCAGCAGCTTTTCCTCATCGAAGCCCTCCTGCGCGAGGGCGCGGCGCTCCGATTCGATGCCGCCCAGCGCGCGCAGCACACGGTAAGCACCGGAGTAAGCGGCGCGGTAAGCGTCGGCACAGGCGGTCAGCTCGGGCGCGAGCGCCTTTGCCGCGGCAAGGTCATAGCAGGGTGAGAAGTCGATGTAGCGCTCCCGCGCCGCCATATACCGCGGCTCGAGGGTATGCGGGCTGGTGCCGTCGACGAAGCCCACACGCAGGCGGGGAAAGAGCACCGCGTCGAGCGAGTCGGGGTCGCCCGAGCAGTGAATGCAGACCGTGTCCTCCCCGCGCGCGGCCAGCTCCGTCGCCGCGCGGCGCATCAGCGTCGATTTGCCGCAGCCGGGACCGCCCTTGAGGATCGCGAGGTCGCGCAGCGGCGCGTCGAGCAGCTCGTCATACAGGCTGTGAAATCCGTCCGCGCTGTTCGCGCCGAGAAAAAAATGCGTTTGCGTCATAAGTGCGCCTCCATTACTTTTAAGCTCTGCTTCAGATTATGCGCGTCGGCGCGTCCGGGTTTGCCTCTTTTGCGGAGGAAACGGAGCGAAAGCCGCGTCGGTCGGGCTGTAAGGCAGGCGCAAAAGGAGACGGGGCAGCGCCCCTGTCGGGAACGGAAAACCTCCCCGGGCAGAGAAAGGAAAGATCCAAAAACTGCCGGGGAGGTCTATATTCAGAGGAGACTGTGCTTATGGTATGTTTGCCGCAGGCAAACAGCTCTTAGAGGGTAACCTTCCACTCGCGGCCAACGGTGATGCCGAGGAAGTCCTCGTCCTTGCCGTTGATCTCGACCTGGGGATATTTCTTCAGCCACCAGCCCTTTGCGAGCGCGTAGTAGATCACTGCGCCGACAACGAAGCCTGCGCCATAGGCGTAGTTGGGCAGCGCAAAGGTGGACGCGCAGCCAACCACGAGTGCGATCAGACCCGCCATATTCCAGCCGTTGCCATAGTAATACTGACCCTTGTCGTTGTAGAGCTCCGGAACATTCAGACGGCGGCTGCGAAGCAGATAGTAGTCCACCACGCAGATACCGGCGACAGGGGCGTAAATAGAGGACATAACATTCAGGAAACCGCCGATCCTTGCCATGATCTCCCACGGGAAGGAAACCGCCGCAATGATGCCGCACAGCCACACGGAGCGCTTGTAGCTGAACACCTTGGGGAAGATATTGTGCAGCGTGACCGCGGGAAGCATCATGTTTGCCGCAGCGTTCGTGGACCACTGAGCGAGCACGATGACAAGCAGCAGAACCAGAAGTGCAACGCCGCTGGCCGTCTGCTGAAGGACCTCGACCGGATTCCAGTTACCGGCAACCAGCATGGACACGCCGCCGATCACGATACAGAAGGTCTCGGTGATGGGCAGGGCGATGCAGTGACCGATGAGCGAAACGGTATTACGCTTGAACCAGTTGCGCTCGTTCATCGGAGCCTTCGTATTTCTGGCGAGCGTCTGGCTGTCCGCAGAGGTCGTGGACCAGTAGGAAAGGTTGGTGAAGAAGACGATGATAAACACATGCAGGCTCAGCGTCGCCGTAGTCGTGACACCGCCGCCGGGAACGACCACGCTGTTCCAGATGTCAATGCCGGCAGCATCTGCCTGACCGAAGAGGACATACATCATCCAGCAGGCGATCGCGACGATGCAGGGCGCGGCAAAGTTCGAGAACTTTTCGATCGCACGGAAGCCCATCGCAACATTGAAGGTCTGGACAAAGACGAAGACCAGATAGACAACGAACCAGTTATTAAAGCCGGTGAAGTAGGCAATGATGTAGGTCATGGCCGTCGCGCCGTAGTAGCTCTGAATGCCGAACCAGATGCAGCCGAGGACCGAGCGGCAGATCAGAGGCAGAGAAGAACCGATGCGGCCGAAGGGAGCGCGCAGGAAGACCGGGAAGGTGATGCCGTGCTCAACGCCGACATCGCCGGTGAGCGACATGATAAAGCCGCAGAGTACATTCGCGATCAGGCAGGCAAATGCGACCCAGCCGAGCTTGATGTGCGAAACGCCGTCGCCGCCGAGGGAGAAGGTCGCGATGATAACGGCGATGCCAACCCACATACAAAAATAACTGAAGGGACCGGCAGAGCGGTTTGCATACGGGATCGGCAGTAACTCGCTGTTTTTGTTGGTATTGGGTTCTGCCATAAGGTTACTCCTTTTCTATTTCTTTTTTAAGTGATCGCAGCAGGTGGACTATATTACTTCTTGAAGGGGAAGAACATCGGCTGGACCGGAGCGCCCGTTGCGCCGACCAGAGGCATCGGCATCATGATCAGACCGCCCTCGTAGATCTTGTCCTTGGAAAGGTCCTCCAGCCAGAGCAGCTCGAGAATGGACGCGCCGACCTCGGAGAAGAGATAGCTGTGGACGGGGAAGTAGTTGTCGGGCTCAACAGACGGAGCGACCTCAAGCGCGATGTTGTCGGAAGCGAGGATCATGCCGCCTTCACCGACAAGGAACTCAGCGCCCTTGATCTCGATGCCGGGGGTGTTCCACTCGTACTTGTCGCAGTCGGGCCAAACGCTCATACGACCGGTACGGATCATGATGATGTCGCCCTTTCTGAGTTCGACCTGCTCCTTCTCGATGCACTCCTTCAGGTCATCGACCGTGATGACATAGGAATCGGGCAGGCAGTCGACGCCCTTCATCGCGGCGATGTCGAGCATAACGGCACGGGCGACGATCAGCGGCGGGAACTGCTCAATGCCGCACTTGCGCCAGACACGGCTGCCGAGGTCGTTCTTCTCGTTATAGCCGTTCCAGATCTCACCAAAATAGCCGAAGTGGTTGAACGCGTCAAGGTGCGTACCGGTGTGCGTATACATGGAGAAGGCATCGCCGGAATAGCTGCACAGCTTCTTGCTGTCCTCGGTCACATTCTTCATCAGATCGTCATTCACATTACCCTGCGGCGTATGCGTCATCCAGATCTGATAGGGCGGGTCGCCGGCGCCCTTCCAAGAGGGCATACCGACAAAATAGTCAACCGCGAGATTGTAATACTTTTTAGGGTCAATGGCGTTGATGACCTCAAAACTGGATTCGGCAGTGATCCAGTTCAGGCGTCCTTTTTGATCATTCGGACCCCAGGGGCTCTTTGCAGGCTTATTCATTCTTGGCACATCGTACTTTCCCATTGTTTTGCTCTCCTTTTAAAAATATTTATCTTTAATCTTGTTCACCAAGATCAAGGAACGATTTAAGCGATTATTGCTGCGCGGACAGTTTTTGTCAGGCGTGGTAGATCCCCTCAAAGACCATGTTTCCGCTCTCTGTCAGGGCACCGCCGCAGCCGTCTACGCGCTGTGTGCCGGCGGCGTAGTATCGTCCGTCCCTGAACATCACGCTGTTGAGCATCGTGCTCATCGCCTCGTCGACCGGAACACGGACGAGCGTATGCCCCTTCGCTTCAAGGAGACGGAGCGTATCCTCGGAAATGCCGTATTCCACCTCCAGCCCCTGCGCCCTCGTCAGGCAGCCAACATAAGGCATACGCACAAGCTGCTCGGGAAGCATATCGTAGTCGATGGCATTCACTATCCCCTGCAGCGTTCCAATGATGATCCTCGGTCCGCCTGCCGAGCCGATGCACAAAAACGGCTTGCCGTCCTTGAGCACGAGCGACGGAGACATGGACGACAGGGGGGTCTTCCCTCCTGCGATCCTGTTGGCATCGCCGTAGGCAAGTCCCTGGCTCGTCAAAGCGCCCGCTTTTGCGCTGAAGTCTGACATCGCGTTGTTCAGAACAAAGCCGTAGCCGTCCACGACGATGCCGGAGCCAAACCAGTCTCTCACGGTCTGCGTCAGAGAGATCGCGTTTCCGTATCGATCCATGATCGAAAAGTGCGAGGTGTTTCCCGGATAGTCCTTTGCCTCGATGCCCTCAGCCGGCGCATACTCTTTTGCTTTTTCGGCTTCCATCAGCAACCGGCGGCTCTCCGCGTGCTCCTTGGAGGTCAGGCGTTTGGTATCGACATCTACAAAATCGGGGTCGCCCAACGCGACGCTGCGGTCGGCAAAAGCAAGCTTCATCGCTTCAGCGATCGCGTGAATGCTCTCTGCCGAGTTATGTCCCATGGCGCGAAGCTCACAACCCTCCAGAATGTTCAGCATTTCCAGTACGGCACAGCCGCCTCCGGGTGGCGGGAAGGAGGCGACCTCATACCCGTGGTAGTCCGTGCGGACGACCTCACGGTATTTGGGTCTGTACTGAAGCAGATCCTCCGCTGTGAAGCAGCCGCTGCGCTCGTTGACCGCCGCGACGATCTTCTCGGCGATCTGCCCCTGATAAAATGCGTCTACCCCATTTTCCGACAGGAGCTGCAAAAGCTCCGCTATCTCGGGATTCCGCTGGAGCTCGCCCATTTTGTAAGGGCTGCCATCACCCTTGAGATACAGCCTGCGGAATGCCGCGGATTGTTCTATTTTGCTCTGCACCGAAGCGTCTGCCATCGTAAGCGAGCCGGTATAGCTCATCGCGAAGCCGTTTCTTGCAAGGTCGATCGCGGGCTTTGCCACCTCCGCGAAGGGCATCGTGCCGTACTTTTTGAGCATTTCGTCAAGCGAGCGTAAAAGTCCCGGCACAGCAACAGACTGTCCGCCGGAATCCTTCCACTCGTCCTGCACCTCGCCGTCCTTGATGAAAAGATCCTCCGTTGCGTTTTGCGGAGCGGTCCCGCGAGCATCCAGTGCGTACACGGTGCCTGTTTTCTCTGTGTAAAAGAGTCCAAAGCAGCCGCCGCCAATGCCGGAATGATGCGGCTCCACCACAGAGAGCACCAGCGAAACCGCGGCAGCGGCATCAAACGCGTTTCCTCCGCGGCGTAATATCTCCAAACCGGCACGGGTCGCGTAGCTGCTGTTGCTGCTGACCGCGCCGTGCTCACCGCACGCAGAGGGCTTTCCCCAACGGGAAGGCCACATATACTGCCCCTCTTGTTTCATATCGTCTGCAATCCTCTTTTCTACCATAGGTTTCCGTCTTTTGTGAATTTCATCGGCAGGAACGGCGACAGGAGCTCCATTCGGTCATCTGCAAGCACCTCTTCACGATGCGCCGCCGAAACATAGATGTGCTCAATGTGGGCGGAATCCTGAATGCGTATGATCCGGGGGGCTTCATGGTCGATCTCCGAGCTGGCGCGCAGGCACGCTGCGATCGCATCGTGATCGTTGCGCATGATCATGGGGATCCTTGCCATATTGATCGCCGAGCTGACGAGTGGATTTACATAAGTTGTGTCGAAGTCAATCTTGTTGAACAGGCGCTGCGTTGTGGTGTCGTAGAGTCCGATCCCCATCGCATTTCCGTGCGTCTCGTCCGTCAGATCCAGCACCGTCCGCTTCTCCGCCTTCAGTCCTCCCGAGGCGTAGGGGCAGCAAAAGTTTCCGGCAACATTGGGGTCCGACCCGTCTCCGCTGATGTTTTTGCCGATCCTGTCAATGATCAGCAGATCTGTTTCCGGCAGATACAGCCGCCCCATCAGGTTTTTCGCCTGAAGCAGAAGCTCCGGCTCCTCCTCGGGGATCTGCTGCGGTGCGAGCGCTTTTAAGGTGCAGGTCTCGTCATAGGCGTTTTCAATGATCGCCACGCCAAGAAGGATCTTGCCGCTGTGCAGTATACCGTTTGCGACAGCCGGCATGATCGAGTGCATCAGGCGAAAGCCGGTGGAATGGCAGACCTCTGCGCCGTCCTTTTTACCAAGTCCGACCGCCATCATTTTCATCAGACCGCTTTCATAGCTGCCGCGAAACGCGGTGTGCGCCTTGATACGGCCGACTACGATGATGCCGTCTGACTGGCTGGCATACTTATCAAGGTAAACCGGATATCCCCCGTCCGTCGTTCCTAAACGGACCGTTTCCATCGACGAGCGAATGGGGCAGCCGCAAAATTCTTCTGTGACGCCAAGGTTTGCCAAAACTTCTGTCTGTCCCTGCGCGGTGGCCCCGCCATGGCTGCCCATCGCCGGAACGATGAAAGGTTCCGCGCCGCGGCTTTTGCAAAACGCCGCGATCTCCCGCATGATCAACGGAATGTTGGTGATGCCTCGACTCCCGCAGGAAATGGCGACGGACATTCCGCTTCGCAGGGTGTTGGAAAGGACACTGTCTTTCAACTCACTGCGGACCGCTGCGGCAACATCATCGATCCTGGGGCGCGGGAGAATCTGGCGAACAAGAGCCATGGGCGGGATATAGACATCTTTCAAAATTTGAGATGTGGAAGTCAATTCTATATCCATTTCTACCTCTGCATTTAGATATGTAACATATTTCTTAAAGGAATAATGATCGCTTGCCTCTCCGCAAGCGTCTGTTCCCGTCAAAGATTATGCAATATGTAATATATTTCTGAGAGTGCGAAGCCACGATCCCCCGCTGCCGGCGCAGGATCAATGGTCACGCTTTGACATTGTCCTGCGATATGCGGCCCAGAGATGCTCTTCCATTGCAGTCTCAGCAAGATCGGGATCCCTTTTCTGTATGCTCTGAAGGATCCTGTAATGCTCGTCCATGACCTGCTTGGACGACTCCTCGGCGTTATAAGCGATTTGATTTTCATAGCGCAGCCACTGGTCGCGCAAATCGCTCACGCTGTTCTTCAGCCATATATTCTGGCTGGCCTCCATAATCGCACCGTGGAACGAGCGATCGAGCTCGTACATTTCCTGGGCGTTTCTGCCGTCTATGACCTGCATCGCATTGTGGAGCAGCTCTTCTATTTTCCGGATCTGCTCGTCCGTTGCGCGCTCGGCTGCGAGACGGGCACCGAATTTTTCATTGCAGATCCTCACCTCGCGAATGTCCTTTGCCTCTGTTTCGGTGATCGGCACAACGGTGATCCCGCGGCCGCGGCAAAACGAAATATAACGCTCCTTCTGCAGCTCCAGAAGAGCCTCGCGCACAGGCGTGCGGCTGATGCCCAGCTCGGTGCAGATCTCCTCCTGCGAATACAGCTCGTCCGGCTTAAAGCGCTGGAAAATGATCGATTCCTTGATCATCTTATACGCCAGATCCTTATAAGTGGGCAGAGCGATCGCATCTTTTTTATCGAAAATCAAATGATATCTCCTTTATTCCAACCCGCCACCGCCTTCACCTGTCTGAGGGACAGGATACCTGCCCCCTCAGAATTGCAAGGTCAAATGAGGGAAGCTCAATCGTAGCGTTTCAGAAATATATTACATTTTTCTTATATCATATCAGATATTTCTTTTTTTGCAAGCCCTTTTTACTTCTCTCAAGTTTTTCTGACATAATGAAGGTTTTTTTACCGGTTTTTTGTCGTTTTTGACGATACAGCTTCCTCCTTTTGCTCGCTCGGTGCGAGCGCCTCCCGCGCTTTTTCCTTCTTTTCCGTGCGCCAGCAGAGGCCGGTTTTGTTGAACACCGGCTCGCACACGCACAGCAGCGCCGGCAGCAGGAAGATGCTCACGAGCGCAGAGATGACCGCACCGCGCGCAAGCATCACGCAAATCGCGCCGATGAGGTCGATGGACGAGACGAACGACACGCCGAGCGTCGCGCAGAAGAGCACGAGCGCGCTCGTGATGATCGAGGCATCGGACGACGCGCCCGCGATCAGCGCCGCCTCGTGGCGATCCCTGCCGGCTCGCAGCTCCTCCTGAAAGCGCGAGGTCATCAAGATCGCGTAGTCCACCGTCGCGCCGAGCTGAATGCAGCTGATCACCGTGGGCGCGACAAAGGGCACCTCGGTGCCGAGGAAGTACGCCGCGCCCTGGTTGAGAAAGATGGCGAACTCGATGGCGGCGACCAGCACCGCGGGGACGGTGGGGGACTTGAAGACCACCATCACGATGAGGAAGATCGCCGCGATGGAGATATAGCTCGTCACATTGAAGTCCACGGCGGTCGTTTCGATCAGGTCCTCCGTCATCGCGCCCTCGCCGGTGATGAGCGCATCGGGGTCATAGTGCTTGATGATGGCGGACATCTGCCGAAGCTGCTCTGCCACCTCGTCGGAGGCGGTTTCATAGCTCGAATTCACCAGCATCATCTGCCGCCCGCCCTGCTTGAGCATATCGCGCACCTCGGCGGGAATGAAGAAATCGGGAATGCCCGTGCCGAGCAGCGAGTGATATGAGATCATGCTCGTCACGCCGGGAAGCTCCTCGAGCTGCGATTCCATCGCGCTCATGTCGGCGGCGGAGAGGTCATCGCGCAGGAGAATGAAGTGGTTCGTGGACATCGCAAACTCGTCCTTGAGCTTGGCGTTCGCCACGATCGAGGGCAGGTCGCGCGGCAGAGTCTCGTCAAGCTTATAATAGATGCTCGCGTGGCTCTGCGCGTAATAAGCCGGCAGCGCCAGCAGCAGACCGAGGGCCACGATGGCCACGCGGTGCTTCAGGATCCAGCGGTTGAGCGGCGTGAAGTCCGGCAGGAGGTTTTTGTGCTTGTGCTTGTCGATCTGCTTATCCGCGAGGAGAATGAGCGAGGGCAGCACCAGAATGACGGTCGCCACGCCGAGCACCACGCCCTTCATCATCACAACGCCGATGTCGCGCCCGAGCGTCAGGCGCATCGCGCACAGCGCGGCGAAGCCCGCGACGGTCGTGAGGCTCGAGCCCGCGAGCGAGCGGAACGCGGCGAGGATCGCCTGCTCCATCGCGTCGCGCCTGTCCTCGTAGCCCGCGCGCTCCTCTTCGTAGCGGCGGTAGAGGAAGACGGAGTAGTCCATCGTGACGCCGAGCTGCAAGACCGCGGCGATCGCCCTCGTGATGTAGGAAATTTCCCCCAAAAAGATGTTCGTGCCGAAGTTATAGAGCACCGCGAGACCGATGTTCGCGAGCAGAATGAAGGGCAGGACGGTGGACTCCATCGTCAGCAGCATCGCCGCGAGCGCGAGCACGACCGCGAGCGCCACAAAGATCGGCAGCTCCTTGTCCACAAGGTCGCGCGTATCCTTGATGACGACGGAGAAGCCCGCGAGGAAGCATTTTTCGTTGCACAGCGAGCGGATCTCCTCGATGGCGTTCATCGTCTCCTCGGACGCGCCCGCCTTTTCGTATTGAATGATCATCATGGTTCCCTCGCCGGAGAAAAAGAGGTCACGGAAGCTCGCGGGGATCATGTCGGTGGGGATCTGAATGCCGACGAGGTTGCTGATCCACACGGCGTTGCTCACGCCGGGGACTTCTTTAATATCGTTGATGAGCGAATTGGTATAGCCTGAAAGTGATAGTAGAAGGAGTTGCGGTTGATGCCGCAGTCCTCCACGATGTCGCGCACGCTGATCTTGCCGAGCGGCCGCTCGTTGAGCAGCTTCATGAACGACGCCTTGATCGCCTGTCCGGTGAAATTCGCCATACCGCTCCTCCTTTTGCTCCCTCGGAGTATATCACACTCCGCCGTGCGGCGCAACCGTCCTTCCCGCAGCGAAAAAACGCCGCGGAGAAGGCTGCCCTTCTCCGCGGCGTTTTCCTATCAGGCGTGCTCGCCGAGGTCGGGAAGCGTGCCGTTGGCAGCCTCCTGGATCGCCTCGTAGTACCACAGACCGGGCGTGTTGTCCGTGAAGGTCTTCAGGTTCGCGCCCAGCTCGGCCGGATCGTATTCCAGCCGCCCGAGAATGCGGTTGATGATCGTGACCGCCTCCGCGCGGGTGATGCTCCGGTCGGGACGGAAGGTGCCGTCCTCGTAGCCGAGTATCCACCCCAGCGATGCCGCGATCGCGATCTCCTGCTCCGCCCAGCAGCCCGTGATGTCGGAGAAGTCATGTCCGTCCGCGACATTGTCGCCGCCGACGAGCCGCACGACGATCGCGGCAAATTCCGCGCGCGTCACGGGTCGGTCACCGCCAAAGCTGCCGTCGCTGAAGCCCTTGAGTATCCCCGCGTTGGAAAAGCTCGAAACCGGCGTATTGTACCATATCCCCGCCGTGATATCCCAGTAGGAATTGCTCGTGCTGAAGATCGAGCGGCGGTAATCGCCGGTGAGCAGGCGATAGAACATCATCGCCAGCTCGCCGCGCGTGATGGGAGCCTCGGGGCGGACGGTGCCGTCCTCATAGCCCTGAATGTAGGCGATGCGCTCGCTCGTGTTCAGCCGCGCAAACACCTCGGGAGGCTGCACCGGCTTTCCCCCGCCGTCGTTCTCCTTCCGCCCGCTGTCGCTGCCGCTGCTGCCGCCCGTCGGGGGATCGCCCGGTGCCCACTGCGCTTTGAGGCGAATGGTCCTCGCCACGCTTGCGTCGAGCCTGCTTCCTTCTATCCGATTGGGCGTACCCAGAGACGACCCGTCCACATTGACCTCCTTCCAGCCCGTCAGGTGATATCCCGCGCGCGTCGGGGTGGCTATCGTGGTGGGCTTGCTCCAGGTGTGCTGCGTGGTCCAGAGCGTGACATCGTTCCCCTGATTCCCCTGCTCCTCATAGAGTTTGTAGCCATCGGGCGTGCCAAGATAGTTGCCGCCGTTCAGGTCCAACAGCACTACATAGCTCTTTGGTTCCAGTTTCAGGGTCAGGGTGCCGGTGGTCGCGGCGCGGGCATTGATGGGGTCGTAATGCACCTCGTCGCCACGGCTGATCTTATAGTTGAGCGAATCATCGACCAGAGGTCTGAGCTGCTTGGCGCCGTTGACCTCCTCCGTGCCCACGCCGATCTGATAGCGCGTCACCTTGCCGGAGGTGTGCTGCTTCCAGACATCGAGCGTGTCGTCGGCTTTGCCGTCACGCTTCCAGATGACCTCTTTGCCGTTCGGCATCTGCGAGACCACGGTGTAGGGCGCGCCGCCGTCCGGACTGAAGCCCACATAGACCTGCATCGATGCCGGTCGGAAGCCGGCTCCAATCGCGCCGGCGTTGATCTCGTAGCTCAGCGTAAATACTTCCGGCTCCATTGTCAGCGTGATGTCCACCTCGTTGCTGTCCGGAACAGTGTTGTTATTGGCTAACCAAGTCGTGCCGCTGTCCGTCGAGTAGGTCGCTGCGTAGTTGATCGCCACCGCGCGCACGCGATAGGTGTATCTCTGATTCGCGCTCAGCGCCGAAGGCACATTTTCAAATTTGTAGCTGGGTGTAGGACTACCGACAGTCACATCTACCGTGGCAACATCGCAGACCTCATAGACATCGTTGCTCCCCTGCGAACCGGCGATCTTCCGCTCCAGAACCACGCTCGCTGTTTGCAGTTGATCGATCAGCAGCGCGTTATTATGATTCACGGTGATCGTGCCTTCGATGTTGCGGGGCGCCGCCCATTGGGCGACCAGCCTCAAATCCTGCGTCAGCACTGCTCCCGCTTCCGGCGCTGCGGGGCTGCCCTCGGCTGTCTTCCACCCGAGGAACACATAGCCCTCATTGGGTTCCGGCTCGATGGCTCTCAGTCGGGGCATGATGATGTAGTCTTTGCTGCTTCCCACATCGGAAGGCATATTGCCGCCCGCGCCGGTATCAAAGGTGATGGTCTTTGGTTCAGCCGTCACGGTGACGGTCAAGCTCCCCGCCTGACTGTTGGCAGTATTATCCCAGTGAAGCCCCTTGTCGTCAGTCGGCTTGAAGGCTGTTCCCGTGCTCGTGACCGCAGCTGCCGAGTTGTCCTCTTTATACTCAAATTGCACCTTAAAGGGCAAATTGGTGTCACTTGCCAGAACGGTAGTGCCATCTGCCAGTCTGTATGCCATCACCTCCACGCCGTAGCGGGAGTTGTCTGTTGCACCGTTCGCCTTCTGCCAGACCGGATAATTCACCGTGGTCTCCTTCTGATCATCGGTAAAGGTGGCGCTCACGCCGCCGTTTTGGTGCTGTTCGATGTAGCTGAACTTGCCATCAGCGTCCGCATCGTAAAAGGTGATGCGGCACTCCACCGCCTGCACATAGCCCTCCGCACTATTGTCCAGCTTCACATCAAAGTTCAGCATGAAGTCCTGCGGATTGTACTTCAATTTGACACTGATTTCCTCGTCGCTATCAGCCGTCACCGTGGCGTCATAGTTTTCCTTGGGGCTGGTGGTCACCTGATAGTTCCCCGGCAGCAGGCCCGTGAAGGTGTGCGTATAGCTTTCTGCGTTGAATCCATCTTCACTACCTGTGATCGTATACTTCCCCGCCTCGGAGAAGTTTATGTTGACTCCTGTCCCCTCCACTTTCCACAGGTTTAAGGTCACGCCCTTGAGCGTGGCATTTTCGGATTCATCTCTACTTGATCCAGAGCTTGACTCTGATTCAGGGTCAAGGGTCACCTTGACCGCGACCGACTTGGGTTCCACCAGCACCGCCGTCCATGTGACAGGCGCATCGAGCGCCAGCTTGTAGTGATCCTCCGGCTGGTAGGTGGCACCGGCAGATTGGTTGTCTCCCGCCGTGTCAGCCGTCCAGCCCGCGAACAGCTTGCCGCCCAGAAGATGATCCTCTGTCGGCGCGAGCGGCGCGTCCACATGCTCTCCCGCAAGGAGCCATTCCTCGGAGCGCGTTCCATTTACATCTGTCGTCACACTGTAGTATATGATATAGCGGGCGTTCGCTATATCCTTGCTCACACTCACCGTTCCCAGCTTATCGTCGCCGTGCATGATATCCCAGTCGCCCGCCGGCGCGGCGCCGAAGTAGCCGTGGTCGCCTTCACTGTAGGTCAGTATGTGGGTCTCTGTCCCCTTTTTCAGGGTCAGCGTGTCTACGCCATCGTCTATCCTGTTGGGTATGTTGTTCTTTGCCACATACACCCCGACACGGTGCAGGGATTTGGTGCTGACGGAGAGATAGGCGAACACCTCGGCGTTCTTCTCGCTGCAATACTCCTGCACCCGAAGCTGATAAGTGGTGTTACTGTTCAAGCCCGTAAAGGTGTGCTCAGTCTTTGCGCCGTCATGTGTATAGCTTTGATTTCCTATCGTGTAGGTATAGCCGTCCTTCAAATTTTTGATGGTAACGCTGTGATAGTCGGACTCCCAGTCGGGCTTTTCAAACACATGGACGCCCACTATCGCTTCGACATTTTGCTGTCCCCGATGGAAGGCGCAGTCCGCCCCCTTTGAGACCGTAACTTTCAACTGCGCTTCGCCGACCTTCTCTCCCTTGATATACCAGACGCTGTTGTTCTGCGAAGCTGAAATGACACCGATCTCCCATTGGCCTCCCGTATAAATGCTAATATATAAATGTACACATTTGATCATTTAAAAGTGTACAACTT
>CAYWAS010000044.1:0-16428 GCA_964455915.1 uncultured Oscillibacter sp. | reverse complement strand
CGCCTGATATTCGCCCGAGAAGTTCAGGTCGATATCCGGCACCTTGCCGCCGCCGAAGCCGAGGAAGGTCTCGAACGGGATATCGAAGCCGTCCTTCACATATTTTGTGCCGCACACGGGGCAGTCCTTGTCCGGCATATCCGCGCCGCAGCCGTAGCTGCCGTCGGTGATGAATTCGCTGTGCTTGCACTTCGGGCAGCGATAGTGCGGCGGGAGCGAGTTGACCTCGGTGATGCCCGACATATAGGCGACGAGCGACGAGCCGACGCTCCCTCGCGAGCCGACCAGATAGCCGCACTCGAGGCTGCGCTGCACGAGCTTCTGCGCGGACATATAGACAACATCGTATTTCCCGAGAATGCCGCCGAGCTCAATGTCCAGACGGTCCTTGATGAGCTGCGGCGGCTCGTCGCCGTAGAGCTCATGCACCTTGTCCCACACGAGGCGGTTGAGGTCCTCCTCCGAGTTTTCCAGCCGCGGTGGGAAGAGCTTGCCCTTGGGCAAAAGCTCGATCTCCTCGACCTCGTCGGCGATGGCGCGGGTGTTGGTCACCACGACCTCGTACGCCTTTTCCTCGCCGAGATAGGCAAACTCGCGCAGCATCTCGTCCGTTGTGCGGAAGTAGATGGGCAGCGGCGCGTTCGCATCGGGGAATTTCTTCGAGGCGAGCAGGATATGACGGTAGACCTCGTCCTCCGGCTCCTGGAAGTGGACATCGCCGGTCGCGACGACTCGCTTCCCCAGCTCCTCGCCGAGCTTGACGATCGTGCGGTTGAAGTCGCGCAGCTCCTCCTCGCTCTTGACCGTCCCCTCGCGCAGCATGAACATATTGTTGCAGACGGGCTGGATCTCCAGATAGTCGTAGAAGGACGCGATGCGCTTGAGCTCCGCCCAGTCCTTGTGGTCCACGACCGCGCGGAACAGCTCGCCCGCTTCGCAGGCGGAGCCGACGATCAGACCTTCGCGGTGCGCGATCAGCTCGCTTTTGGGAATGATCGGCACACGCTTGAAGTATTTGAGGTTTGAGAGCGAAATGAGCTGATAGAGGTTCTTCAGCCCCGTTTTGTTCTTCGCGAGCAGAATGATGTGCTTGGGGAAGCGGTTCGATTTGCTCCCCAGCGGGCGGAGCTTGAGCATCTCGTCGTTGATCCCCTGCAAGCGCGTCACGCCGCGCTCAGCGAGCATGGGGAAAAACTTCGTGAGCATCTGCGCCACCGGCACCGCATCGTCCGAGGCGCGATGGTGGTTGAACTGCGGGAGCTGCAAGTGGTCGGCAACGATGTCGAGCTTATACTTCCCCAGCCCCGGCAGCAGATTCTGCGCCAAAATGAGGGTATCGATGTAGGTCGGGTCGAAGGCGATGCCGCACTTTTCGCAGCCCGCGCGGATAAAGCTGATGTCGAACTCCGCGTTGTGTGCCGCAAGCGGCGCGTCGCCCGCGAAGGCGAGGAAGGCCGTCAGCGCGTCCCTGAGCTTCGGCGCGCCGCGGAGCATCTCGTCGGTGATGCCGGTGAGGCCGATGATCTCCGGCGTCAGCCGCCGCTCGGGGTCGACAAAGGTCTGGAAGGTCTCGACGATCTCGCCGCCGCGCAGACGCACCGCGCCGATCTCCGTGATGGCCTCCTGCGTGACGCGCAGACCGGTCGTTTCGATGTCGAAGCAGACGATCTCATCGGAAAAGCCGATGTCCTGCGTGCCGTGGATCGCGATGCGATCGTCCAGATTGTTGACGAAATAGCCCTCGCAGCCGTAAAGTACTTTTATTTTACCCTCCCCTGCGTGCCACGCATCGGGGAAGGACTGCACCACGCCGTGGTCGGTGATGGCGATAGCGGGCATTCCCCACTTCGCCGCGAGCTTGACGACACTGCCGGTGTCGGTCAGCGCGTCCATATTCGACATACGGGTGTGCAGATGCAGCTCCACGCGCTTGACCGGCGCGGTATCCATGCGCGGCTCGTGCGTGATCTCCGCGATGTCGCGCGGGTTGAGCTGGATATCGTGGCCGTCGAAGGTCATCTCCATCATGCCCGCGACGCGCAGCCACATTCCCACGGAAATGCGGTCGCGCAGCGGCGCGATCTCCTTTTCCGGCATTCGCTTGCGCACGATGGCCGAGCCGTCGTAATCCGTCATCTCAATGAGTGCCAGCCACATTCCCGGCTGGCGCAGCTCGCGGAACTCGCATTTGAACACTTTGCCCTCGACCACGACATTGCCTGCCTTGAGGTTCAGCTCGCTCATCGGCATGGGGCGGCCCTTGATCTCGCGCCCCATGATGATCTTGCCCGGCTCGCGCTCCTTTTTGGCGCTGCCGGAGGAGCTTTTTTCCTCGTGCTTGGGCATCGCGGCACATTTCGCGTCGATGGAAACGGCGCTCAGCTCATAGCGCTCGGCAAGAAGCTGCTCCAAAAGGCCGCACTCGCCGTCCGTCAGCTCCTGCGTCGTGATGAGCGAAATGCGCATCGTGCGGCTCGCCTGCTCCACGGTCGCGTCCGTCACGCGCGCGTCGGCGAGCAGCACGCGCAGTCCGGTCGGCGGCGCGAAGCCCTCAAATAATTCAAAAAACGGTATTCGTTGTGCCATGCTCTCTTCCGTTCTTTCTCAAGTCTTAAAGTCGTTCGATCTCTTTTAGCAGCGCGTCTAAAAGCTTCTCCTGCGGCACTTTGTAAAGGACTTCTCCTTTTCGGAAGATCAGTCCCTCCCCCTTGCCGCCGGCCACGCCGATATCCGCCGCGCTCGCCTCGCCGGGGCCGTTGACCACACAGCCCATGACCGCGACGGTGATGGGCTTGTCGCAGTCCTCGAGCCGACGCTCCAACTCCTCGGCAAGCGGGATCATGTCGTAGGCCGTGCGCCCGCAGGTCGGGCAGGAGATGAGGTTCACGCCGCTCTTTCGCAGCCCGCAGGCGCGCAGGATACGCTTGGCGGCATAGACCTCCTCCACGGGATCGGCGGTCAGCGACACGCGCATCGTGTCACCGATGCCCTCGCAGAGCAGCCCCCCGATGCCGATGGCGGACTTCAAAACGCCCATCGAGGGTGTGCCCGCCTCGGTCACGCCGAGGTGCAGCGGATAGTCCACGCGCTCGTGCAGCAGGCGGTACGCCGCCATGTTGAGCGGCACATCACTGCTTTTGACCGAGATGCAGATGTCGGTAAAATCGAATTTTTCCAGCAGCGCGGCGTGACCGAGCGCGCTCTCGACCAGCGCCTCCGCCGTCACGCGGCCGTACTTCGCCAAAAGCTCCTTCTCCAGCGAGCCGCCGTTGACGCCGATGCGGATCGGCACATGATGCGCGCGGCAGGCGTCTACCACCGCCTTCACGCGCTCCTCGCCGCCGATGTTGCCCGGGTTGATGCGAATTTTGTCCGCGCCGTGCTCCGCCGCAGCGATGGCAAGGCGGTAGTCGAAGTGGATATCCGCGACGAGCGGAATGTGGATCTCCTTTTTGATCGTCTCGACCGCGGCGGCAGCCTCCATCGTCGGCACGGTCACGCGCACGATCTCACAGCCCGCCTGCTCCAGACGCAGGATCTGCGCGATCGTCGCGCGCGCGTCCTCCGTCTTCGTGTTGCACATCGACTGGATCGTGACCGGCGCGCCGCCGCCGACCGCCACGCCGCCGACCTCTATTCTCTTCGTCATGCGCTCCCCTCCTCACAGCAGCTTCATCACATCGTGGAATGTGACGAAGAGCATCAGCGCCATCAGCAGGGCAAAGCCCGCCGCGTGGATATAGTTTTCATATTTTGGCGGGATCTGCCGCTTAAAAAGCGCCAGCGCCGCCGTATTCACCACAAGGAACAGTACCTTGCCGCCGTCGAGCGCCGGCAGCGGCAGCAGATTCATCACCGCAAGGTTGACCGCGATCAGCGCGCCGAGGTAGAGAATGCTCTCCGCCGCGGCGAGGAAGCCGTTTTCGTTGTTCTTCTCCGCTTCCTCCTGCGCTTCCTGTCCCACATCGTTGATGGTCGAAACGATGCCGACCGGCCCGCTCAGATCGTCCAGCCCTGCCGAGCCGTTCGCGAGCATCATGATGCTCAGGCGCACAAGGCGCACGAAATCGATCGTGTTGTACCAGCTATATTGCAGCCGCACGAGCGGCGTCGCCTCGACGATGCCGCCGTAGGTGAAGCCGTAGGCGCGGTACGCCTCGCCCTGCTCGTCGGTGTAGGTCTGAAGCGTCAGCGTGCGCTTGAGCTTTTCGCCGCCGCGCTTGACCGTCACCTCGATGGTGCCGTCCTCATCGCGGTCGATGACACCGAGCACCGTTGCCACATCGTTTTTGAGATAGATGCGCTCGCCGTTGATCGCCCACAGCACATCGCCGACCATCAGCCCCTCCTCCCCCTGTTGGGGGAAGTCCTCGTGCAGCGAGACGATCTCGGCGGTGTAGAAGCCCTTCGCGCCCGCGTACAGGCACACCATGATGAAAAGCCCCGTGAGGAAGTTCATCGCCGCGCCCGCGACGAAGATGATGAGCTTTTTCCAGAAGCTCTGCTTTTCCAGCGAGAAGGGGTCGTCACTCTCCTCGTCCTCGCCCTCCATCGCGCAGAAGCCGCCGATGGGCAGAAGGCGCAGCGAATACTCCGTATCCCCTTTTACCTTGTGGAGCAGCACCGGCCCCATGCCGATGGAAAACTCGTTCACGCGCACGCCGCACGCTTTGGCGGCAAGAAAATGCCCCAGCTCATGTACGGCGATGAGCACGCCGAAAATCAGGATCGCAGCGATGATATACATGGATAAACTCCTTTGGAAAATGCTTACCGGAGATGCGCGCGCACAGCCTCGCGCGCACTCTCGTCTGCTCTCAGGATATCCTCGAGCGTCGGGTTTGATACCGATTCGACCGCCATCAGCGCCGTTTCGACGAGGGCGGGAATGTCATTGAAGCCGATCTCCTCGCGCAAAAACGCGCCGACGGCGACCTCGTTTGCCGCGTTCAGGATCGCGCAGCTCGTGCCGCCCGCGTGAGCGCAGAGCTTCGCGTAGAGCAGGCAGCGAAATGTCTTCACATCGGGCTTTGCGAAGGTCAGCGGCGGGCAGGACAAAAGATCCAGCGTCTCGTCCGGCGTTTCCGCGCGGTAGGGATAGGTCATCGCATAGCGGATCGGGAGCTTCATGTCCGGCGTCCCGAGCTGAGCGAGCATCGCGCCGTCGCGGAACTCCACGAGCGAGTGGACAATGCTCTGGCGGTGAATGACCGCCTCCACCTGCTCGAGCGGCAGGCGGTAGAGCCGCATCGCCTCGATGATCTCAAGGCCCTTGTTCATCAGCGTCGCGGAGTCCACCGTGATCTTCGCGCCCATCGTCCAGTTGGGGTGACGGAGCGCATCCGCGCGCGTTTTGCCCGCAAGCTCCTCGCTCGTGAGGCCGTAGAAGGGTCCTCCCGAGCAGGTGAGAATGAGGCGCTTGATCTCGCTGCGGTCGCGGCAGCCCTGTACGCACTGGAAAATGGCGCTGTGCTCGCTGTCCACCGGCACGATCTCCGCGCCGTATTTGTCCGCCGCGTCCATCACGAGCTCGCCCGCGCACACGAGCGTCTCCTTGTTCGCGAGCGCGATGCGCTTGCCCTTTTCAATGGCGGCGAGCGTCGGGCGCAGCCCGATCATGCCGACCACGGCGGTCACGACCGTGTCCGCCTCCTCCGCCGTTGCGGCGGCGAGCAGCCCCTCCATGCCGGAGAGGACCTGTGTTTTCGTGTCCGAAAGCCGCGCGCGCAGCTCCGCAGCGGCGGCTTCATCATAAAGCACAGCAAGACGCGGGGAGAATTCCCGCGCCTGCTGTTCGATGAGATCAACGCTCGCATTCGCCGTCAGCGCCGCGACCTGCAAGCCTAACTCACGCGCGACTTCCAGCGTTTGCCGACCGATGGAACCGGTCGAGCCCAGTAAAGCAATACTCCTTGTCATATCGCACCACCCGCCACAAACAGATATACGATGGGGGCGATGAAGAGCGTGGAATCAAAGCGGTCGAGCATTCCGCCGTGCGTGAGGAAGAGGTGGCTATAGTCCTTGATGCCCGCCTCGCGCTTGATGAGCGACATCGTGAGGTCGCCGAGCTGACCGAAGATGTTCGCGCCGACACCAACCTTCACGAGCTCAAAATAGTCCGGCGCATAGCCGAGCCAGTGCGAGCCGATGAAGCCAAGGAGCAGCATACCCAGCGCGCTGCCGATGGGGCCGCCGATGCCGCCCGCCCAGGTCTTATTCGGGCTGACATGAGGCGCCATCTTGCGCTTGCCGAACCACATACCGAAGCCCATCGAAAGGGAGTCTCCCGCGAAGGCGATGAAAAACGGCGCGAGGACATAAAGCCTGCCGTAGTCCGGCACGCAGCGCAGCAGGGCGATGCAGCTATACATCGTCGGCAGCAGCGCGCCGCCGACCATCGCGACCGCAACATCGGTAAAGGGCAGCTCATTGCCTTTCCCGTAGCGCGCGACCGCAAAGTAGCACAGCAGCACGAAGAGCACGATCGGCAGCAGCCAACACTTGTCGATCGGCGCGCCCGCGCGCAGCGGAACGGTCACATCATACCACTTGCGCGCATCGTAGACCGCCCACACCTGCCCGACCGCGAAAACGATCGCTGCAGCGTAGACCGGCTTGCCCGGATTTTTCCCCGCGACACGGAGCAGCTCATACGCCGCCACGCCGGAAATGCCGCACACGAGCAGCATCGTCGCCCACACGGGGCAGGCGAGCAGCACCACTAACAGCAGCGGAATGCCCACCACGGCCACCAGCCATCTTTGTTTCATCGTTTCGTCCCCCTTTGGGAAAATCATTTCACGCCGCCGAAGCGCCGCTCGCGGTGCTGATAGGCGATGAGCGCCTTGTCAAACTCCCGCTCGTCAAAGTCCGGCCAGAGCGTGTCGCAAAAATAAAATTCGCTGTAGGCGCACTGCCAGAGGAGATAATTGCTGATACGCTTCTCTCCGCCCGGACGGATCAGCAGCTCCGGCTCGGGCAGCCCGTCGGAGTAGAGATAGCGGGCAAACGCTTCCTCCGTCAGCTCGTCGGGTCGCTTCTCCCCCGCCGCGCAGTCGCGCGCGAAGGCACGGGCGGCGTGGACGAGCTCGTCCCGCCCGCCGTAGTTGAGGCAGACATTTGCCTGAAAGCCTTCGATGCGCGCGGAAAGCTCGTTCGTCTCTCGAATGAGCTCCCTGAGATCGTCGTCCAATACGCCGAGATCGCCGAGAAAGCGCAGGCGGTTGCCGTCGCGCTCCATCGTGTCGATGCACTCGTGCAGGTAGCGGCGCAGCAGCTCCATGATGCCGTCGATCTCCTCCGGCGGGCGCTTCCAGTTCTCGGTCGAGAAAGCGTAGACCGTCAGGTAATCGATGCCCAGCTCCTTGCAGTAGGTGCCGAGACGGCGGAAGCTCTCCGCCCCCGCCTTGTGTCCCGCCGAGCGCGGGAGCCCGCGCTTTTGCGCCCAGCGGCCGTTCCCGTCCATGATGACGGCAACATGACGAGGCAGGTTGCTTTTGTCAACCTGCCCCGTCAGGGTCTTTTTTCCGAACAGTCCCATCAGACCGCCATGAGCTCCGCTTCCTTCTTGGCAAGCAGAGAATCCAGCTCCTTGCACATATCGTCGGTCAGCTTTTGCAGATCCTTCTCGGCGATCTTCAGATCGTCCTCGGTCAGCTCGCTGGCCTTCTGCTTTTTCTTGAAAGTCTCCATTGCGTCGCGGCGAATGTTGCGGATCGCGACCTTGCCGCCCTCGGCATACTTGTGGATCTGCTTGACCAGCTCCTTACGGCGCTCCTCGGTGAGCTGCGGGAAGGTCAGGCGGATGGACTTGCCGTCGTTCTGCGGATTGATGCCGAGGTCGGAGTTCTGGATCGCCTTTTCGATGAGCTTCACCGCACTCGCGTCCCACGGCTGAATGAGGAGCTGACGCGGATCGGGCGAGCCGATGGACGCGATCTGCTGGATCGGCGTGGGCGTGCCGTAATAATCGACGGTGATGCGATCGAGCACAGCGGCGTTCGCGCGGCCCGCGCGCACGGCAGCAAAGTCCGCAGCGACGGAGTCGATGCTCTTCTTCATTTTTTCTTCGTAAACCTTGTATTCGTCCTTCAACATGGGGATAGCCTCCTCAAAATTTTAATATCTTCTATCGCGACGCGGCTCATTCGCCGACGATCGTTCCGATCTTTTCGCCCATCACGGCGCGCAGGATATTCTCCGGCTCCTTGAGTGCGAAGACGAGCACGGGAATGTGATTGTCCATCGAAAGCGAGGTCGCCGTAGAATCCATCACCGCAAGGTGCTGCGCGAGGACCTCTTCATACGAGATGGCGTCGTACTTCACGGCGTCCGCGACCTTCGCGGGGTCGGCGCTGTAGACGCCGTCGATATTCTTCGCGAGCAGAATGACATCTGCGTTGATCTCCGCCGCGCGGAGCACCGCCGCCGTATCGGTGGAGAAGAACGGCGAACCGATGCCGCAGCCGAAGATGACCACGCGTCCCTTTTCCAGATGCCGGATCGCGCGGGCGCGAATGTAAGGCTCGGCGACCTCCTTGATCTCCAGCGCCGTCTGGATACGCACGGGCACGCCCTTCTGCTCGAGCACATCGGCGACTGCCATGCAGTTCATCGCCGTGGCGAGCATTCCCATGTGGTCGGCGCGCGTGCGCTCGATGTAGCCCTCGCCGTTTTTCACGCCGCGCCAGAAGTTGCCGCCGCCGATGACGATGCCCATTTCAACGCCCGCTTCCACGCACTGCTTCACCACATCGGCCACCTGACCGATCACGCCGAAGTCCAGTCCGAAGTGCTTCTCACCCGCCAGTGCCTCGCCGCTGATCTTCAGCAGCACGCGGCGGTATTTCGGATTTTCCATTCTCTCAGCCCTCCCTGCGATGCCGTCATTTTTTCACGCTTATATTGTAGCGTATTTTTTTCGTTTTGCATAGGGGTAAATTGAAAAAACCGCGGACATTTTCTGTCCGCGGTTTTTGTCCGAATGTTTGGCGCTTTACCAGCCCGTGCCGCCCATCGCGCCGACCCAGCCGTCCGCCGTGCGCGTGATGGTGCAGCAGCGGGTGTACTCGTAAGCGCCCTCCGGCGCACCGGAGAGGGTAGCAGCTCCTGTGTTGCCCGCCATCGCGCTGTTCAGCGCGCGCTCGCTCTCGGCAACGAACGCGGTCTTAGAGTAGAAGCAGAAGGTATTCTCGTCCGCCTCGCCCCGCTCGCGGTAAAACGCCGTCGCGTCCTCCGCCGGTTCGACGGCGTTTTTGAGCCAGGTGAATTTATACCGGCTGCCGCTCGTGACCTTCGTGTGTACGCCCTCGTAGGCGTCGAGCCACTCCTGCGCGGCCTCCTGCCACGACTGACCACGGTCGGGGAGCGGTGTTTCCTCCACCGCAAGGCGCAGTTCGACGAACTCCGCCTCGTCGTACCAGCCGCGGAACTCATCATAGAGTCCCACGCCGTCGCCCACGGCAAAGTCGTTGCTCACCGCGTAGTACGCCGCGCTGCCCGCGCGGAAGTAGCCGACGGTGTTCGTCCCCTCGTAGAACTCAAAGTACGAAGCATCGTTGTTCACGAGCCACAGCGTCAGCTTCATCTTGCCGCCTGTCTCCGGCGCGGTGGTTTTCACAAAGACATAGCTGTTGAACCGGGGCTTGTTCCAGGTGTTTCTGAGGCTGTAGCCGCCAAGCTCCGTACCGTCTTTTGAAAGCGTGAGGAAGGCGGCGAAATTCTCCACACCGTCGAGCATCGCCCAATCGCTCTCGAAGGTCGGCGCGTTCGCGTCCACGCCGCCGCTCGCCTCGCCGAGGACGAAGCTCTGCGCCATCGCGCGCAGCGTGAGCTTGTCCCGCTCGGAGGTCGTTCCGTTCACCGAATAGCAGGAG
Organism: uncultured Oscillibacter sp.; assembly: GCA_964455915.1. Taxonomy (GTDB): domain Bacteria; phylum Bacillota; class Clostridia; order Oscillospirales; family Oscillospiraceae; genus Hominicoprocola. Next base: position 6,550 of record CAYWAS010000044.1, on the reverse strand, counting down.
AGCGTGTAGCTGCGGTTCTCGTCCACCGGAATGAAGTACAGCTCCTCGTGGGCGTAGCCCGTCGCCGCGTCGTAACCGCCGGAGACATTGTAGTAATAGTCCAGCGGCGCGGGCATATCGGTCTCGAACGGCCACGCGCCGAGCTGCGCGTAGTACGCCCTGGTGTTCTCCATGCTCGTCGAGTTCTCGGTGATCGAGAAGTGCGCCTCCGCGCCGTCGGGCGCTGTCCACTGCTTCCACTGCGGCGTGTAGGTCCAATCCAGCGGCGCGTAGACGCTCCACCCCTCGCCGTGATAAAGCTGCATATCGACCTCCGAGCCGTCCGCGAGTAGGACGATCTTTTTCGGCTTCTGCTGCGTGGGCTGCGCCGCGTCTGAGGCAGGCGCGGTACCGACCATGAAGCTCCGTGCCATCGCGCGCAGGGCGTCCGCCTCTTGCTCGATCTGCTCTTTTTTGCTGTAGCCCCACTCGTTGCGCGAGCTATCCTCGGTCGGCGTCCAGAGGGTCGTGATGAGATAGCTGCCGCCCTCCGCCGCGGCGAGATAGCACTCATACACCGTGCCGCTCTCGTCCGTGCGGCACCACGGACCGCTGAGCGCCGGATTTTCCGTTTGCTGTTCGAGCGTGTAGCTTGGCGCGAGGAAGCTCTGCTCCCAGTGCGCCGCACTGTCGCTGCTCCACTGCACGCGCAGCGTGCTGCCGGTCTGATAGGCGGAGCTCCACTCCTCCCGCGTGCCGTTTTTCGCGTGATCCCACGCCGCCGTCGGAGCGTAGAGATACCAGCCGTCGCCATCATAGCGGTGGTAGCCCAGCTTATTATAGTACCTCGGCAAATCGAGCTGCGCGTAGTCGATGTAGAAATCGTAGAGATATTCACTGCCGCTCTCGTAGGCGTTGCCGTTGTACCAGTTGCCGTCGTTCATGCGTGCCTCGCTGAGAATCTGATAGCTACCGTCCGCGCGGTGGAGCACGGTGAGAACATCGTAGAAGCTGTCGGAAATGTACCCGTCGTCGCCGATGGAGTTGCCGCCGACCCAGAAGTAGCGCTCGGGCAGCACCCCCGCCGCGTCCACGGGCTTGACCTCGTAATCGAAGTACCAGAGCTCGAGCACGCCGTCAGGCGAAAGTCCTTCACAAGTCGCTCTGAGGCTGAGATCGCGGACGCGCACATCTGCCGCCGCCTCGGTGATCCACTCGTACTCGCCGTCGTTGCCGTCGTGCCCCTCGGGAATGATCGTATAGGTGTAGCCGTCCGGCGCTTTGAGCGCCTTCGTGCGCGCGAGGACATACGCCTCCATGCTCTCCCAGGTTTCGAGGGTAGTGGTATCCTCTGCCGCGCCGAGGCGCAGCAGCCAGCGGAAATGTGCCGCGCCATCGGTCGCTTCGGCATCGTAACCGAGCGCAAGGTAGAGCGTGCCGTCCTTCTGCTGGAGGAAATAGAGGAGGTTCGGCAGTCCGTCCTGCGCCTCCTGCGCCATGCACGACCAGGCCTTCGCGTTATTTCCGCGCAGCTTCGCTGCGCTCGCTTCCTCCACCCAGCCGTCCGTGCCGTCCGCCGCGAAAACGAACAGTTCGTCGAAATTCTCCACCGTCAGCGTCAGCTCCGCGGGGGACAAATAGGCGTAGTCGTAGGCGGTGTAGTCCCGCAGCGTGACGGAGGTCTGCCCCCAAACCACGCGCGGCATGGTGTCCTCCGTAAAGGTCATGCTGTACACCGGCGCGTCGTAGACGATCTCGACCGCCGGATAGGTCTTGCCGAAGGGGTCACTCAGCTCAGCCTCCCTCCCCGTGAAGGTGCAGACCACTGCGATGAGCGCGATGACCGCCGCCGCGACCGCCGCATACGCCGCGGTCTTCGGCTTTTTCACGAGCAGCGTGATGCGCTCGCGCAGACCGCGCCCGTTGTCGGTCATTGTCGTCGCGGTGACGAGCAGCGCGGGGCGCTTCTCGCAGGTCATGCGCAGGAGCGTGCGGCCGTAGGCGGCGCGCTCGCTCTCGCCGAGCGCGCGGATCGTCGCTTCATCGCAGGCAAGCTCCGCGTCGCGGCGGGAAAGCTCCGCCGCCCACCACACGAGCGGGTTGTACCAGTGCAGCGCAAGGCACACGCCGCGCAGCACTGCCCAGAGGTGGTCGCCGTGGCGATAGTGCGTCTGCTCGTGGGCGATGGCGTAGCACAGCGTTTGACTGTCCGCGCGCGCCGCGTCGGTCACATAGATGCTCGGCTTCACGAGACCGAAAAGGCAGGGCGTTTCGCTCTCCGCCGTCTCATAGACCGCGAGCGCCGCCCCCGTCCCCTCCACCGCGACGCGCGTCCGGCGCAGGCGGCGGCCAAAGCGCAGGTTCACGGCGAGGAAGGTCGCTCCCAGTGCCGCCGCACCGAGAAGCCAGACGGCTCTGAGCGCCGCCGCGTAGTCGATCTCCCGCACCGGTGCAGTCGGCGCGGGGCGTTCATGATCTGTCGGCGATGACGGCTGCATCGTCTCGTTAAACTCAGGCGCAACAGATGATGTAAAGGTATTTTCCTGTTCGGTAGCAGGTGTCTCTACACGGTCTGCCATCACCACCGGCGTGCGCTCGGGCACGGCGTTCGCCACGCTCAGCGCGCTCGTGCCGAAGCTCACCGGTACGAGCAGACGCACGAGCACCAGCAGCCACAGCGCGTACTGCGCGCGCAGGGCGATCCTGCCGCGCAGGGCAAAGCGCAGCGCGATGACCGCCGCGATCAGCACGCTTGAAGAAATGATCCACTGCATCATTTTGACCCCTCCTCCAGCTCACGCAGCAGCTCGTAGAGCTCGTCAAGCTCCTCTCTGGGAACAGCCTGACGGCGCGCCATCGCGCTCACCATCATGCTCAGGCTCCCGTGGTAGACGCGGTCAAGAAAAGTCTCCGTCTCCGCAAGCGCCGCGTCCTCGCGCCGCACCGCAGGACGGAAGGTGTTCTTCACGCCCTCGGTGTCGCACAGCACGATCTCCTTGTCCACGAGGCGCTTCAAAAGCGTTAGCGTCGTGCTGCGGCTCCAGTTCATCTCCCGCTCCATGCTCTGCGTGATCTCGCGTCCGGTCTGCGGCGCGCGCTCCCAGAGCTGCTCCATGATGCGCCATTCGGCGCCGGTCAGGTCGATGTGCTTCATGCGCGTTCTCCTTTCGCTCCGTTGACTGTTTACGATTGTAAACACACGGTAGCACACTTGCCTACACTTGTCAACACTTTTTGATGCAAAAAGATCGGAGAGCTGTCGACTCCCCGATCTTTACAGCTTAAAGTCCCCCTCTGCCCCGCCGAGCGTAAAGCGGCGGACCGGCGCGAGCTCGTCGTCCGCGTGCGTACACACGCAGGCGACATAGCCCGGGAAGGTGTCCACATACAAAAAGCGCTCACCGTAGAGCGTGGGTGCCGCCTCCTCGCGCATGGCAGCAAGACCCGTGCCGCTGCGCTTGCTGCGGCTCTCGCGCCGCGTCCAGCTCTCGAAGAACTCGCGCTCGCTTGCCGTTCCCGCAAGGCGCTGCATCGTCCGCTCGCTCACGGGACGAATGCGCTCGATGTCCACGCCGAGCGGGTGGTCATGGAGCCCCACGAGTACCGCGCCGCGCGTATGGCTGAGGTTGAACTGCACCTCGGGGTGGTCGGCAAACTCCGGCTTGCCGTACTTGTTGTAAACGATCGCCGGCAGCTCGCGCCAGCCGTAGAGCGCGTAAAGCCCGAGCTGCAGCGCCGCGTAAGCGCAGATCGGCTCGTGTCCGAGCACGGGGTCGCGCAGCTCGGCCAGCCGCCGCCGACGCTCGGGCGGAACAAATTCGAGCAGGCGCGCCGCTTCCTCATCGCTGAACGGGCGCGCAAGGCGAATGGCTATGAGCTCTATCTTCATTGCCGCGCCCCCTCTCTCTTTTCTCAAGTATAGCGCAAGCGCCGCGCACTGTCAAACCGAAGCGTTAAAATTTTGGAGAGCGTAAAAAAATTTTTCCGTGAAAAAAGGAAAACGCGAAGCCGCGGCGTATAAATAATATCGTACAGGGATTATACCATACTCACAGAGGGGAGGCGGTGCCGTGGCGTTCCCGCAGAGTTTTCTGGACGAGCTGATCGCCCGCAGCGATATCGTCGATGTGGTCGGCAGCTATGTCGCACTCACGAAAAAGGGCGCAAACTACTTCGGGCTCTGCCCCTTCCACAACGAAAAGACCGGCTCGTTCTCCGTCTCGCCGGACAAGCAGATCTATCACTGCTTCGGCTGCAAGAAGGGCGGCGGCGTCATCAGCTTTATCATGGAGGAGGAAAACCTCTCCTTCCCCGACGCCGTGCGTTTCCTTGCCCGCCGCGCCAATATGCCCGTCCCCGAGGAGGACCGCGGTGAGGATAATCGCCTGCGCTCGCGCCTTCTCGCGCTTAACCGCGACGCGGCGCGCTTTTACTACGAGCTGCTGCACGATAAGCGCGGCGAGGCCTGCGCGGACTATCTTGCGCAGCGCCGCATCTCGCGCAAGACCGCTGTGCGCTTCGGGCTCGGTGCCTCCGCCAACGAGTGGGACGCACTGCTCACCGCGATGACGCAAAAGGGCTACACGAAAGCCGAGCTGCTCGCCGCGGGACTGGTGGTGCAGAACAAAAACGGCCGCGTCTACGATAAATTCCGCAACCGCCTCATCTTCCCCGTCATCGACGCGCGCGGCGATGTGGTCGCCTTCGGCGGACGCATCGTGGATAAGGACGATCCCGGCGCGAAGTACATGAACTCGCCCGAAACGCCGGTCTACAGCAAGCGCCGCGTGCTCTACGGGCTGAACCTCGCCAAGAAAAGTAAGCGCGACAATATCCTGCTCGTCGAGGGCAACATCGATGTGGTGATGCTCCATCAGGCGGGCTTCGACAATGCCTGCGCCTCGATGGGCACCGCCCTCACCGGCGAGCAGATCCGCCTTCTCTCGCGCTGCACGAAGGAGCTGGTGCTCTGCTACGATAACGATAACGCCGGACGCATCGCCACGCAGAAGGCGCTCGACCTATTGAACGAGACCGATTTTTCCGTCCGCGTGCTCGAGCTTCCCAACCGCATCGTGGACGGGCAGCCGGTCAAGCAGGACGCGGACGATTTCATCAAAAATCAGGGGGCTGACGCCTTTGAGCGTCTGCTCACCGGCAGCGAAACGGGCATCGATTTCCGCATGGCGCGCCTGCGCGCGCAGTTCGATCTCACGAGCGATCAGGGGCGCATCGACTACGCCGCAGCAGCCGCGGCTGTGCTCGCGGAGCTGCCCAACGCCGTCGAGCAGGAGATCTACACCACCCGCGCGGCGGAGGCCGCGGGCATCTCGCCCGACGCTTTGAGGCTGGAGGTGCAGCGCACCGTCAAGCGCCGCAATTACCGCCGGAGGCGCGAGCAGGAGCGGCAGGATCTCAACATCGCCGCGCAGGTGCAGCCGCGCGAGCGCGCGATCCGCTACGACAATCTCCGCTCCGCGATGGCGGAGGAGGGCGTGCTGCGCCTTCTGTGTGCGGACGAGAGCGTCTTTGGCGCGGAGCCGCCGCTGCGGGAGGAGGATTTTTCCTCTCCCCTCCTCGGCAGGCTCTTCACGCAGCTCTGGCAGCAGCGGCAGGAGTCGGGGCGCATCTCCCTGCCCCTTCTCGCCGAGCATTTCACGCCCGCCGAGCTCAGTCATCTCACCGCACTTTTGCAAAAGCCCATGTCGCTCAAAAACGCGCCGCAGGCGCTGAGCGACTGTCTGCGCATCATTCACGAGGAAGCCCAAAAACGCAGCGGCAGCACACCGGACCCGCTCGCCGCAGCGACCGAAAAATATAAAGCCCGATCGGGACACGGAGGAAAGCAAGATGGATAAAGAACTGACGATCCAGGACCTTGAGGCGCAGGCGGACGCTCTGCTTGCCGCAGCAGAAATGGAAGAGCTCCTGCCTGTTGACAGCGGCAGGAGCAAGCGCAAAAAGAGCGATGGCGAGGACACCGTCCCGCCCGAGAAAAAGGCTCCGCCGCTGGAAGAAAAGCTCATCGCGACGCTCGCCGCCGCCGAAGCGCTCCAGAAGCACGAAAAGCTGCGCGACCTCTTTGCCAGAGGCAAGCAGAAGGGCAAGCTCGATTCCGACGAGCTGACCGAAACGCTCGACGAGCTCAATCTCGACGACAATGACCGCGAGCGCGTCTACACCTCGCTCGACACGCTCGGCGTTGACTACATCACAAGCGTCATCGAGCCGGACGAGCTCGACGAGCCCCCGCTCGAGGCCATCGCCGAGATCGAGGAGGAGGAGCTGGTCGACCCCAACGAGCTGGTGGACAGCTTCTCGATCGACGACCCCGTCCGTATGTACCTCAAGGAGATCGGCAAGGTCCCCCTGCTCTCCGCCGAGGAGGAGATCGCCCTCGCCACCAAGATGAACGAAAAGGTCGCCGCCGAGGAGCGCATCGCCGCGGCAGCGGAGGCCGGCGAGACCATCGGCGAGGAGGAGATGGCCGCGCTCAGGCGCGCCATCAGGGAGGGCGAGCGCGCCAAGCAGAAGCTCGCCGAGGCGAACCTGCGTCTCGTCGTCTCCATCG
>CAYWAS010000043.1:0-17266 GCA_964455915.1 uncultured Oscillibacter sp. | reverse complement strand
CGCGGTAGAAGTCGATCGCGCCGTACATCACGCCGTGGTCGGTGATGGCGACCGCAGTCTGTCCCAGCTCGCGCACACGCGCGGCAAGCCCCTTGATGCGGCACGCGCCGTCAAGGAGGCTGAATTCCGTATGGACATGAAGATGTGCGAACGCCATGCTCTCTCTCCTTTATGTACTCTCTTTGCCCGCAAGCTCCATGAGCTTGCGCATTCGGTGGTTGAGGCAGGATTTGGTCAGCGGCGGATCGAAGGTCTGCGCCAGCTCGCTGAGCGAAAGCTCCGGCTGGAGCAGCCGCGCGACCGCGACCTCCTGCAATTTTACGGGGAGCGTCGCGAGGACGCCCGCCTCCGTCAGGCGCGTGAGTGCCTCGACCTGCTCCTGCGAGGCAGCCACCGACTTGTCCACATTCGCCGCGTCGCAGTTGACGCGGCGGTTGACGGTGTTGCGCATTTCCTTTTCCACCTTCGCCGCCATGACCTCTGTCGCGGCGGCGGGCGCGCCGATGCGCGTGAGCAGCTCTTCAATGTGGTTGCTCTGCTTGAAATAGGTCACGCGGTTGCCCTGCCGCAGCACATTTTTCGGCTCGTAGCCCATGTCGCGCAGCAGCGCCTCGACCTCAAGCCCCGCCTGCAGGTGCGGCGTGGCAAGCTCCAGATGATAGCGCTTGAGCGGGTCGGTCACGCTGCCGCCGGCGAGAAACGCTCCGCGCAGAAAGGCGGCGCGGCAGCATTCGTCCTCAAGCAGCGCAAAGTTGATGTGCATGGCATAGTGCTGCGCGGCATCATAGCCGAAGGCTTCGAGAATGGCGGCGAGCTTTCGCTCGTCCGTGATGCGAAAGACGCACTTGCCCGCGCCCTCCTCCGGCAGCGCGTCAAAGCGGAGGGCGAACGCCTTTTGCAGCAGCTTGGGGAGCCGCGCGGCAAATTCCTCGCTCTCGGTGACGATGCGCGCCTCCGTCGGCGAGAAGCAGCCCGCGTAAAGCAGCACGCCGTAGACCTCCGCGCGCGCACAACAGCGCCGCGAGAGCGGCACGCGGCAAAGCTCCGCCTTTGCCTCCGATGAAAAGGACATAAGTCCCCTCCCCTCTCTTATCCGCGGGTGATGTCGCGGTGGTTTTCGTAAGCGGCATAGCCGAGCTTATTTAAGTATTCCGTCACCGCGCGCGCGATCGAGACGGAGCGATGCCGTCCGCCCGTGCAGCCGACGGCGACGACCAGCATCGCCTTCCCCTCTTCGCGGTAGAGCGGCAGGAGAAAGGCGAGCATCTGCTCAAGCTTTGTCAGGAATTCCCGCGCCTGCGGGAAGGAAAAGACATACTCATAGACCTCGTCGTCCATGCCCGTTTTGTAGCGCAGCTCCGGCACATAGAAGGGGTTTGGCATGAACCTGACATCGAAGACCAGATCTGCCTCCATCGGCACGCCGTACTTATAGCCGAACGAGACGACATTGACGCTCATGCGGCTCTTCTGCCCCTTTTCCGCAAAGAGGCGATAGAGCTCGCCGCGAAGCTGCGCCGAGGAGAGCTGCGTGGTGTCGATCACATCGTCCGCGCGCTCGCGCAGCGGGCGCAGCAGCTCGACCTCGCGCCGCACGGCCTCCTCGATCGTGCTGCCGTCAAGCAGCAGCGGGTGGCGGCGGCGCGTCTCCTTATAGCGCTTGATGATCGTCTGCGTGTCGGCCTCCAGATACAGCAGGCGGCAGACCGTGCCGCTCTCGCGCAGGCGGTCGATGACCTCCAGCAGCTCGCGGAAGCTGTCCACGCCGCCGCGAATGTCGTTGACCAGCGCGACGCGGTCATAGCGCCCGTCGCTTTCGGCGGAAAACTCCGCGAACTTCGGAATGATGGCGGCGGGCATATTGTCCACCGTGTAGTAGCCGATGTCCTCCAGGCAGGACGCGGCGCAGGATTTGCCCGCGCCCGAGAGACCCGAAATGACCAATATCTCCATACTGCCGCCCCCTTATCCGATCCGTTTGATTTCCGGCTCCAGACGAACGCCTGTCGCCGCAAAGACCTTCTCCTGTACCAGCGCGATGAGCGCACTGACATCGGCGCAGGTCGCGCCGCCGACATTCACCACGAAGCCCGCGTGCTTTACCGATACCTCTGCCCCACCGACGCGCGTGCCCTTGAGACCGCACTGATCGATGAGCGTGCCGGCAAAATAGCCCTCGGGCCGCTTGAAGGTGCTGCCTGCGCTCGGAAGCTCGAGCGGCTGGCTCGCGCGGCGCTTCGCCGCAAGCTCCTCCATACGCGCCTTGATCGCCTCCGGCGCGCCGCGCGTGAGCTTCAGCTTCGCGCGCAGGACGACCGCCTCGGGGCAGTCGGCGAAGATGCTGCGGCGATAGCCGAGCTGCAGCTCCTGCGCGCGCAGCGTGCGCACGCCGTCGGGAAAGAGCGCCGTGACCTCGGTGAGCACATCTTTCAGCTCACCGCCGTAAGCACCCGCGTTCATCACCACGCCCCCGCCGAGGCTGCCGGGAATGCCGTGGGCGAACTCCAGCCCCGTAAGGCCGTGCTTCCACGCGAAGACGCCGAGCATCGCGAGCGACGCGCCCGCTTCGGCGCAGACCGTCTCCCCGTCCGCTTCGAGCGAAATGCCGCGCAGCCCCTCGCCCGTCTGCACGACGAGCGCGTCAACGCCCTCGTCGGCGGCGAGCACATTCGTGCCGTTGCCGAGCAGGATCGTCCGCACGCCGCACTCCTGCGCAAAGCCCGTGAGCAGCACGAGCTGCTCACACGCGGTCGGGAACGCCATGCGCTTCGCCGGTCCGCCGATGCGCAAAGAGGTGTGCTGCGCAAGCGGCTCTCCGTGGCTGTATTTGAGCTCCGGCAGGTAATCCTCCACTCTTTTGTCCAGCGCCGCCCAGTCGGGGCGAAGCGCAGAAATGATGGACTCCATGACTCCTCCTTATCGGTTTTGCTCTCTTGCCGCCTTCTGGTCGATGTGGCTGTCGATCTGCTCGACAAACTCGCGGGCGGAGTTGATGCCGTACTTCTTCTGGCGGCTGTTCATCACGGCAAGCTCCACGATCGCGGCCAGATTTCGACCCGCCGAGACAGGGATCGTCATGGTCGGCAGCGGCACGCCCATGATCTGCGTGTGCGTTTCGTCAAGCCCGAGGCGGTCGTAGAACTTTTCATCGTCCCAGCGCTCGAACTGAATGATAAGATCTATCTCCGTGCTGGCCTTCACGCCGCCCATGCCGAAGAGCTTCTGCACATCGACCACGCCGACGCCGCGCACCTCCATATAATGGCGGATCAGCTCGGGCGCCGTGCCGATGAGCGTGTCGCCGATGCGGCGGATCTCCACCGCGTCGTCCGCGACCAGACGGTGTCCGCGCTTGATGAGCTCGATCGCCGTTTCGCTCTTGCCAATGCCGCTGTCACCGAAGATCAGCACGCCCTCGCCGTAGACGTCCATCAAAACGCCGTGGCGCGTGATGACGGGCGCAAGCTCGTGGTTGAGGTAATCGATGGTCATGCTCGTGAACTCGACCGAGGTGTGCTCCGTGCGCAGCAGCGTCCTGCCGTATTTCTGCGCCATCTCCATGCACTCGGGGAAGACCTCCAGATTGCGCGAGATCACCAGCGCGGGGATCTCATAGCGGAAAAGGTCCTCAAAGCTCTTGCGCCGCTCCTCAGAGGAATAGCCCTTGAGGAACATCGTCTCGCCCTTCCCGATGATCTGCAGCCGCCGCGGGTCAAAATAGTCAAAAAAGCCGACGAACTGCAAGCCGGGGCGGTTGACATCGGTGATGGTCAGGATCTCCGTCTCGTAATCCGTTCCGCGGCAAAGCACCTCCATCTGAAACTTTTCAACAATATCCTTCAGCTTTACGCTTCGATCCGTATTCATGTCATCTCTCCCGTCCGGTCAAAATAATTGCGTACATTATATAGAAATCCCCGCCTTTTTACAAGAGTGAAGCCCATCGTTTTTTGTTTCCGGAGACGAAAAAAATGTTTTTTCAAAAAAACGGATTTTTTCTTGGAAAAACGAAAAATTTTGCTTGCATTTTGCTTTGCAATCTGATATTATAGCCAATGCTTGCGATGTGCAAGCCTCGATTTGATTACAGCAAGGAGGTGCAACGGATGGCAAAGTGCGAATTTTGCGACAAGGGCGTGACCTTTGGTATTCAGGTCTCTCACTCCCACAGACGGTCCAATCGTCCCTGGAAGCCCAATGTCAAGCGCGTCAAGGCGATGGTCAACGGTACGCCCCGCCATGTCTATGTTTGTACCCGCTGTCTGCGTTCGGGTAAGGTTACCCGCGCGATCTAAGCGAACCAAACATAAAATCGAAGCTCTGCCAAGCGGCAGAGCTTCTTTTTTCGTTTTTCGACGCTCAGATCCTCTCACTCTGTGCGCGGAATGCCGCGAGCTTCGCGTTGAGCTTTGCGTAGATGCGCTCGCGGAACCACGGCTCGCTCGATGCCTCCACAGCGCCCTCGGGCGTGAACCACCTGACGCCGCTGTTCTCGTCCGGCTTGGCGCGCAGCGCGTCGCTCTCGTCCGCGGCGAGCAGATAGGTGACATTCAGGTGCAGGTGCGAGGGGACATAGCGTCCCCGTTTCTCGTGTCCATCGACGGTCAGCACTTCAAGAGAAAAGATCTCCTCCGACAGCGGCCGCACATGGACGAGCCCGCTCTCCTCTCGCACTTCGCGCAGGGCGACGGCGAGCAGGTCGCGCTCGCCGTCCGCGTGTCCGCCGAGCCACGACCAGGAATCATACAGATTATGGTAAACCATCAGCACGCGGTCCATCGTTTTATTCGTCACCCACGCCGAGGCGGTCATGTGCATCGCCTCATTCTCGCGGGAAAAGACGGCCTTCTCCTCCCGCAGCGCGCGCAGGATCAGCGCGCGGTCGCGCGCTTCCTGCTCGTTGAACGGCACATAGCGCGCCAGACTTTCCAAAAGCTCCATACCTCTCTCCCTTCAAAAAAAGCAGCCGTGCGGCTGCTTTTTTACATCCAGCTATTGTCGCTCTCGCGCTTCGGCGCGCGGCGCATGAGCCGCTGCACCATATCGCCGACCGCGGCGCCGCGATAGAGCACATGGTACATCGCCTCGCAGATCGGCAGCTCCACATCAAGGGAATCCGCCAGCTCCTTCGCGCTGACCGCAGCATAGTAGCCCTCGACCACGCCGCCCATCTCCGCGACGACCTCCTGCGGTGTTTTGCCCTGCCCGATGGCGATGCCCGCGCGGTGATTGCGCGAGTGCATCGAGGTGCAGGTGACGATCAGGTCGCCCATACCGGCAAGCCCCGCGAGCGTCTCCTTGCGCCCGCCGAGACGCTCGGCAAGGCGCGAAGTCTCCGCCATCGCGCGCGTGATGAGCAGCGCCTTGGCGTTGTCGCCGAGACCGAGGCCGTCGCTTACGCCGCAGCACAGCGCCGCCACATTCTTGAGCGCGCCCGCCAGCTCCACGCCGACCACATCGTCGTGCGTGTAGACACGGAAGCGGTCGTTGGAAAAGACCGCCTGAAGCCGGTCGGCGAGCTGCGCGTCCGCCGACGCCGCGACCACGCCGGTCGGCGCTTCGCGGGCGACCTCCTCCGCGTGCGAGGGACCGGAGAGCACGGCGATCGGGTGCGTCCCGCCCGTCTCCTCCGCGATGACCTGCGACATTCGCAGGTGCGTTCCGCGCTCGATGCCCTTTGTGAGCGAGAGCAGCGGCACACCCATCGGAAGATGCTCCGCCGCCTCGTGCGCGACTGCGCGCAGCGCGAACGACGGCGAGGCGAACACGACAAGCTCCGCGTCCGCGAGGCAGTTAAGGTCGCTCGAGATGGTCAGCTCTGCCGGAAGACGGACGCCTTTGAGTAAAGGATTTTCCCTTGTCTCATGAAGCTGCGCCGCCTTTTCCGGGTCATGCGACCAAAGCGTCACGCGGTTTCCGTTCCGCTCCAACAGCAGCGCAACGGCCGTTCCCCAGCCGCCGCTGCCAAGTACAACGATATTCATGCTTCTTCCTCCGTTTTCGGCGCGTTTACATGGAAACGGAACTTATTCTCCGTTCCGCTGAGCAGTCTCCTGATGTTCTCGCGGTGCGCCCAGATCACGAGCGTCGCCGTGAGGATAGCGAGCACCGTGGCCGCGGTATCGTGAAAGACGAGCTGCGTCGTCACCGGCAAGCTCGCCGCCGCGCTCACCGAGCCGAGCGACACATAGCGCGTCGCCGCCCAGAGCAGCGCGAAGAGTCCCCAGCCGACGAGCGCGATGCGCCAGTCGAGCAAAAGCAGCAGCGTCGCGCCGCAGAGAATGCCCTTGCCGCCCCTGAATTTCGCCGTGCAGGGAAAGATATGCCCGATGATGCAGAAAAGCCCTCCCCAGTAGCGGAAGTGCAGCACATACGCCGCGCGCATCTCCGCCGTGAGCGGGGAAAATTCAAGGAAGCGCGGGTCGTAGATCGTGCCGAGCCACGCCGCGAAGCTCACCGCAACGACCGCCTTGAGCATATCGCAGACGATCACGAGCGCAGCGTACTTCGCGCCGTAGGTGCGGTAAAAATTCGTCAGTCCCGCGTTGCCGCTGCCGTGCTTGCGCACATCGTCGCGAAAAAAGAGCTTCGAGGTCGTGATCGCACCGTTAAAGCAGCCGCAGAAATAGGCAACGACAGCCGCGAGGAGATATTCCAAGTGTGTCATGATGAAAACAACGACATACCCCATGCGGCTCAGTCCTCCTTATCCCCCTTCTGACGAATGGAGAGAATGATCGGCGTGCCCTCCAGCCCGAAGACATTGCGAATGCAGTTTTCGAGATAGCGCTGGTAGGAGAAGTGGAAGAGCTGCCGGTCGTTGCAGAAGATGACGAAGTGCGGCGGGCAGACGCCCACCTGCGTCATGTAGTAGATCTTCAGGCGGCGACCCTTGTCGGTCGGCGGCTGCACGCGGGTCTGCGCGTCCTCTAAGACATTATTGAGCATTCCCGTGGTGATGCGGGTGCAGGCCTGCGTGTGGACATAGTTGATGAGCTCAAATAGGCGCGGCACGCGCTGACCGGTCGCCGCCGAAATGAAGAGGATCGGCGCGTAGGTCATGTACGAGAGGTCGCGGCGGACCTCCTCGCGCATTTTGTCCATCGTCCGACCGTCTTTTTCGACGAGATCCCACTTGTTCACCACGATGATGCAGGCCTTGCCCGCCTCGTGCGCAAGCCCCGCGACCTTGGTATCCTGCTCGGTCACACCCTCGGTCGCGTCGATCATGATGAGGCAGACATCGGCGCGGTCGATGGCCATGGTCGCACGCAAAACGCTGTAGCGCTCGATATTTTCTTCGACCTTCGACTTTTTGCGCATTCCGGCGGTGTCGATAAAGACATACTTGCCCGTTTCGTTTTCAAAATACGAGTCGATGGCGTCGCGCGTCGTACCGGCGACATTGGAGACGATCACGCGCTCCTGCCCGAGTATGCGGTTCGTGAGCGAGGATTTGCCGACATTGGGCTTGCCGATGATGGCGACCTTCAGAACATCGCTCTCCTCCTCTGCCTCTTCCTCCTCGGGGAAGTAGGCGACGCAGGCGTCGAGCAGGTCGCCCGTGCCGTGGCCGTGGACGGCGGAGACGGCGATCGGGTCGCCGAGGCCGAGGTTGTAGAACTCGTAGTAATCGGGGTTCGGCGCGCCGGTCGAGTCCATCTTGTTGACCGCGAGCACGATGGGCTTGCGGCTGCGCAGCAGCATATTGGCGACCTCCTGATCGGAGGCGGTAAGACCCGTTTTGATATCGGTCAGGAAGATGATGACCGTCGCGTTTTCAATCGCGATCTGCGCCTGCTCGCGCATGAAGGTCAAAATCTGACTGTCTGTGCGCGGCTCGATGCCGCCGGTATCGACCAGCGTAAATTTCCTGCCGCACCACTCGCACTCGCCGTAAATGCGGTCGCGCGTGACACCGGGCGTATCCTCCACGATGGAAAGGCGCTGCCCGATAAGCTTATTGAAGAGCATCGACTTGCCGACATTCGGTCGGCCGACGATGGCAACAAGGGGTTTGGACATAGTTGGTTTCCTCCTATCTTACTGCTCGAAGATCGCGTCGCAGAGGGCATAGCCGTCCGTCTCCGATACGGAGAGCGGACGCGCAAGCGCGCGCTCGACCTGCTCGATGGTGTAATCATCTAAAAATACGCCCTCGCCGTGGCGCAGCATATTCGACGGGATCAGCACGCGCTCGCCGAGCGTCGGACGGTCCTTGAGCTGCGCGATGAGGTCCTGCGCGGTCACGAGTCCCGAAACGGTGATCGAGTGGCCGAAAAAGTCATTGACGATGCCGACAACCTCGCCGCAAAGCTGCGGGAATTTTTTCTTCGCTTCCTCCACGAGCTGCGCGAGGAAGGGCTCGGCGGCCACGCCGGTCGCGATGGTGAAGCTCGGTACATCGCCGCTCTCGACCATCTTCAGCGCGCTCAGAAATTCGTTCATGGTGCTGCGCAGCATTCCCACGCCGTTATCGAGCTGCTGGTATTCCTCATAATATTCCTCGTCCGGCAGCGGACGGCCTGCTTTGATATAAAACTCGTCCGAGCAGAAAAAGCGCCGCGTACCGTATTTTTTCAGGCACTTCGCGCCGTACTCGTCCACAAGGTCGATGATCTCGCCCGCCTTTTCCTTTGTCACTGGCTCGAGCTTCGCCAGTCCCTTGCGGAACTTCGTCAGACCCACCGGCACGATAGAGCAGGAATGGAAACCAATGTCCATCAGGTCCTCGATGCTGCGGCGCAGATGCTCGCCGTCGTTCCAGCCGGGGCAGACGACGATCTGACCGTTCATCTCGATGCCCGCCTCACCGAACGCGCGCATATAAGCAAGGCTCTTATCCGCCTCTTTGTTGCCTAAGAGCGTGCGGCGGAGCTGCGGCTCGGTCGTCTGCACGGAGACATTGATGGGACTGATGCGCAGGTCGATGATGCGCTGTGCCTCGCGCTCGGTGAGATTGGTAAGCGTGATGTAGTTGCCCATCAGGAAACTCAAGCGCGCGTCATCGTCCTTAAAATAGAGCGTGTCGCGCATATTCGGCGGCATCTGATCGACGAAGCAGAACAGGCAGTGATTCGAACACGGGCGCGGCTCGTCCATCAGATAGGTGTCGAAATTGAGGCCGAGATCCTCGCCCTCCTCCTTCTCGATGGTCAGATGGCGTGTCGAGCCGTCCGGCGCGCGCAGCACAAGGCGCACAACGGGGTCGTAGCAGAAAAAGCGATAGTCCAGCACATCGACGATCTCATGATGCCCCAGCATCAAAAGCTGCTCGCCGACCTTTACGCCCGCGCGCTCTGCGGGAGAGTGCGCGTCGATCGATGTTATGACGGTGCTCATGCGCGCCCTCCTTTTTGTAAAAATTAACTTATTGTAAAAATTAACTTATATAGTATAGCGTATTTTCTCCCGCTGCGCAAGGAAAACACACGGACTTCACGCAAAAAAGCGAGCGGGAGGATCGCTCCTCCCGCTCGTCTTTTTGGTAGATCGAATCAGATGTGCTTACTCCGCGGCAACATTGGACTTGATGACCTTGACCTGACGGCCATTGTAGGTACCGCACTCCTTGCACATTCTGTGAGGCAGGCGCAGCGCGCCGCACTTCGGGCAAGCGACGAGGCCCGGAGTTTCCAGCTTCCAGTGAGAAGACCGTCTCTTATCGCGTCTTGCGCGGGATACTTTCCCCTTGGGGACTGCCATGTTGACACCTCCTTGATCGAAAACTGCGTAACGCAGTAAAAATTACTTATTCGCTCTCCTCGAGCAGTTGCGCTAACTTTGCCAGCCGCGGGTCTACTTCCCGTTTGCAGCGGCACACCTCATGGTTGAGGTTCGCCCCGCAGCCGGAGCACAGACCCCTGCAATCCTCCCGGCAAAGCAGCTTCGTGGGCATATTGAGGATAAACACCTCGCGGGAGAGATCCCCCACATCGACCGTGTCGTTTTCCAGCAGCAAAATCTCGTCGTTCTCCTCGTCCTCCAGCTCCTCGGCGAGCAGATACTCGCAGGCAAGATGGAAGGGTTCGTCGAACGCCTCTCCGCAGCGGTCACACACAGCCGCAAGCGTCGTATCCAGCTCCAGCTCCAGACGAAGCATCCCCGCGATGTTCCGCACCTGCCCTACCACTAAGACCGGCCGAACGGCGGGACACACGCCGCCGAAGTCCACATCAGAAAAGTCCTGCTCAAAGCGGAAATCAATTCTGCCTCCGGGGGTGTTAACGATTCGTTTGAGATCTAAAACCATGATACACCTCGCAATGACACGAGTAGTATTATAGGGGACAGGTCGCGAAATGTCAAACACTTTTTGAGTAATTTTTACAGATTTTTTCATTTGTTTTATTTACATTTTCCAAAAGGTATCGTAGAATGGCTTTTGACATCGCCGCGCACGGGAGGGAGCATCGATATGCGGGAGTGGATCATACAGAAAAACGACGCGGACCAGCGGCTCGACCGCTTTCTTTTGAAGGCTGTCCCGCTCCTGCCCGCCTCGCTCGCGCAGAAGTACATTCGCCTCAAGCGCATCAAGGTCAACGGTGCGCGTGCCGAGCGCGACTACCGTCTGCGCGAGGGCGATACGCTCCAACTCTATCTCAACGACGAGTTCTTTGAGACGCCGAGCGAGGAGAACGCCTATCTCACCATCGTGAATCCGAAGCTGCACATCGTCTATGAAGACGAGAATATCCTGCTTTTGGATAAGCCCGCCGGCATGGTCGTCCACGCCGACGAGGGCGAGAAGGTCAACACGCTCATCAACCATCTCCTCGCCTACCTCTATCAAAAGCGCGAGTGGCGCCCGCGCGAGGAAAACTCCTTCACGCCGGCGCTCTGCAACCGCATCGACCGCAACACGGGCGGCATTGTCATCGCCGCGAAGAACGCCGAGTCGCTGCGCATCTTAAATGAAAAGATCCGTGCGCGCGAGCTCACCAAGCTCTACCTCTGTATCTGCCTCGGCCGTCCCGAACCGCCGAAGGGAAAGATCGAATGCTTCCTGCGCAAGGACGAGCGGACGAACACCGTGCGCGTCTACCACCACCCCGTCCCCGACGGGCGCAGCGCTGTGACGCTCTACGAGACGCTCGAAACGCGCGACCGGCTCTCGCTCGTCTCTGTGGAGCTCCTCACGGGGCGCACGCACCAGATCCGCGCGAGCTTTGCCGACCTCGGTCACCCGCTCCTTGGTGACGGCAAGTACGGTGTCGGCAGCGTCAACCGGCGCTACGGCGAAACGCAGCAGGCGCTCTACTCCTATCGCCTGCGCTTCGACTTCCCCACCGACGCGGGGCTCCTCAACTATCTGCGCGGGCGCGAGTTCATCGCGGACGAGGTCCCATTCCGCAGGAAATATTTTTCCTGAAATTTGCGGAATGTTTGCGGAGTATAAATGATATTTTTCCGAAATCTTTGCGCAATATAAATATTTTTTTGACAAATTGCAGCAAATTATACAAAAATATAATTAAATATTCGTCTTTTTGTATCTTGCAACCTTAGCACACTTAACATTATAATGTGTGGCGATGAATGGGAACGATTCCATGCATCGCCACACCGTGTTTCACGGTAATATTTTTAAGGAGGAGAGTTACAAATGATCAGTTTTTTGCTCTGTCTCGCACTGCTCATCGGCGGCTACTTCGTCTACGGTAAGATCGTAGAAAACACCTTCAGCCCGGACGACCGCGAGACGCCTGCCGTCAAGATCAACGACGGCGTGGACTATGTGGTCATGCCTCAGTGGAAGCTCTTTATGATCCAGCTTCTCAACATCGCAGGCCTCGGTCCTATCTTCGGTGCCCTTCAGGGCGCTTTGTGGGGACCCATCGTTTTCCTGTGGATCACCTTCGGCACCATCTTCGCCGGCGCTGTCCACGACTATTTCTCCGGCATGATGAGCGAGCGCAACAACGGCGCGTCCATCTCCGAGATCGCCGGCATCTACCTCGGCGGCGCGATGAAGAATGTCATGCGCGTGTTCAGCGTGGTGCTGCTCATCATGGTCGGTACCGTGTTCGCCGTCGGCCCCGCGGGATTGATCGTCACGCTCTTTAAGAACGGCGGCTTTGAAGGTGTTGTCACCCAGACACTCTTCTGGCTGATCGTCGTTCTGGTCTACTACTTCATTGCGACCTTCCTTTCCATCGACAAGATCATCGGCAAGATCTATCCGGTCTTCGGCATCTGCCTGATCATCATGGCCGTCGGCGTTGCCATCGGCATCATCACCCACCCCGAGTACAGCATTCCCGAGATCTGGACGAACTTCGGCTCCATGCACCCCGCGGGCACTCCGATCTGGAGCTTCATGTTCATCACCGTCGCCTGCGGCGCGATTTCCGGTTTCCACGCCACGCAGAGCCCCCTGATGGCGCGCTGCATGAAGAGTGAGAAGCAGGGTCACTTCGTGTTCTACGGCGCGATGGTCTGCGAAGGCGTCATCGCTCTCATCTGGGCTGCTGCCGGCTGCGCTCTGTATGAGGTCACCGGCGGTCTCAACACCGGCTTGCAGGCGGTCCTTGCCAACGGTCAGTCCGCCGCCATCTACGATGTCTGCTCCAAGACAATGGGCGGCATCGGCATCGCGCTTGCCATGCTCGGCGTCATCGCCTGCCCCATCACCTCCGGCGATACCGCGTTCCGCTCTGCCCGTCTGGTGCTGGCCGACTGGTTCAAGATCGACCAGAAGCACTGGAAGAACCGTCTCCTGCTCTGCATTCCCGTGCTGGGTGTCGGCGCGATCCTCGGCATCGGCAACGCGCTGGGCAAGATCGACTACTCCATCATCTGGCGTTACTTTAGCTGGACCAACCAGACGCTCGCCATGATCGTTCTGTGGGCTGCCTCCATGTACCTCTTCTATGAGAAGAAGAACTACTGGATCACCGCCGTTCCCGCGACCTTCATGAGCGCCGTGTCCGCGACCTACTTCCTGCTCGGCAACGAGTGCCTCGGCTCCCTGATCAACAAGGGCGGCGTTTACAACACCGCCGTGGCCTATCCCATCGGCATTCTCGTGGCGGCTCTGTTCCTCGGCATCTTCCTCTACACCATCAAGAAGCGCCACACCAGCCCGCACTACGACACGCTGAACAAGTAATATTCCCATTCCGCAAAGCGGCGAGAGCGTCCCTCCCGCCGCTTTGTCGGCATATTGTCACCGGAGGAATTTATCATGATCTTCGCCCCTGTCTGTCTCGGGAGCACTTCCCTGCCGCGCGAGGTAGTCGCTGCGGATAAAAAGAGCTGCCGCCGCTTCGGTCCCTGCGGCGTGGGAGAAAAGGCGCTCTATATCGGCAGTCTCTTCCTCGAGCGCCGCTGCTATGTGCCGCTCGATTCGGTCGAGCGCGTCTTTAAGCGCGTCGCCATGAGCCGCGGCGGTTTCACCGGAAAGGGCATATTCGGCGCGATCCCCTACCTCGTGGTCGAGTTTGAGGGCGGAACGCAGCGGCAGTGCAGCTTCAAGCGCGAGGAAGATGTGGACCTGCTGCTCGCGCATATCGCGCAGGTGCGCCCTGAGATCCCGCGCCTGAGCGCGGAGGGCAAGCGCCGTCTTGCCGAAAAGAAAGCGCGCGAGGCCGCGCGCTATCTCGCAGAGCTGACGCCGCAGGCGCAGAGCGCGCGGGAGACACTGGAGCGCGAGCGCAAATTCCTCTCCGGCTATCCCGAGCTGACCGCCCGCCTTGCCGTGACCGCAAAGGCTAAGCGCGTCAACGAGCGCTCAAATCCCGCCTACAAGTGGGTCGCGCTGGCGATCGTGCTTGCAGGGCTCGTCGCGGCGGTCTACGGCGTGTACGCAAAGCTCCACGGCGACGATTCGGGGCTCTATTTCCTGCTGCTCGGCATGGCGGCGATCTTCCTCTTTTCCGGCGCGCAGGTCCTGCCGACGGCGAAGAACAACCGCAAGGCCGTCACGCGCGCCTGGGAGGAAGCGCAGGAAACGCTTTCCGGCGTCTTGCCTGAGGATTTCACGCTTCCCGCCCGCTACGCGCACCCGATCGTGCTCGATCGCATGATCCGCGTCCTGCGCGAAGGCCGCGCGCAAAGCGCCGCGCAAGCGCTGGAGGTCGTCAAAGCCGACCTGCGCGCGCTCAACGCCGATGTGCAGGTCGAGCAGGAGGAGTATGAAGAGGTCGTGACGATCAAGCCCATGTTCCTTTTAAGCGACTATCGATAAGGTTTTTTAAGCCACAGAAGCTCTGCGCATTCGCGCAGAGCTTCTTCTTTTTCCTGCGGTTCAAAATATTAAACAAAAAGTTTATTTTATGCTTGCATTTTCCGACACTGTGTGTATAATGATTTTGGTTTAGCAAAAATTGACCAAAAGTTTAATATTTCGAACTTCGGAGGTGCTGCATGGACATTGGCAATAAAATAAAAGAGCTGCGAACGCGCAAGGGACTGACTCTGGAGGAGCTTGCCAGCCGAAGCGAGCTGACGAAAGGGTTTTTGTCCCAATTAGAGCGCGACCTCACCTCCCCGTCCATCGACTCTCTGAGCGATATCCTTGAAGCGCTCGGCACCAACCTCGCCGAGTTCTTTCAGGAGGATAAGGACGATCAGTTCGTCTTTCATACCGATGATTTCTTCGTAGACGAGCGCGAGAGCTGCACCGTGCGCTGGATCGTGCCGAACACGCAGAAAAATCAGATGGAGCCGATCCTGCTCGAGCTTCCCTCCGGCGGCGAGAGCTTCACGGTCGAGCCGCACAGCGGCGAGGAATTCGGCTATGTCGTCGAGGGCAGCATCGTGCTGGTCTGCGACGGCGAACGGCACACCCTGCGCCGCGGCGAGACCTTTTATCTCCACGGGCGCAGCTTCCACCAGCTCAGAAACGAACGCAAGACCGCCGCGCGCGTGCTGTGGGTATCTACCCCTCCCCTGTTTTAATGACAACAAGGAAAGGATATTGGAATCATGCCTGAACAGAAGAAACTGATCCAGTTCAAAAACATCGTCAAGAGCTTTGAGGACGGCCAGGTCGTCCTCAAGGGCGTTTCCCTCGATATCTATGAAAACGAATTCGTCACGCTCCTCGGTCCCTCCGGCTGCGGCAAAACGACGCTGCTGCGCATTCTCGGCGGCTTCCTCCAGCCCACCGAGGGCAAGGTCCTCTTCGACGGCGAGGACATCGTCAATGTCCCGCCCTACAAGCGCGAGATCAACACCGTGTTCCAGAAATACGCGCTCTTCCCCCACATGAATGTCTACGACAACATCGCCTTCGGTCTGACGATCAAGAAGGAGCCGAAAGATGTTATCGCGCAGAAGGTCATGCGTATGCTGCGCCTTGTGAGCCTCGAGGACTATGCCGACCGCAATGTCACCGAGCTCTCCGGCGGTCAGCAGCAACGTATCGCCATCGCCCGCGCGCTCGTCAACGAGCCGAGCGTGCTGCTGCTCGACGAGCCGCTCGGCGCGCTCGACCTGAAACTCCGTAAGGAGATGCAGCAGGAGCTCAAATACATTCAGCAGGAGGTCGGCATCACCTTCATCTTCGTCACCCACGATCAGGAAGAGGCGCTGACGATGTCCGACAAGATCGTCGTGATGAACGCGGGCGAAATTCAGCAGATCGGTACGCCCACGGAGGTCTACCGCTATCCCGTCAACGAATTCGTTGCGAACTTCATCGGTGAGACGAACATCATCGACGGCGTGATGCAGGGCGATGACCTCGTGATGTTCGAGGATAAGAAATTCCCCTGCCGTGCGCGCGGCTTCGCCAAAAACGAGAAGGTCGATGTGGTCATTCGCCCCGAGCATCTGGACATCGTCCCCCGCTCCGAGGGCAAGCTCAAGGGCGTGGTGAAGTCCCAGCTCTTCAAGGGTATGCACTACGATACCGTCGTGGAGACGCGCGTCGGCACGACCATCACGGTCAAGATGCAGGTCTCGCAGGACCGCCCCGTCCTCAACGCCGACGCGGGCGAGAAGATCAGCGCCAGTGCCTTCCTCATCGATGTGGAAGATGTCGGCGAGCTGGACGATGCCAAGGTCGTCGCCCTCGCCTCCGCCGAGGCGTGGGACGTCGAGACCGAGGAACCCATCTCCATCAAGAATGTCGAGTACGACATCAAGCCCGAGGTCGGCAATTACTCCGTCACCTTCTCCACCGCCGCCGGTACCGCCATCACGGTCAAGGCCGCGGTCATGGCGGAAAACCGCGTGGAGAGCAAGGTCTATCAGGAAGAGATCTATGCGATGAACTTCTTCAAGAAGGTCGAGGACATTCAGGAGAGCATTGCACTCGACACCGACCTTGAGACCTGGGCGAGCGCCTCGGCGTGGTCCCTTGAGGACGGCGAGCAGGTCGAGATCACCGATGTGAAGTACGACTTCGATCCCGAGACCATCGAGCCGGGCGTTTACGATGTGACCTTCTCCACCGAGGGCTATGAGTACAAGGTCTCCACCACGCGCGCCTGCGAGGAGGGTGCCGAGGTCGGTCTGATCTTCCGTCCCGAGGATATCCATGTCATGAAGAAGGAGGGGCAGTGGTGAAGCAATTCCGTTCCATGACCTACCCCTATGTTGCCTGGATCAGCGTGATGATCGTGCTGCCGATGCTGCTCATCGTGCTCTACGCCTTCACGACCTCGGGCAACAGCGTGCTGACCTTCCAGTTCACGCTGGAGAATTTCAAGCGCTTTGTCACCGACACCGTTTTTATGGAGGTGCTCGTCCGCTCGCTCTACATCGCGCTGCTCACGACGCTCATCTGCATTCTCCTTGGCTACCCCATCGCCTATGTCATCGCACAGATGCCCAGCCGCAGCAACACCATCATGATCCTGCTCATCACGATGCCCACCTGGGTCAATATGCTCGTGCGCACCTACGCGTGGATGGGCATTTTGCAGGACGAGGGCATACTCAACACCATTCTCGGCTTTTTCGGCATCGGACCTGTGGCAATGATCCACACGAGCTTCGCCGTCATTCTCGGCATGGTCTATAACTTCATTCCCTTTATGATCTTGCAGATCCACACCTCGCTCGCCAAGATGGACAAGAGCCTGCTCGAAGCGGCGAGCGACCTCGGCGCAACGCCGGTGCAGGCGTTTTTGCGCGTGACGCTGCCGCTCTCGCTCCCCGGCGTCATCTCGGGCATCACGCTCGTCTTCCTCCCCGCGGTCTCGAGCTTCTTTATCCCCAAGCTCCTCGGCGGCGGACAGTTCGTCCTCGTCGGCAACATCATCGAGTCGCAGTTCCTCACCTCCGGCGACTGGAACTTCGGCAGCGCCATCTC
>CAYWAS010000042.1:0-17976 GCA_964455915.1 uncultured Oscillibacter sp. | reverse complement strand
GCAGGCAGGACATCGCTGCCTTGCAGCTCTCCTGCATCACCTCGCCGAGGTTGCCCGTCAGCTCGAGCTTGCCGCTGCCCTCCATCACGCCGACCTCGACCGGCAAAATCTCTCCGCCGACCTGCGTCCACGCAAGGCCGTTCACCACGCCGACAAGGTCGCTCTTTGCCGCCTCGTCGTGCGTATAGCGCGGCGTACCGAGGTACTCGCCAAGATTCGTCTCTGTAATGCTGATGCGCTTTACATCGCTTGTTGCAAAAGTCATTGCCGCCCTGCGGCAGAGCTTTCCAAGCTCGCGCTCCAGACTTCTCACGCCGCTCTCGCGGGTGTAGCGCGCAATGACGGCGCGCAGCGCCCCATCGTCCACGCGCAGCGCGGCGGGCGCGATGCCGTTCGCCTTTTTCTGCTTGGGCAGAAGATAGTCCACGGCGATATGCAGCTTCTCCTCGTCCGTGTAGCTCGGCAGCTCGATGACCTCCATGCGGTCGAGCAGCGGGCGGGGAATGGTGTCGGTCGTGTTCGCCGTCATGAGGAACATCACGCGGCTGAGATCGACCGGAATTTCCAGATAGTGGTCGCGGAACGCGCAGTTCTGCTCGCTGTCGAGCACCTCGAGCAGCGCCGACGCGGGGTCGCCGCGCTGGTCGCTCGCGAGCTTATCCACCTCGTCGAGCACGAGCAGCGGATTCATCGAGCCGCTGCGGGTGATGGCCTCGATGATGCGCCCGGGCATCGCGCCGATGTAGGTCTTACGATGGCCGCGGATATCCGCCTCGTCGCGCACACCGCCGAGCGACAGCCGCGCGCACTTGCGGTTCATCGCCTTGGCGACGCTCAGCGCGATGGAGGTCTTGCCCACCCCCGGCGGGCCGACGAGACAGACGATCTGCCCCTTCGCCTCGGGATTGAGCCTGCGCACGGCGATGAACTCCAGAATGCGCTCCTTGACCTTCTCCATGCCGTAGTGGTCGCGGTCGAGCCGGCGGCGCGCCGCGTCCACGCTCACGCGCTCCTTCGTCTCCACGCCCCACGGCATCTCCAAAACGGTATCGAGATAGTTGCGCAGCACGCTCGCCTCGGAGCTGCCGAAGGGCTGGCGCGAGAGCCGATCCACATCTTTGAGCAGCTTCCTCTCCGTCTCCTCGGGGAAGGCGCACAGAGCGATCCTCCTGCGGTATTCGTCGAACTCCGCGTCGCTGTCGCCCTCGCCGATCTCATGCTGCAACACCTTGATCTGCTCGCGCAGGATCATGTCCTTGTGGATCTGCCCCACGCGCTCACGCACCTTGCCCTCGATGTCCTGCTCCATGGCGATGACGCCGATCTCACGGTGCAATATCTCATTCACGCGACGCAGACGCACCAGCGGGCGCAGTTCCTCGAGCACGCTCTGCTTATCCTGATAGCGCAGGTTGATGTTCTGCGCGATGAGATCCGCAAGAAACCCGGGGTCCGTTCCGTCCATGACCGCCGTGTAGATGCTCTCGGGCTGCTTGGGCAGCAGCTCGCAGTATTCGCCGAAGAGCGCGTAGGTCTGACGCAGCATTGCCTCGGTGCGCGTACCGCGCCGCGGCGCGCCCGCCTCGCCGATCAGCTCGACCTGCGCCTGCAAAAACGGCTCGCGCTGCCAAAGGCGGCGCAGCCGCGCACGGCTGCCGCCCTCGATCACAACGCGCATCATCGAATTGGAGCCGCGCAGCACCTGAATGACGCGCGCGACCGTTCCGATCTCATAAAGGTCCTTCTGCTCCGGCAGCTCGACGCCAAGCTCGCGCTGCGTGACCAGAAAAACCTCCTGTCCCGCCTCCAGCGCGCGCTCAAGCGCGCGCACGGAGATCGCGCGCTCCACATCGAAGCTCGCCGTCATGCGCGGGAACACGGTAAGCCCCCGCAGGGCAAGGGCCGGAATATTTTTGGTGATCGCTTCCATAGCGGGTCTTCTCCTTCACGGACCTGCTGTCCGTTCCTTCTCTATAAGCGCTCAGGAGGCGGATTCCGCCGGCGGAAGCTCCTCCGGCTTCCCCTCCCCGATCGCTTCCTTTCTGTGGTCGATGCGCGGCGTTTCCTTCCCGTCCACGCACTCGCGCGTGACGGTCACGCGCTCGATCGTGCGGTCCGAGGGCGTCTCGTACATCACATTCGTCAGCAGCCCTTCCATCACCGCGCGCAGGCCGCGCGCGCCGATCTTGCGCTCGATCGCCTTTTCTGCGATGCCCTCGAGCGCGCTGTGCTCGAATGCCAGCTCCACGCCGTCGTAGCTCAGGAGCTTCTGATACTGCTTGACCAGCGCGTTTTTCGGCTCGGTCAGAATGCGCACCAGCTCCTCGCGACCCAGCTCGTCGAGCGCCGCGATGACCGGCAGTCTGCCCACCAGCTCGGGAATGATGCCGAACTTGAGGATATCGTGCGGCTGCACTTCGCGCAGGATCTTCGCGCTGTCCTTTTCCTTCTTGCCCTCAATGACCGCGTCGAAGCCGATGCTCTTGCGGTCCAGACGGTGCTCGATGATCTTATCCAGCCCCTCGAACGCGCCGCCGCAGATGAAGAGGATATTGCGCGTGTCGATCTGGATAAACTCCTGATGCGGGTGCTTGCGCCCGCCCTGCGGCGGGACATTCGCGACCGTGCCCTCCACGATCTTTAAGAGCGCCTGCTGCACGCCCTCGCCGGACACATCGCGCGTGATCGAGGTATTCTCGCTCTTGCGCGCGATCTTGTCGATCTCATCGACATAGATGATGCCGCGCTCGGCGAGCTCCACATCGTAATCCGCCGCCTGCAACAGACGCAGGAGGATATTCTCCACATCGTCGCCGACATAGCCCGCCTCGGTGAGCGTGGTCGCGTCCGCAATGGCGAACGGCACCTTGAGGATACGCGCGAGCGTCTGGGCAAAGAGCGTCTTGCCGCTGCCCGTCGGCCCGAGGAGCAGGATATTGCTCTTTTGCAGCTCGACCTCGTCGCCGCCGCCGAAGAAAATGCGCTTATAATGGTTGTAAACCGCCACGCTCAGCGCGACCTTCGCGCTCTCCTGCCCGATGATATACTCGTCGAGCACCGCGCGGATCTCGCGCGGCGTGGGGATCTCCGCGGCGGAGGAAAACTCCTCCGCTGCCGCCTGATAGCCGTCCTCCACAATGTCCATGCACAGCCGCACGCACTCGTCGCAGATACGCACGCCCGCAGGACCCTGGATCATGCGGTGCGTCTCCTTCTCGCTCTTGCCGCAGAACGAGCAGCGCAGCGGCTGCCTCTTATTTTTTTCTTCACTCATCTCTGTTCCTGTCCTTTTCCTTTAACCGCCGCCTCAGCGCTTGTAAATGACCTTGTCGATCAGCCCGTACTCCTTCGCCTCCTCCGCGCTCAGCCAGCGGTCGCGCTCGGAATCGAGCTTGACCTGCTCGGCGGTCTTGCCGGTGTTCTCGGCGAGGATCCGGTTGATGCGCTGCTTGATCTTGAGGAAGTGCTCCACATCGATCTCCATGTCCGTGACCTTGCCCTGCGTTCCCGCAGAGGGCTGATGGATCATGACCTCCGCATTCGGCAGCGCGATGCGCTTGCCCTTCGCGCCGGAGGAGAGCAGGAACGCGCCCATGCTCGCCGCCATGCCCACGCAGATCGTGGACACATCGCACTTGATATACTGCATCGTGTCGTAGATCGCCATGCCCGCGGTCACGCTGCCGCCGGGAGAGTTGATATAAAGCTGGATATCCTTATCGGGATCCTGCGCCTCCAGATAGAGGAGCTGGGCGACGACGATGCTCGCGCTCGTGTCGCTGACCTCTTCGCCGAGGAAGATGATACGGTCGTTGAGCAGGCGGGAGAAAATGTCATACGACCGCTCGCCGCGGTTGGTCTGCTCAACTACATAGGGGATCAAGCTCATGGTAGTGCCTCCTTATCATGCTTTGCCTTCCTGCGTTCATACCCTGTTCAAAACTTCGGTATGTATGCGATCAACCACAAATGCTCTCCATTTGTGGTTGATCGGCTGTCTCTTTAATTTATGCCTGTATTCGCTTTGAAGTATACCCCGTCTCCGGCTTATTCAGCCTTGTCCTCGGCCTTCTTGGTGGTCTTCTTGGCGGTGGGCTTTTTCTCGCCGTCCTCGGCCTTCTTCGCGGTCTTCTTCGCGGCAGGCTTCTTCTCCTCGCCCTCGGCCTTCTTCGTGGTCTTCTTCGCGGCGCTCTTCTTCTCCTCGCCCTCGGTCTTCTCGGCCTTGGCGGGCTTCTCGGCCTTCGCGCTGTCCACGACGACGGCGATCGCCTTCTCATTCATGAGCTGGTTGCGCACGCTCGGCGCGTCGAGGTACTTCTTGAGCATCTCAAGCTCCATGCCGTACTGCTCGGCCATGGCCTTGTACTTCTCCTCGATCTCCTCGTCGCTGACCTCGATGTTCTCCGCCTTGATGATCGCGGCGATGGCAAGGTCGAGCTTGACCTGACGCTCGGCGGGCTCGCGGCCGTCGGCCATGAACTTCGCCTCGTCCATATTGGTCATCTTGCAATACTGGTCGTAGGGAATGCCCTGCGCCTGCAAACGCTGCTTGAACTCCTCGAGGAAGCGCTTGCACTGCTCCTCGATCATCACCTCGGGGATATCCGCCTTGATGTCGGCAGCGACCTTCTCGAGCAGCGTGTTCTCGAAGGCGATCTTCACCGCCTCCTCGCGCTCCGCCGTGATCTTCGCCTTGATGTCGTCCTTGAGCTCCTTGAGCGTCTCGAACTCGGAGATGTCCTTGGCGAACTCATCGTCGAGCGCGGGGGTCTGCTTTTCCTTGACCTCGTTGACCTTCACATGGAACACGACCTGCTTGCCGGCAAGCTCGGGGGTGTACTGCTCGGGGAAGGTGATGTCGATGTCCTTCTCCTCGCCGGCCTTCATGCCGACGATCTGATCCTCAAAGCCGGGGACGAAGCTGCCCGAGCCGATCTCCAGCTCGTGGTTCTCGCCCTTGCCGCCTTCGAACGCAACACCGTTGTCAAAGCCCTCAAAGTCGATCACGGCGGTGTCACCCTTCTTGACCTTGCGCTCCACAGACACCAAACGCGCCTCGCGGCCGGCCATCTGATTCAGGCGCTCCTTCACATCGTCGGCGCTGACCTTGACCTCTTCCTTCACGGCGCTCACGCCCTTGTACGCGCCCAGCTCGACCTCGGGATAGACGGCGACCGTCGCCTTGAAGGCAAAGCCGTCGCGGTCGATCTTGTCGTCCACGATCTCCACATCGGGATAGCCGACCACATCAAGGCCGCTCGTCCCGACCGCCTGCGTATATGCCTCGGGAAGCGCAGCGTCCACCGCATCACTGTAGAACACGCCCTCGCCGTACAGCTTTTCGATCATCTTGCGGGGCGCCTTGCCGGGACGGAAACCGGGCACGCTGATCCTGTTGCGCATCTTGAGATACGCCTTCTGCAGCGCGGCTTCAAACTCCTCCGCGGTCACTTCGACCGTGATGGCGACCCTGCTCTTTTCGAGCTTTTCAACAGACTTGACATTCATGTTTCTTTTTCCTCCGTAATTAAGCAAATGATGCTCATTGCAAAGTGGTATTTTACCATACCTTTCCTAAAATATCTACCCTTTTTTTCATCATTTTTCCGTCAATCGCAGATTTTTTTCGGGACGAAGTCCAGATAGTCCGCGGAGATGAGGGCATAGTCAGTGTTTTTCCGCCGTCCCTCGAAGGCTCTGCGGTGCGTCGGACCGTGCAGATGCCCGTAATAGCACCGCTGCGCTCCATAGCGGTCGATCAGCTCCAGCATCTCCGGACACTGATAGCCCTGATAGAGCGGCGGATAGTGCAGAAAGCAGAGGATCGGCCGCTCCCCCGCCGCCTTGAGCGAGGTCTCCAGCCGCTGCGCCTCGCGCGCGAGCATCTTGCCCGTGTGCGTTCCGGCGGCGTCCTCCTCATAAAACCAGCCGCGCGTCCCGCATACGGCATAGTCCCCGTAGAAAAAGCAGTTATTGAAGAGGATATCGATGCTCCCGATGCCGTTCGCGTCAAAGAATTTTTTCATCTTCGTCGCCGTTCCCCACCAGTAATCGTGATTCCCCTTCAAAATGATCTTCCGCCCGGGCAGTGCGTCGATGAACCGAAAGTCCGGCAGCGCCTCCTCGAGCGAAATGCCCCACGAAAGGTCACCGGCAAGCACCGTCACATCGTCCTCACTCAGCGCCGAGAAGGACGCGCGCAGCCGCTCGGCATGATTCGCCCACTTTTCGCCGAAAATATCCATCGGCTTGCTGCCGCCGAGCGACAGATGCAGGTCGCCGATCGTATAAAGCGCCATCGTCCCCCTCCTTTTCCTTACTCAAATGCGTCCTCGATGTACTCGATGCGCGGCGGCGACTCGTCGTCGTAGATCTCCGCCACATCGAAGCGGGCGCGGCTCTCGGGATCGCTGCGCGTCATATAGTAAGCCGCCGCCGTGCGCAGACGGCGCTGCTTGGCGGGCGTCACAAAATCCCGCGGCAGACCGAAGCGCAGGTCGCTTCTCAGCTTGACCTCCACAAAGCACAGCACGCCGTCCTTCTTCGCGATAATGTCGATCTCCCCGAAGCGGCAGCGAAACTGCGAGGCGAGGATCGCATAGCCCCGCTCGCGCAGATACTCCGCCGCGAGCCGCTCGCCGCGGTCGCCGAGCGTCTTGGTCGTGCTCATTTCCGCCCCGCCTCCCACTTTTTCAGGAAGCTCCTGCGGTGGCAGGGACACGGCCCGTACTCGTCCAGCATCGCGTAATGGAGCTTCGTCCCGTAGCCCTTGTGCTTCGCGAACCGATACTGCGGGTACTCCCGATCGAGCACCTCCGTCACGAAGCGGTCCCGACTGACCTTCGCCAGGATCGACGCCGCCGCGATGCTCATGCTCACCCCGTCCCCGCCGATGATCGTGCAATGCGGCGTCGTGACCGCGCACCGCGTCCCGTGGTCGCGGTTGCCGTCGATGAGCGCAAAGTCCGCGCGCACGCTCAGCGCGTCGATCGCGAGCTGCATCGCCTTCATGCGCGCGTTCAAAATGTCGATCTCGTCGATCTCCCGCGCGTCCACCGACGCGACCGCCCACGCGACCGCCTTTTCGCAAACCTCATCGAAAAGCGCCTCGCGCTTTTTCCCGCTCAGCTTCTTCGAATCGTTGAGTCCCTCGATCACGCAGCCCTCGGGCAAGATCACCGCCGCGGCGTACACCGGACCCATCAGCGGGCCCGCGCCCGCCTCGTCCACGCCGCAGATCTGCGCATAGCCCGCCGCGCGCGCTTCCGCCTCCGCGCGATAGTCCGGCGCAGTCTTCTCTTCCTTCGTCATTCCGTCTCCTCCGGCAGCTCCAGCGTAAAGCGTCCGAGCTTTCCGCCGCGGTACTCGTCGAGCAGAATGCGCGCCATGCGCTCGGTGTCCACCTCTCCGCCGGAGATCAGGAACCCACGCTTGCGCCCCGCCTTTTCCAGCAGCTCCCAGCCCTGCTCGTCGGGCTCGACCGCGATCTTATAGCGCTCGCGCAGCGCCTCGGGATAGTGCGCGCCGAGATACGCCATCAGCCGCGCGGCCAGCTCCTCCATATCCATCACATCGTCGCGGATCGCACCCGTGAAGCCCAGACGCATTCCGACGCTCGGGTCTTCAAACTTCGGCCAGAGGATACCGGGCGTATCCAGCAGCTCCAGCGTCTTGTCCACCGGCACCCACTGCTTGCCGCGCGTCACGCCGGGACGGTCCTCCGCCTTGGCGGTCCTCCGCCCCGAGACCTTGTTGATGAAGGTCGATTTGCCCACATTCGGGATCCCCAGCACCATCACGCGCAGCACGCGCCCCGTCTGTCCCTTTTCCTCATAAGCGCGCAGCTTGTCCGCAAGCAGCGCGCGCACTGCGGGCGCGAACTGCTTCACGCCCGCCCCGCTTTTCGCATCGACCTCCAGCACCGCGCAGCCCTGCGCGCGGAACCACGCCGCCCAGCGCTTCGTCGCGGCGGCGTCTGCCTGATCGACGCGGTTGAGCACCACGATGCGCGGCTTGCCCGCCGTCAGCTCGTCGATGTCCGGATTGCGGCTCGCGCGCGGAATGCGCGCGTCGATGATCTCGCACACCGCGTCCATGCTGCCGATCTCGGCGGCGATCATGCGCCGCGTCTTCGTCATGTGTCCCGGGAACCAGCTCAGACTCTCCAACTGCATCGCTCTTCCTCCTCACTCCGGCGCAAGGCCGCCGATGCGCCCGAAATCGCGCTCTTCGGTCAGGCTGTCCTTTCCCGGAAATACCAGCAGCACCGCCTTGCCGATGATCATGCGCTCGTCCACAGCGCCGAGCGCGCTGTCGCGGCTGTCGCTGCTTTTGTTGCGGTTGTCGCCCATCAGAAAGAGCTCGCCCTCGCCCAGCGTCAGCGGGAACTCCGTCCCCTCGTCCAGATAGGTGAGGTCGTTGATATAGTCCTCCTGCAAAAGCTCCCCGTCCACAAAGACGCGCCCGAGCGTAAAGTCGATGTCCACTGTCTGCCCCTCGGTCGCGATCACGCGCTTGACGATCGGTGCCTCGTCGAAGCTCTCCTTGTAGGCGATCACGATGTCGCCGTACTCAAATTCGCCGCACAGCCAGCTCCGCACCACGATCAGCCGGTCGCCGTCCTGCAAAGTCGGCACCATCGAATGCCCCGACACGCCCATCAGCCGCACCACGAAGGTGAAGAGCAGTGTGATGATCAGCACCGCGCTCACGAGCGATCTCACCCATTCGTAGGTTTCCCGTCCCGCAACGCGCTCCACGATCTCCTCGCCCTCGTCGGGATCGACAGGCAGCATCTCGTTTTCAAATTCGTTCATGATTCTTTCTCCAAACGCCGCGCGGCGCTCCGCCGCGGATTTTCACTCCTGTATGATACCACGCGCGCGGTGAAAAAACAACTGCGGTTTTCTCCTCCCGCGCGGTAAAAATAAAAACGACGCGCCGAGCGCGTCGTTTCTATTTCTGCTTTTCTTACAGCTTCTCGCGGACCTTGGCAGCCTTGCCAACGCGGTCGCGCAGATAGTACAGCTTCGCGCGGCGCACAAAGCCGGTGCGGACCGTCTCGATCTTCTCGATCGAGGGAGAGTGCAGCGGGAACACCTTCTCCACGCCGACGCCGTAGGCGACGCGGCGGACGGTGATGGTCTCCTCGATGCCGCCGTGCTTCTTGGCGATCACGATGCCCTCGAAGACCTGGATACGCTCGCGGGAGCCTTCCTTGATCTTGACATGGACGCGGACGGTGTCGCCGACCTTGGCAACGGGCTTTTCAGCCTTGAGCTGAGTCTTTTCAAGTTCCTTGATGAGATCCATGGATATTTTTCCTCCTATTTATAGGCGTTCATGACCGCTTTTCCACGGCGCATCGGGGCATATTTGCCCGCGCACGGCAGAGGACCGCCCTTTTCAAGCTCGGATAGAATATCACATTCCCCCCGAAATTGCAAGCACTATTTTGCGTTTTCTCCGACTTTTTTTCAATTTTCCGCCGACTCTCCGCCCTTTTCCTCCCAACACATCGGAATGTGCGGAATGCCGTCCTCCAAAAATTCTTCACCGCACTGCCGGAAGCCGAGCTTTTCGTAGAGCCCGCGGGCGTAGGTCTGCGCCTCGAGCACGACACGCTTCGCCCCAAGCTCCTCCCGCGCGACGCGCAGCCCCGCTTCGACGATCCTCGTCCCCAGACCGCAGCGCCGACGCACGGCGATCACGCGCCCGATGGAGACATCGTCGAAATTCACCCCCGCGGGGATCACGCGCAGGTACGCCGCGATGCCGTCCTTGTCCTCCAACCACACATGGTACGACACCTTGTCCGCGTCGTCCACCTCCTGATAGGGGCACTCCTGCTCCACCACGAACACCGCCACGCGCAGCTTGTAGATCGCAAACAGCTCCCGCGCCGTGAGCTCATCGAAGCGGCTGATGACCAGCTTCATGCCGTCCCCTCCGCCATTTATTTTCTGCATCTCGTTCTCCTCCGTTCATGTTAATGTGACCGTCTCGCCCGCGTGCAGGAAGCAGAGCAGCTTTTCCTTCACCGGCAGTTCCATCACCCGCGAAAGCGCGAGCGAATACGCCTCAAGCTGCGGCCGATACTCCTCCGCGCGCGCAGCGACCGTCTCCGGCCTCACGCGGTCGGTCTTGAAGTCCACCACGACCAGCGCGCCGTCCTCCTCAAAAAAGCAGTCGACCACGCCCTGCAGCAGCACCTCGTCCTCGCCCGCAGCGGCGGGAACGAAGGTTTTTGCCTTCTCAAGAAGCGAGAAGCGATACTCCCGCTCGACCCGCTCCGCGCCGCGAATGCGCGCGCACAGCGGACTTTGCAAAAACCGCACGAGCGCATCGATCTCCACCGCCTGCGCCTGTTCGCGCGTGAGGAGCCTGCGCTCCTCCAGCTCCTCCACCGCCGCACGCACAGCCTCCGGCTCCGCCGCCGTGGAAAAGTCCAGATATTGCAGCGCCGCGTGCATCGCCGTACCGCGCTCCGCGCTCGTGAGCGATCGCTCCCCCGTCAAAAACTTCGGCCGCACGAGACTGCGCAGGCGCGGCGGCAGCGGCGCGTTCTCCGCGATCTCCTCATCGAGCACGCGCCCCTTGAGCTGCGTCGCCGTGAGCTTCGCGCCGATGTTCGTCTCCACCTCGTAAGGATAGCGCCACTCTATCGCCGCCGTGTCGAGCGGCAGCTCCGGCACACTCTCCCGCGCGCTCTGCGCGCCGTCGCGCAGACCATCGGCCGCGCTGCGCGCCTCATGGATCTCCACGCGCCAGGGCGAAGCGTCCGTCGGACAGGTCGGCGCTATTCCGCCGGCGAGCGCGCGCAGCGGCTCCGCCTCCGCGCGGCACAGCAGCGCCAGCAGGATCCAGTCCGCCATGCACTTCTGCTCCTCCACCGTCTCCGGCCGCGCGGGATACGAGGTCACCGCGCAAAGCTCCGCAAGATGCCCCGCCGCGCCCGCGCGCGTACACAGCATCACGAGCTTTTCCTGCGCGCGCGTCATCGCGACATACAGCACGCGCAGCTCCTCCGCCCTCGCCTCGCGCCGCAGCGTCCGCTCGAGCGCGGTGCGCGCCACGGTCGGATACTTGATCGACCGCTTCGTGTCCACGCACACAGGTCCTAAACCGTAGGTCGGGTGGACGAGCACCGAGCTCTGGAAGTCCATGCGGCTGAACTGCCGCGCAAGGTCGGCCAAGATCACCACCGGAAACTCCAGTCCCTTCGACTTGTGGATACTCATGATGCGCACGCCCTGCGCGGCGTGCGAGGTCTGCGGCACCGGCGGCTCGCCGCTCTCAAGCAGCTCGCGCAGATGCTTGACGAAGGCAAACAGCCCTCCGCCGCTGCTGCGCTCAAAGGATTCCGCGAGCGAGAAGAACGCGCGCAGATTCTCCCGCCGCGCCGCGCCGCCCTGCATCGCGCCAAAGACCGCGAAAACGCGGCAGCGCGCATAGACCTCCTCCAAAAGCTCCGAGAGCGTGCGCGTGAGCGCGCTTTCGCGCAGTTCGCGCAGCAGAGCGAGAAATTCCTCCGCCTCCGCGCCCTCGTCCTCGCACAGCGCATCATAGAGGTCGCCGTGCGGCGTCTTCGCCCGCAGCGCCGCCAACCGGTCGGGCGTGAAGCCCACGAGCGGCGAGCGCAGCACCGACACGAGCGGCACATCTTGATGCGGATTGTCCAGCACCTCCAAAAGCGAAAAGAGCACCGAGATCTCCACCGTCTCGTAAAAGCCCCCGCCGCTCTCGGCGGCGCAGTGCAGCCCGCGCGATTCCAGCGCGCGGCGAAACTCCGCGATCCTCGCCCGCGGCGAGCGCATGAGGATCACGATGTCCTCCTCCCGCACGCTGCGCGGAAGCTTCGTCTTTTCGTCGCGCACGCAAAAGCCGCTGTCGATCAGGTTCCTGATATACTCCGCAGCGAATTCCGCCTCGGCGCGCGCCGCGCGCAGCTTTTCTTCCGACTCCTCCCGCGCGCTCAGGTCGATGAGATGGAACTCAGTGCAGCAGTCGGGATTTTCCTCAAATCCCGCGCCGAGGTGCAGCGCCTCCTCATCGCCGTAGTCCAGCTCGCCCATTTCGCGTGAGAGCACGCCGCGAAAGACGAAGTTCGTCGCGTCCAGCACCTCCCGCCGCGAGCGGAAATTGCGGCTGAGCAGCAGCTTCGCGCTCTCGCCCTCTCCCGCTGCCGCGGCGTGCGGATAGCTGCGGTAGCGCGCGAGGAAAATGCCCGGGTCCGCCAGCCGGAAGCGGTAGATGCTCTGCTTCACATCGCCCACGGTGAACAGGTTCTTTCCCCCGCGGGAGATCGCGGAAAAGATGCAGTTCTGCACCTCGTTCGTATCCTGAAATTCATCGACCATGATCTCGCGGTAGCGCTGCGCGACCGTTTCGGCAAGCTCCGTCGGACTCCCGTCCTCACGCAGCAGCAGCGCGATGGCCTCATGCTCCTGGTCGGAGAAGTCCGCGGCGTTGCGCCGCCGCTTCTCCTCGCGATAGGCGCGCGCGAGCTTTCCCGTCAGCTCCAGCAGCGCGAGCATCGCCGGCGCCATCGCGCGCAGGTCCTCCATTGCCTCCTCCGAGGTCACGCCGAGCAGCTCCGCGATGTCCTTCGCCGTCTTTTTGCAGTCGTTCCAGATCGCCTGCGCGCGCTCCTTGCGCACGATGTCCTCGCATTTTCGCACCGCCGTCAGGCGCGGGAACACCACGAGCCGCGCCGCCGCGCCGTCCCAGCTTCCCTGCGCGGCATCGGCAAGGCGGTCAAAGTCCCCCGCCGTCTCCGAAAAGAGCGGCGCGTACTTCTCCCAAAGTACCGTATCCTCCTGCATCTCCTCTGCCGCGTCGCGCAGCAGCGCCGCGCAGTGGAGCGCCTTGCGCCGGACAGCGGCGAGCAGCAGCGCGCCGTACTCCGTCTCCTCCACGCGCGCGGGCAGCGCCTCCCACAGCCGCTTCTGTTCCTCGAGCCATCGGTCCATGTACGGCTGCGCCTGCAATTTTTCGTGCAGCTCCAGCACCAGCGCGCCGAGCGCGCGGTCATCGCGTCCCGCGCCGAGCGTCTCGGCGAGGAGCGACGCACCGTCCCCCTCGCGCATCGTCTCGTAAAATTCGTCCAGCACGCGCGCGAGCACCCGCTCGCGCAGCAGCCGCGCCTCGTTTTCGTCCAGCACGCGGAAGTCCGGCCGCAGCGCGTGGCCGCGCGCGTCCTCCGCAAGCAGATGGCAGTTCTCGCGCAGAAGCGAAGTACAGAAGGCGTCCACGGTCTTGATGTCCGCGCGGTAGACGCGCAGCATCTGCCGCTGCAAGCGTGCGTTGCCCGGATCGGCGCGCAGCTTCTCTGCCAGAACGCCCGCGATCTTGCCGCGCAGCTCCGCCGCCGCGGCGCGGGTATAGGTGATGATGAGGAAGTCGTCCAGCTCTGCCTCGCCCGACTCCACATAGGAAAAGAGCCGTTCGACAAGCACCTTCGTCTTGCCGCTGCCCGCCGCCGCGGACACCAGCAAACTCCGCCCGCGATCCTCCACCGCCGCTCTCTGTTCCTCAGTCAGCCGGTCCGCCATCGTCGCTCCCCCTTCCTTCGATTGTCTTATCGATGTGCTGCCAGAATTCCTCCGCCGCCGTCGCGCGGATATACTCGATGCGGTCGCCGCCGCAGCCCGCCTCGAAGTGACAGGCGGGCGCGAACTCGCAGTAGGTACACGCACTGTCCTGTTCGCTGCGCGCCCAGGGGTCCGCGTCAATGTTGCCCGCGGAGAGCTCGCGCACCATTTTCCGCAGCAGCTCGTCCACATAAAGCCCTAACTTTCCGAGCTGCGCGCTCGTGGCGATGCTGCCCGCGATCTCGCTCCCGCCGTCCTTCCCACGCTTCACGCGCACGGGAAGATAGCACGGCGACTCCAGCGCGCTGTGCTCCATCGCGCGCAGCACCTCGGGCTCGGCGAGCACCATGCCGCTGCGCTGCAATTCCTTGTGCATCGCGCGCTCGATCTCCTCCTCCGTCGCCCCGCGCGGCATCTTTAAGAGCTTCTCCCGCGCCGGAAGATACAGTACGCCCGCCGGCTCGATCGGGTACCCGCCGAAGAGCGCCTCCCCCTCCTCCTTGATGGCGAAGAGGTACAGCAGCATCTGAATGCCCAGCCCGTAGCGCAGCTCCGCAAGGTCGAAACGCTTCGCGCCCGTTTTATAGTCCACCACGCGCAGATACAGCTTCCCGTCCTTGAGCCAGCCGTCCACGCGGTCCACCTTTCCGACCACGCGCAGCTCCTCGCCCGCCTCGCGGATCGTCACAGCGGGAAGCTGCCCGTCCGCGCCGAAGCCCAGCTCGAACGCCAGCGGCTCGAAGTCCGACACCGAAAGCTCCTCCGCCGTCGAGTCCATGATGCGGTAGATCGACTCGCACAGCCGCCGGAAGAGATAGCGAAAGCGCGCGTTCTTCTCGTCAAGGTCCGGCAGCTCGCGCGCGATGTAGTCCTCGATGGCGCGCCGCACGATCGCGTGCAGCTCCGCGCGCTCGATCGCCTTGAGCCCGCCGCGCCTCGATGCCTCGCGCAGCGTCTGCTCCATCACATCGTGGACAAAGGTGCCCACCTGCGGCGCGTCGAAGCCCGCTGCCGTGCGTTCCTTCGCGCGCAGCCCGTACTGCATGAAATACGCGAAATGGCAGGCGCGCGCCTTGTCCATGCGCGAAGCGCTGAGCGTGATGCTGCGCCCGTAGAGCGCGTGGACCGCCTCGCGCGAGAGCTTCCCGCGCGTATAGCGTGCCGCGTCCCGCATGGCGCGCAGCGCCGCGTCGTACCCGCCGCGCCGCTCGAAATACCGCCACGCCTCCCCGTCGATGTGCTCGCCCGCATAGTCCAGCGCGCCCGCCGCCGAGCGCAGACGGTATTCCTTCGCCGCGCTCTCCGTCTCGAGCCGCACCGCGGGGCAGAGCGTCTGCACCCGCCCGACCACAAAGCTCGGCCGCAGCTCCGCGCCCGCGCCGTCAAAGCGCGGGTAGGAGAGATACAGCCGTCCGGTCGGCTGCGCGAGCGAGGCGTAGATATTCTGCAATTCCAGTCGGAGCTGCGCCATGCCGTAGGGCGCAAGGCGGATATCCAGCGCCTCCAGCGCCGCGCGGTCCTCGTCCTTGAGAATGCCCCCTCCGCCGCCCACCGCGGGCAGCACATGGTCGTTCGCCCCGATGAGGAACAGTGCGCGCACCGCGTGGCGGTCGTTGTGCGTCAGCTCGGCAAGGCTCACCCGATCGAGCGACACCGGGATCGTGCCGACCGAATACTGCGTGAGCACCAGCCGCATCAGCCGCGTCAGCTCCTCCGCGTCCAGCCTCGTCTCGCCGAGGATCTCCACGAACTGGTCGAGCACCGCGCACAAAAGATTCCAAAGCTGCGCCAGCTCCTCCGCGCGCTGCGTCTCGCCGCGCTGCCAGAGCGCCTCGGTCTGCCGCTCCAACTCGGACGCAAGGCCGATCTCCTCCAAATAGCTATAAAGTGCCGTCACTTTGCTCTTCACATCGCCCGTGCCGCGGATCCCCTCCTGCAAGCGCGCGAACGGCCCGCGCAGCTTCTCCCGCGCGCTGTTCACCCGCGCGAGCAGCGCCTCATGCTCCTCGCGCCACGGCACGCCGTAGCCCTCGGGGTGTGCCGTCCACGGCGTCTCGCGCGTCCACATCGCCCCGCGAATGTCCCACTTGATCACATAGTTTTCCAGCAGGTCGCACTCCTCGGCGCTCACGCCCGCAAGACCTGTTTTCAGGCAGCGGAACACATCTTCATACTCAAAGCCCCCGCTCACCGCGTCCAGCGCGCCGAGCAGCAGCGCCGGCACGCTCCGGCGCAGGATATCGCTCCGCCGCGCGCAGTAGAGCGGAATGCCGCAGCGCGCGAAGGCAGCGCGCACGACCGGCTCCGCCGCACCGAGGTCGCGCGCCGTGACGGTGATCTCGCGATAGCGATACCCCTCCTCGCGCACCAGACGCAAAATCTCTGCGGCGACCCAATCCGCCTCGTCTCCGGCGGTCGAGGCCTCATAAAGCCGCACCTCATCGGTCGGCTCGCTCCATGCGGCGTTCTCTCCGAAGAAGTACCGTTCGATATGCCCCAGCGCGTCCGTCGGCGGCGCGGCGCGCATCGTCTCCTCCACGCAGGGAACGCCTACATCGCGCGCGAGCGCGCAAAGCCGCTCGCGCACTCGCAGGCTCTCGGCAAATAGTTCGCTTCCGCTGCCGTCGCCGAGCAGCGTCACCGTGACGCGCTTCGCGCGGCGCAGCAAAATGCGCAGAATGTTCAGCTCCCGCCCCGTAAAATAGGAAAAGCCGTCGATATAAATATCCTTCCCGTCCGCGTAGCCGCTCTCCGCTAAATGCTCCTCTAACTTCTCCAGCCGGTCGCGCGCGTCGCGCCCGCCCTCGTGGAGCTTGGCAAGATACGCACCGTAGAGGAGCGCGATGTCGCGCAACCGCTCGCCGCTCTCGCCCGCGATCTGCTCCGCCTTCTCCGCGAGCACCTCCGGCGCGACGGCGTAGGCCTGCAGCTCCTCGATGAGCGCGAGCAAACTCTCCAAAAATGCCGAGCGCTGCGACGGTCTGCGATACACCCGCAGACTCGGTGCGAGCGCGAGCAGCACGCGCTGGAGCACCAGCAGCTTTCCGCCGTTATCCAGCGTCACCTCCGCCGCGCCGCCCGTGAGCGTCAGCACGCGCGTGGAGAGCAGCTTGAAGGTCAGCACCTCCGCATGGCGGCTCGCCGTCGGCCCGCACGCGCGGCACACATCGACCTCCGCCGCGTGAGAGGCGTGCTCCGGCACGAGCAATATCTGCCGTCCGCTCCCGCCCTGCGCGCGGATCTCCTCCAGCACCCGCGCGGATTTGCCCGTGCGCGCGCGCCCTGTCCATATACGCAGCATTCTGCCGCCCCCTTTCCGTTCTCTGTTTTTTTATCTTTCCTATTCTATCATAGTCCGCCCCGTTCGACAACCGCAAAGCCCGTCCCGCGCAAATTTTCCCTTGACAGCCTCCCCGCGTCGTGCTATCATTTATTTCAAATTTGAACTATTTCATTTTGAACCATTCAAACGGAGGTGTCCCATGGACCCGAGCATGGAATTCGCCCACAAGTTCTCCCTCGCCTACGCTGCCGCCTGCAAGCCGCTGTGCCGCGAGCTGGGACTGCCGCAGACCGCCTTCGACATTCTCATGTTCCTCGGCAATAATCCCGCCTACCAGACCGCGGGCGACATTGTTGAGGTGCGGCGGATCAAGCCGAGCCTCGTCTCCGTGAATGTCGACAGGCTCGTGCGCGACGGCTACCTCGTGCGCGAGTCCGTCGCGCGCGACCGGCGCAAAACGCGCCTTGTCTGCACCCCCCGCGCGCAGGAGGTCATCACGCGCGGCCGCGCGCTTCAGCAGGAATTCTTCGCGCGCCTCTTCGCCCACACGGACGAAACCATGCGCGCCGCCTTTTTCCAAACCATCGAGATCATGCGCGCCGACCTCGACGCGATCATAAAGGAGGAGCACTGACCCCATGCAATTTTTCATCACCCTCGCCGTCACCTTTTTCGCCGGCCTCGGCGCCGGACTCGGCACCGGCTTCGCCGGCATGAGCGCCGCCGCGGTCATCAGCCCCATGCTCATCACCTTCCTCGGTATGGACCCCTACATGGCAGTCGGCATCGCCCTCGCGTCCGATGTCCTCGCGAGCGCCGTCTCCGCCTACACCTACCATAAAAACGGCAATCTCGACATTCGCAACGGTCTCATCATGATGGCGAGCGTCCTCACCTTCACCGTCGTCGGCAGCTACATCGCAAGCCTTGTCCCCTCGCAGACCATGGGCAGCTTCTCCGTCTTCATGACCTTCCTCCTCGGTGTCAAATTCATCGTCCGCCCCGTCATGACCACGCGCGAAGCCATGGCAGGCGTAAGCGCGAAAAAGCGCGCCGTGCAGTCCGTCCTCTGCGGCGTGATGATCGGCTTCATCTGCGGCT
>CAYWAS010000041.1:0-18467 GCA_964455915.1 uncultured Oscillibacter sp. | reverse complement strand
ATGGAAAGAAGCCCAGCCGGATGCTGGGCTTCCAACCAAAAACTATTGTAATAGGAGGGTCATTCGGCTCTCCTTCTCCTATTGCAGAACCGCCGCGCAGTTGCTGCGCGGCGGTTCACAGCGGAACGGAGCCGCAATGCGCGGCGCGTTCGGGTAAAAGACCGTGTCTTAACAACAACCTAACAGGCGAGATGGGTTTCTTAACTTTTCGGCAAAAAATCTTGCGCTTTTGAGATTGCAGGGCGAAGCCGGCGAGAATATAATACCATCATTCGCAAACGCAACAGGGGGGCTTTTTTATGTTTGCACAGCTTATCGCGATCGCTATTTTCCTCGGAATGTTCACGCTGATCATTCTGGATAAGTTCGAGCGGCACATCATCACGATGGTCAGCGGCACGCTGGTATTGGTGCTGGTGCTCGGCGTGTGTATGCATTCGCCGCAGGCGATCGGTGAGGCGCTCAATCTGCACTCGTTCGGCGATCTCGGCTTCTGGTACGGCGCGTCGGAGGAGAGCACGGCGGGCATCAACTGGTCGACGATCCTGTTCATCGCGGGCATGATGGTCATGGTCGAGGGGCTTGGCAAGGCGGGCTTTTTCCGCTGGATATGCCTCACGCTCGCGCGGCTGGTTCACTATCGTGTGGTGCCGCTGCTCGTGTGCTTTATGTGCCTTTCGGCAGTGCTGTCGATGTTTATCGACTCGATCACGGTCATTCTCTTCCTCGCGACCGTGACGCTCGAGCTGGCGCACATCATGAAATTCGATCCGGTGCCGATGATCCTCGCGCAGATCTTCTGCGCGAACCTCGGCGGAGCCGCGACGATGTGCGGCGATCCGCCGAACATCATCATCGGCACGGCGCTGGGCTACACCTTCTTCGATTTTATCCGGAATACGGGCGTGATCGTGCTGGTCTGCTTTGTGTTCACGGCGACCTTTTTCTGGCTCTGCTTCCGCAAGGAGCTCGCGCGCGAGGAAAAGGCAAACGGCGGCGCGATCGTCTGCCCCGATCCCTCGACCGCGATCGAGAACCGCGCGGCCTTCTATGCCGGCGCGAGCGTATTCCTGCTGACGGTCGCTCTGCTCGTCACCCACGCGCAGACCGGATTGACGGTCGCGAGCATCGGTGTGATCTCCGCGCTCCTGACGCTGCTCGTTCTGCGCTTGACGAGCGGGAAAAAATCTGTTATAGATGTAATCAAGGGCGTGGACTATAAGACGCTGCTGTTCTTTATCGGACTCTTCCTTTCCGTCTGCGGACTGGAGATGACCGGCGTTCTGGAGATCATCGCGCGCTTCATCACGGAGGTCAGCGGCGGCAATATCTCGGCGATCGTGGTCATCATTCTCTGGCTCTCCGCAGTCACCAGCGCGTTCGTGGACAACATTCCCTTTGCCGCAACGATGGTTCCCGTGATCCGCACCATCGCCGCGGTCGAGGGCATGGATCTTGATGTGCTGGCGTGGTCGCTCTCCCTCGGCACGGACCTCGGCGGCAACGCGACGCCCATCGGCGCTTCCGCCAATGTGGTCGGCACCTCTGTTTCCGCCAAGGGAGGCTATCCTATCAACTGGGGTCGGTATTGCAAGTACTGCGTTCCCGCGACGGTGCTGGTGATGGTGGTGTCTACAGCCTGCCTCTTCCTGCGCTATCTCTAAAAAAGGAGTGTAATTGCCATGAAGGATCAAATCATCATCACGGTGGGCCGTGAGCACGGCAGCGGCGGCTACTATATCGCCTCCATGCTGGCCGAGCGCCTCGGCATCAAGCTCTACGATCAAAAGAGCGTGGAGAACGAGATCATTTCCGACGGCTACAGTGAGGAGCTGGTGCGCCGTATGGACGAGAAGCCGGTGAACTTTTTCTTCTCCCGCCGCGTCGGAAAGTATTCCAATTCGCTGGAGGTCAATGTTGCGGAAAAGACCTTCGATATGCTCCGCTCCAAGGCGGCGAGCGGGGAGAGCTTCCTGATCATCGGCCGCTGCGGGAATCAGATCCTGCACGACAATCCGAACTGCGTCAGCCTTTTCATCGGCGCCGATCAGGACGCGAAGCTCGCCCGCGTGATGGAGCGGCAGGGGTTGAGCGCGGACAAGGCGATCGAGGAGATCCGCACGGTGGACCATTCGC
Source organism: uncultured Oscillibacter sp. (assembly GCA_964455915.1). Lineage (GTDB taxonomy): Bacteria > Bacillota > Clostridia > Oscillospirales > Oscillospiraceae > Hominicoprocola. The sequence goes on along the minus strand of CAYWAS010000041.1, from coordinate 16,331 downwards.
GCAAATCGTATCACAACTACTATTGCAGCATGAAATGGGGCGACGCGCGCGGCTATGACCTGACGGTCAAGAGCAATGTACTCGGTCTTGAGGGCACGGCGGAGACGCTGTACCGCTATGTCTGCGCCTTTCGTGAGCAGGAGTAAGAAATGAAAAGAGAGACCGCGGCGCAGCCGCGGTCTCTCTTTTTTCTTTTTATAAGGGGTGTCGGGACTTGCCGATCACAGCAGCAGGACGCCGGCTTCCTCGCAGATGCGGGTCGTGCTCTCGTCCCACAGGCTCACCTGCACCTCACCGATGTGCGCGGTGCCGATGAGGAGCATACAAAGGCGGCTCTGTCCGATGCCGCCGCCCATCGTCAAAGGCAGCTCGCCCGCAAGGAGCATCTTGTGGAAGGGGAGAGCGCGGCGGTCGTTGCAGCCGGAGAGGGTGAGCTGATGATCCAGCGCCTCGGGATCGACGCGAATGCCCATCGAGGAGATCTCGAACGAGCGCTCGAGCACACTGTTCCAGAAAAGGAGGTCACCGTTGAGCGTCCAGTCATCGTAGTCGGGCGCGCGGCCGTCGTGCTTGGTGCCGGAATGCAGCACGCCGCCGATCTGCATGAGGAACACCGTGCCGTACTCGCGGCAGACAGCGTCCTCGCGCTGCTTGGGCGTCAGGTCGGGATAGCGGTCCTCAAGCTCCTGCGTGGTGATGAAATACACATCGCGCACGAGCTTGGTGCGCAGGCTCGGGAAGGCGATGCCCAGCGCGTCGCTCGTTTCGACGATGGCGCCGACGATGTCGCGCACGGTGCGCTTGAGATAGGAGACATTGCGGTCCTCGGCGTCGATGACCTTCTCCCAGTCCCACTGATCGACATAGATGGAGTGGATATTGTCGACCTCTTCATCGCGGCGGATCGCGTCCATATCGGTAAAGAGCCCCTTGCCGACATTGAACTCATAGCGCTTGAGGGCGAGACGCTTCCACTTGGCAAGGCTCTGCACCACCTGCGCGTTGTGGCCGACATCGGGGATATCGAAGCTGACGGGGCGCTCCACGCCGCTGAGGTTGTCGTTCAGACCGGAGTTTTCCTCAACGAAAAGAGGAGCGGAAACGCGGCGCAGATTGAGCGCGTTGCTCAAATTGACCTGAAAGTTACTCTTGATGAATTCGATGGCGCGCTGCATTTCGTAGACATTCAGCGGGGTACGATAGCCTGCGGGGATATAGGTCTTGCTCATTGCCGGTTCACTCCTTTGAAAATTGGTCATATTTATCAATAATACCAAATTTATTATAGCAAAGGTCACAAAAAAAGCAAGTTAACAAATTGTACGGAAATTACAGCGGCGGATCGCCGCGGCTTGTTTGAGAGGTCCAATGCGGCTGTGGAAAAAAACGGAAAAAACGGGAACAAAAACAGCCTCCGCTTCGTCTAAAAGGACGAACGGGGAAGGTTACAAATTGATACCAAACTGTAACCGAATCGTAAAGACTTTTTAAGAAAGCTGTGCTACACTGTATGAAGTGTACTGCCCGCCGGCGAGAAACGCCGGTCCGGCGGCACGAAGAGCAAAATCCGTGAAAGGACGAACTGCAAAATGGAACAGACAATGGAACCCATCGCACAGAGCGCGCCGGAGGCGACTCCCGCGCCGCAGGCGCCGATGCCGGCGAAGCCGAAGAAACGGCGCAGAAGGACCAGACGGATCATCGCGCTCGTGCTGGTCGCCGCGCTGCTGATCGGGCTTTACCGCTATTTCGGAAAGGACAGTGACGGCGGCGAAACGCAGGTCGTGACCGACATCGTGAGCATCGGCTCGATCACCTCGATGGTGTCGGGCAGCGGCATGGTCAAGGCGAAAAAGAGCGAGAGCATCACGCTCGCGACCGCCGGTACGGTGGGCGAGGTCTTTGTCACCGAGGGTCAGCAGGTCACAGAGGGCGATCCGCTCTTTACTTACGATTCGCCCGACGCGGAAAAGCGCGTGCGCGATGCCGAGAGCCAGATCGAGGGCTATCAGAAAAAGCTCAACGCCGCGTATAAGGACATCGCCGCGCTGACGCTCACCGCGCCCTACGCGGGCAAGCTCCTCGACACCGTGAAGCTGACGGTGGGCGAGGAGACCCATACCGGCGGCAAGGTCGCGACGCTTGTGGACGATACCCGTATGCGCCTGACGCAGTATTTCAGCTATGCCTATGAGGGCGAGCTGTACGCGGGACAGAAGGTGCAGGTCTCGATTCCCGCGCTGATGGCGACGGTCGAGGGCACGGTCGAGAAGGTACACATGGTTCGCCGCGTGACGAGCGAGGGCTCGGAGCTGTTCTGCGCGGAGATCGTGGTGGATAACGCGGGCGTGCTCGCCAAGGATATGACGGCGACCGCCACCGCGTCGGTGAACGGCGAGACGGTCTATCCCTACGAGGCGGGCAAGCTGGACTACTACCGCACGAGCGACCTGACCGTGCCGGTGGGGACCGTGGCCTCCACGAAGCTCATCGACTACCTTGCCGTCTCCGCGGGCGAGCTGCTGGTGCAGGTCAACGGCGAGAACACGGAAAACACCATCTTCGATCTGGAGCAGAGTCTGGAGAAGGCGCAGAAGGAGCTGGAGGAGGCGCAGAAGAACTACGCCTGGTGCAACGCCGTCGCGCCCATCAGCGGCACGATCATCGGTCTGAGCCTGACGCCGGGGCAGGAGGTGGCCTCCTCCACCACGGCGCTCACGATCTCCGATACCTCCACGGTCACGGTCAGCGCGACGGTGGACGAGCGCAATGTGAGCTATCTGAAGGTCGGCATGATGGTCGATCTCACGCAGTGGAACGGCTCCGCCTTCGGCACGATCACCTCCGTGAGCCTCTCGAGCAGCGTCAATAACGGCGTGGCGACCTATCCGTTTACCATCGAGGCGGACAACACCGCGGGCACCCTTCAGGTCAACAGCTATGTTGACTACAGCCTTGCCGCCAGCCAGAGCGAGAACTGCCTTGTTCTCCCGATCCAGGCGGTGCGCACGGTGGGACTTGAGGACGGCTCGAGCGCGACGGTCGTCTACATCAAGGCGGACAGTATGCCGGAGAACGCCGTCGAGCTCCCCTTCGTCGAAGAGGAGATCCCCGAGGGCTACTACCCCGTGCCGGTGGAGATCGGCATTCAGGATACCTACAATGTTGAGATCAAGTCCGGCGTGGAGGAGGGCATCGAGGTCTTCACGCAGATCATGTCGAGCGAAGTGTGGGGCTGAGGCGTATGGGCAGATTGATCGAACTGCGAAATGTCTATAAGATCTACTCCGAAGGACTTGAAAGTGAAGTGCGCGCGCTCGACGGCGTTTCGCTCAGCATTGATAAGGGCGAGTTCGTCGCCATCGTGGGTCAGTCGGGCTCGGGCAAATCGACGATGATGAATGTCCTCGGCTGCCTTGATATCCCGACCTACGGAGACTACTTCCTCGACGGGACCGATGTGCGCGAGCTGAGCGACCGCGAGCTCTCGCGCATTCGAAACCGCGAGATCGGCTTCATCTTCCAGCAGTATAACCTCATTCAGAGCCTGAGCGTGCAGGAGAATGTGGAGCTGCCACTGGTCTATCAGGGCTACGGCATCGACGATCGGCACGACCTTGCCATCGAAGCGCTCGAGCGCGTGGGGCTTGCCGACCGGCGCAAAAACCGCCCTACGCAGATGTCGGGCGGTCAGCAGCAGCGCGTGGCAATCGCGCGCGCGATCTCCACGCACCCACCGATCATCATGGCAGACGAGCCGACCGGCGCGCTGGACTCCCGCACGGGTCAGGAGGTGCTGCAATTCCTCCAGCAGCTCAACCGCGAGGGCAGCACCGTCATTCTCATCACGCACGACAACGGCATCGCCGCCACCGCGCGGCGCTGCGTCCGCCTCGCCGACGGCAAGATCATCGAGGACCGTGAGCAGGAGGTGGACTGGCTGTGAATATTTTGCAGGCCTTCAAGATGGCGTGGCGCTCCATCGTGGGCAAGAAGGGCCGCAGCGCGCTGACGATCCTCTCCATCTTCATCGGCATTGCCGCGGTCATGACCATCGTTTCGGTCATGGAGGGCATGAAGGTGGAGATGATGAAGCAGTTCAACGCCATGGGCTCCAACCGCCTGACGGTCTATATGGAGTCGTGGCTGTATGACGCGGACGGCAACAACATCAGCCCCGACTATTTCCCAGACCTCTACAGCTACTGCCAGAGCTTAAAGGAAGATGTCGTCGGCGTGACGCCGAACGCGCAGACCTGGAGTGTGACCGTGACCTACGGCACCAAGACCAGCGCGGGCATGGAGTGGGAGTACGACGACAACTGGAATCTCATCAGCGGCCCGCCGACCGTCTATTACGGCAGCGACCAGTACAGCGTATGCAATAACCTGACCATCGCCAAGGGACGCGACCTCGCCTATCTTGATATGGAGAACTACAATCAGGTCTGCGTCATCGGCGCGCAGATGGCAAAGAGCTTTTTCGGCACGGTCGACCCCGTCGGCAAGACCGTACAGCTCAACGGCAACTTCTTTACCGTTGTCGGCGTGTACGCTCCGCGCGGCGGAGAAGGGGAGAGCAGCATCAACCAGATGGACAATATCATCATTCTGCCCTACACGGTCAAGCGGCTCTTCGGCGACACCATCAGCCAGTACATCGTCAAGGTGCGCGACAGCGAGTCGATGACCGAGGTGACATCGCGGCTCGGCGGTTTTCTCAAGGGCGTGATCCCCGAGAACAACGGCTACTACAATGTCTTCAACGAGGGGCAGTATCAGGAATACCAGAATGAGTCGATGAACATGATCTCGATGGTGCTCGGCGGCATCGCGGCGATCTCGCTGCTCGTCGGCGGCATCGGCATCATGAACATCATGCTCGTGACCGTGACCGAGCGCACGAGGGAGATCGGCATTCGCCGCGCCATCGGCGCGCAGAGGGCGAGCATCGTGACGCAGTTCCTCATCGAAGCGGGAATGCTGTGCGGCATGGGCGGCATCGTGGGCATCGCAGTTGGCACGGTGGGCAGCGTCGTTGTGAGCCGATTGATGTATCAGATGACCATTTATCCGCCTGTGTGGGTGACGGTCGCGGCCTTCGCGCTGAGCGTGGCGCTCGGCGTGGTGTTCGGCAGCTATCCCGCTATGAAGGCGTCGAAGCTCCAGCCGGTCGAAGCGCTGCGGGCGGATTAAGTGAGAGGAGAGACGATATGAAGATGAGAAAAAGAGTGTGCTCGGCGCTGCTCGCGCTCGTGCTCGCGCTTTCGGCGGCGGTGCTTCCCGCGTCCGCTGCGGAGAGCTTTTCCGATGTGAGCGACAAGGCGACCGTGCAGAATGCCGAGGTGCTGCGTCTGCTCGGCGTGATGGAGGGCGACGGCGCGGGTCATTTCAACCCGAACAGCGCGCTCACCCGCGCGCAGTTCTGCAAGATGGTCGTGGTGCTGATGGGCAAGGGCGGAGACGCCGTGCGCTATCAGACCGTGACGATCTTCCCCGATGTGCGCGCGAGCCACTGGGCGGCGGGCTACATCAACCTCGCCGTGCGTCAGAGCGAGCCGAAGCTGCTCGCGGGTCAGCCGGACGGCACCTTCGCGCCCGACCGTGCCATCAGCTACGGCGAGGCAGTGACGATCCTGATGCGTCTGCTCGGCTACACCGACGCGGAAAGCGGTGGCGTCTGGCCGGACGGCTACATCAACCTCGCCAGAGCGAGCGGCGTGAGCGCGGGCGTGTCGCTCGCGGGCAGCGCGACGATCACGCGCGCACAGGCGGCGCAGCTTTTCGTCAATCTCCTCGGCGCGGATAAGGACGGCAAGGAATATCTGCCCGCCGGCTGCACGAAGGGCAAGGAGGTGACGCTCCTTTCCATGAACGGCAGCACGCTGCGCGTGAGCGAGGACGGCGGCACAAAAAAGTACGATCTGGCGCGCGCGAGCAGCTCGGCGGCGCTCAACGGCTGCAAGGGCTGGCTGCTCTTTGACAGCAGCGGCAGGGTCGTGACCTTCCTGCCGAAGCGGATCGGCAGCACCGGCGCGATCGTGAGCGACGCGGCGGTCATCGTCACCGCGAACGGCTCGACGAGCGGCGTGAGCGCGCTCACGGGCGGGCGGACGGACTATACGCTCTATCGCAACGGCGTGAGCGCGAGCGTGTCCTCCCTGCGCAAGAACGATGTGCTGACCTACGACGCGGAGAGCAATACGCTCTACGCCTGCGATACGCGCGTGACGGTCTACTACGAGAGCTGCGAGCCTTCGCCCACGGAGCCGGTGAGCATCAAGGTGCTTGGCGGGACGACGCTCAATGTGCTGCCCACGGCGCAGCAGAGCCTGTCGGCCTTCAAGCCGGGGAAGATGATGACGCTCCTGCTCACCGCGGACGGCTCGGTCGCCGGCGCGGTGTCGAACGACAACGCGGCGCGCGGCAACGCGCTCGGCATCGTCTCGGGCGGCAAGATCCTGATGCTCGTCGGCGGAACGACGGTGGAGCTGCAGGCAACGAACGAGCAGGAGACGCTTGAGGGCAGGCTCGTGAGCATTTCCTCCTCCACGAACGGAAAGGTCAATCTCTACGCCAAGACCGGCGGCGTGAGCGGCGAGCTGAATGTGCGCGAGCGCAAGCTCGGCAGCCGCAGCCTTGCTGTGGGCGTGATCGTCTACGATGACGGCGTGTATATCGATTTGAGCGAGCTGGGCGAGACGATCGTCTCCTCGAACCGCATCTCTTACGCGCGCACGAATGCCGCGGGCGAGGTCGATCTGATCGTGCTCTCGAGCGCGACGGGCGAAAAGTACGGCCGCGTGACAAATGTGCTTGAAGACGAGCGGAGCGATATTTTTGGCAGCTACACCGTGCAGGTCGTTGAGATCGACTTTGGCGACAATGTGCCGACGAAGAAAGACTGCGGCTACAGCGTGCGTATCGGCGACTATGTCGGCGTGAAGATCTCCGATGACGGAGAGCGGCTGCGCTCACTCATCACGCTCGATAAGCTCGGCAATGTGTCCTCTGCGGCGTGGGTCGGCACCACGGCGGTCAACTACGGCGGCAAGACCTACACGATCCCCTCCGATGTGATCTGCCGCAACCGTGACGGCAACTACTGGTTCGAGGACCTTGAGGCGGCGCTCGCCTACGGCGGCACGATGGATCTCTATGTGAGTGACGGCGTGGTCCGCGCGGTCGAGGTGAGAGGATAAACGCAAAAAAGAGCCCCGCGGCATCGGTCGGGTGCTCATAAGAAAGTAATTCCAGAAATTACGATTATGGCATCTGTCAGACGGGGTTGGTAAACGAGATAACGGGTATTCGGTGAAAGCCGAGTACCCGTTATTTTTTTGCCCATGTGTAGAAGCAATAGATTTATTCATATTTTTCGTGTATAATTAACTCATATCATTCCTATCCTTTCCAGTCTGAGATTTTTTCAAAAAATCTCAAAAAAATTTGGAAACATTGGAACAATTCAGCCTTTCTCATGCCATATATAGTAGAGGGCTATTTCAAAACGATTGGAGGTGACGCTTATGGAAAAGCGGAAAAGCCCGAAAGGTTTCATTGTGGTGCTGCCCGGTGAGATCATCGAAATACCGCAGGATAGCGACAAATCATGGCTGACCCTGTTTTACAGTTTGCCGAGAGAGCTTGCGGAAAAGTGGAAACCCGCCTATGATCTGCCCCGCTGTCCCTATGAGGTACTACGGACGGACAAGTATGACAACATCGTATGTGACGATATGTTCAAGCTACTTGTGTGGGACTGCTACGCATGGAGCGCATGGCAGTTTTTCCAAGTGAAAGACCGCAAGGGCAATTATCGTGACACCCCCGGCAACTGGACGCAGTACGCAGGATATTTCCCTTTATGGCGTTTGTCGTACAGTATTATCCCCTACATCCGAATGAAGTTTGAGCAGAACGGGCTTGGCTTCCAAAACCTTTATAACATCCCGCAGGGTATGGAAGTACCGTGGCTGACCTATCAGCAATTTAGCAATCTGATCGGCAATGTCACCGACATGGTAGTTGCGGAACAGGAATGGCAGCCCGTGATTGACGCTATCTGGGAAAATCGCACCGTAGAGGACTACGAAACCACAAGCAGCACCGTTAAGACTGATTTCATGCGGAAGTGGCATCATAACCGTTCCGGCAAGCCGATCTCTCTGGATGAAATGATGGAGAGCGAGGACGGGGACATTTTTGATGTGGCAGATCCCCGTAGCGATTTTGAGAACTCAGTCATTTCCGAAATGCAGATTGCTTCCTTTGCAGAAAGCACCATCACAGAGAAAGACCGGGAGATATTGAAACTGCGCATGGAGGGCTACACCGAACAGGAGATCGCAGACAAGGTTGGCTACAAGACTGCCAGCGCAGTCCATAAGCGGATCGCCAAGATCGCAGACGCTTATGAGGATTTTGTGACAGCGGAATATCAGAACTATTTGGACAAGTAAACAGACGCAGAAGCGGCAGCAGTTACCGAAATGGTGACTGCTGCTTTTTCATGCAGGAAAGGAGTTTTTTATGAGCAGAGAGCCGTTTGAAACCATGCCCGATGTGATGGACGCAAAGCAGCTTGCCAAAGCATTGCAGATTTCCAAGGCGGGTGCATACAATCTTTTGAATGACCCGGATTTTCCGACTTTGCGGATTGGCGGGCGCAAATTGGTGATGAAAAATGAGCTTGTGGAATGGTTGAAAAGCCGCACAAACCGAAAAGCATGAAAACACGGTCAAGAGCCGGACAAGTGGCAAATCAGCGGATAGCGTGAGCCGGAACATACTCCGCATCGTTTGAAGCGTTTCTATCGAAAAATCGCACCACTTTTCCAATTCAAGAGCCGAGAAAAATTTACGAAAAATAGGAGGTTTTATGAGAACAGGACTTACCAAGAAAGAAAAGACCACAGCCATCTATTTTGACGAGCTTGGCGACATGATCGAGGTGCAGACCCACAACACCGATCTGAAAAAGCGGCTGACCGCATTTGCGAAAAAACACCCGCAATGCTGCCGCCAGATTGACGATGATGAGCAAGGCGGGCTGACATTTGAGATCGAAAAAGGCAGACTGAGTTTTCGGCTGACTGCGCCGTATAGTGAGGAACGGAAAAAGGCGGCGAGTGAGTGGGCGAAAAAGAATGGACTAAAATTTTGAAAAAGTTTTCATGCGTGCCACACTGTTGTCGTGGTAATATGATATACTTACACTATTAGTTAAGGATATAATTTGCAAAAGACAAGGAGTGCTTCAAATGGATCCGAGAGAGCAAATAGAAAAGATCTATCAAAGGGCAATAAATCGACACATTGCTCTGACGGTTGGAGTTCCTGAACTGTACCAAAAATGGATCAGCAACACTTTTTCCACAAAAGTTATCATCGCTCAAAATCACTGCTTTACTTTGCCTACACAGCAGGATATGATGGTTTTCGTAAACACTGATGCCATTTCCGATGCGGAACTCTATAAAATCAAGCGATTGCAAGATGAGGAAAAGAACTGGGATTTTGATGTCAAATTCTTTTATGTGACCGAGAAAAAATTAAAATATTATTATGAAAATCCTTATTGGGTAATGTGCAGCTACTGGCCTTGCAAAGATGTTAGCGAAATGGCATTCCAAGAGAATCTTGCATATGCCAATTTGGTTTTGAAGGAAGCTGGATATCGATGTTTTCAAGATCGGTATTTGTTCTCTTATGGCGTTTTGCGTGAGTGCGATGCATATGTTCAAAGCGCAGTATGGGAAGATTCAAAAGGAAATTATTTCCTGCCGCTTTTCCACGAAGGTGGATTTGGTTTAGGCAGTTCCGAGATCGAGATTGCGAAATTACATGATGATATTTTTCTCACCGAAGGTTTTGTTCCGATCAGCTTGTCGCAGCGTGACATGAAGACGGAAATACTGGCACTTGCAACATGATTGATGTAAGGATGCAAAGGAGATTACAATGAAAACGCATCTTGCCCCCAATGGGGAGTATATCACGATCCCGGATGGGAGAGTAATCACATTTGGGCTTAGTGAAGAACAGAATAATTTAGTAAAAAATTCTTTACCGACACAGGGGTACGAACTGCTTGATACTGATGCCCCCACTGATTTAATTGCCATTTCTGCGTCTGCACTCATTATTATTGCAGATGCATTAGATTCGGACAGTAGAGCGATGATTTCTGATTATTACACAGAGATTGGTGGATGTGCGGATGAAACGGTATTTTGGCTTGGCTATCCCAAACCGCCGAGCCATTTACGGACAAAGTTCAAGTGCTATCAGAGCTTTGAAGAACTTTCTGTCAATTTGAAATATCACCTTTTGTCTGCACACAGCAAATCCAAAAAGGCAAGAGATTTCAGCAAACAACTTATGGATTGTTTGCTGATCATGAAGCTCATTCGTTCCCGACCCGGTATTCGGACGCAGGAGCTTGTCGAAGAATTGGAACTATCAACACGAACAGTCCAGCGGTACATTTCCACCTTACAGGCTGCGGGCGAATGGATTGCATACGATCACACGAAAAAAGGTTGGTATCTACAAGATGGTGTGTCTCCACTGTTTGATAACTTTTGATGACGAACCGACCTAAAAAATAATTTATACAAACAGGAGTTAAATTCCCGTGTCAATCGTTTATATAGGAAAGGGGGGATTGCCCGATGAGTTTAGATGCGCTGTTTACAAAATGGAAAGGCAAGTATAATTTCAATGCGTTTATCCGGGACGGGATTGTTGATCCCGAACACTACGATAATCCGCATATTCTATTTGTTCTTCGTGATATGAATTGCCAACATGAACGGGATTTATGCGCTGATCTTTGCAGAGACGGAAGCGGATGGAAAACTTGGAACAACATCGGCAGATGGTCAAAAGCTCTATTGGACGGTGACAAGGAATATCCGCAGGATATGTCCATAGTAAACCGAGTGATGCAGCTAAAACGCATTGCTGTTATGAACTTGAAGAAAGAGGGCGGTGTTAGCCGCACCGTTGGAAATGAGCTTCTGGAAGCGGTGCAAGCACAGCATGACTTGATTTACGAAGAAATCTGCTTGTGCGATCCGAGTATCATCATTTGCTGCGGGCTGACTGCTTCCGGGATCACAGGAAATGCTACTTTGCTTAAAGATTATGTGTTACCGATTTCAACGGAATGGGCATCTTTCCGATCCAAAACCTTTGACCGGGACTGGTGGTATTACTTCACCGAAATCAACGAAAAGCAAGTGCCGGTTATCAGCTTTTGCCATCCGCAAGTCACCAACCTTGAGGGTGTCAGAGGACACGAAAAGTTATTTGCTCCGTTATATCTGGATATGTTGCACATAGGTGAACTGTTTTTGAAAAACGCATCGGAGGGTGATGGAAATACCGATGGAATTTGAATATATGTTTAGCGGCTTAACCGCCCTTGAAGTTGAGCATAAACTCCGGCAGATCGTTGATACTGCTCTCTTTCAGAAATACGGGGATAAGCCAGATGAATTGATTACCAAGCGAATTGCGGAAGAATGGGCAGCAATGGAACGCACCAATGTAATTCACGATGTTGCCGCTCTATATGAACTGGTGGTTTGGCTCAAAAATAATCGCTACCCCTATTGGATGCGATCTCGATCCGGCTCCTGCTTCGTTCTGTATCTGTTAGGCATCACAACGGGAAATCCATTACCACCACACTACTACTGTCCGAAATGCAAATCAGTACAATGGCAGACTTTATACACGGATGGTTTTGATCTCCCACAAGATACGATTTGCACAAATGACGATGCTCCATTGATGTCAGATGGACACAACATTCCGTGGCAAACGCTTTTTGGTTATGGGGATTTTGACCCTATATTTGACATAGATTTGCCGAGCGATCTCTATGAAAGTGTTCAGATTGATTGGACTTCGCACTGGATGAAGAATATCGACCCAAGCAATGTACCCACCAATCCATATGAGGGAAAACGGAAGTGCATCAAGTTGTCAAATTTGAGCTTGATGTTTCACTTAGACAGCGAGGAAATCTCCCATACATTTTACGATCACGAATATACTTCGGCAGATCGGGAGTATATGTTGTTGATGTGGAATCTTCTCGTCAGCGATGAAGCGGATTTTGCCAATGACATTCCAGAGCCGGACAGCGTTGCCGACCTTATCTCTCTTTTTGGATTGTCCTACTCAGCAGGAGCATGGGATGAAGCAACAGCGTGTATGGTTGATGAACTTGGATATTCTCCGGCTGATATGATCGCATATCGGGACGATGTTTATCGGTATCTGTTGGATCACGGTTTCTTAGAGAAAGACGCTTGGCATGGTATGGATCGTGTTCGCAAGGGACTGGATTTTCCCGTAATAACAGATGAAATGCGACAAGCCCGTGACAAGTGGGTATTATCCCGCTGCGAAAGAATCGGGTATCTATTCCCAAAAGCTCATGCAGTCGAATATATGTTTTTTACGCTGAAATCTCTTTTTTAGCAACAAGGGAACGCTTCCATAAAAATCCCTTTGGAACAAAGGGCGCACTTCTATACAGGGGCAAGCCCTGTATGTGCGCTCTGCGAGGCAGACAGCCCGGACGAATGAAGTCCGGGCTGTTTTGCGTCACTTCGTTCCGTACAAGGGGCTGCACCCCTTGCGCCGCTTTGCGGCTATCCCTGCGGACTTTGCGAGTGGCGCAATTTGCTGACGCAAACAGCACCACTCACAAAGTTTTGAATATGTACCCATGACCGTTTACCGATTTTCGGTAGGCGGTCTTTTTATATCCCCACATCAAAATTAAGGAGGTCATACACTATGGCAAAACAGAAAACTATCCCCGAACTGGAAGCCGAGAAAGCGGAAAATGAACGCAAGATCACTCAGCTTCAACACAAAAAGCAGCAGCTTGAAAACCGTATCACCTACTACGAAAAAGGTGATCGGCGCAAGCGGGCGCACCACCTTATCACCCGTGGCGCAGCCATTGAAAGCATCGCACCGCTGACAAAGGTTTTGACCGAAACCGAGTTTTACGCCTTTGCTGAAAAAGTCCTTTCTGTCCCGGAGATCAAGGGTTTGCTTATGGAAGCGGTCAACGAACACAACCGGGCAGAGCAGAAAGAGAGGTGTTGAGTATCGCACTATATCATTTTCATGTCACACAAATCAAACGCAGCGCAGGACAATCCGCCATTGCTTCTGCCGCCTATCGTTCCGGCGAAAAGCTGCACAGCGAACACTACGGCGAGGACAGCGACTACACCAAAAAGGGCGGCGTAATCTGTTCTGAAATCCTGCTGCCGCCCCATGCTCCACCCTCTTTCTCTGACCGGGAAACGCTCTGGAATGAAGTAGAGAAAGCGGAACGGGGAAAGAAAGCGCAGCTTGCATACAGCTTTGACATTGCTTTGCAGAACGAGTTTTCCATACAGGAGAACATCGAGCTTGCAAGGCAATTTTTATTGGAGCAGTTTGTGAGTCGGGGCATGGTGGTGGACTTCGCCGTTCACGCTCCCGACAAGGAGGACGGCGGCATTTCCAATCCTCACTTTCATGTCATGTGTCCCATCCGTCCTCTGGATGAACACGGCAGATGGGGCAACAAGCAGCGACGGGAATATCTGCTTGACGAGCATGGTGAGCGCATCCGGGACGAAGCAGGAAACTATGTATTCAACGCTGTGCCGACTACCGACTGGGGCAGTCCCGACACTTTGGAGCATTGGCGGCAAGCGTGGGCTGATCTGTGTAATCAGAAGTTTGCAGAAAAGAGTTTGGACTGCCGGATCGACCACCGCAGCTATGAGCGACAGGGCATTGACCAGCTTCCCACCATCCATGAGGGCGTGACTGTCCGGGCAATGGAAGCAAAGGGCATCCGCACCAACAAAGGCGATCTGAACAGATGGATTAAGGCGACCAACGATCTGATCCGCAATCTGAAAAAGAAAATCTCTGCGCTGCTTGACTGGTTGAAAGAAGCCCATGAGGAATTGAGCAAGCCGCAAGCCCCCAAACTGGCACAGCTGCTCAGCGAGTATTATTCTGGACGCAATGCAGGAGCATGGAGCCAGAAAGCGAAGATCGGCAATCTCAAAGAGTTCAATGAGATCGTCAATTATCTCATGCAGAATAAGCTGACAACGCCGGAGGAATTGCAGGAGCGTGTATCTGCAATGAGTGACCGCATTGACACTTTGAAAAGCTCCATGCGTGTCAAATCTGACCGCATGAAAGAGTTGGACGAGCTTCTCCGCATGGTACAGTTTTACACCGAGGGCAAGCCCGTTGCCGATAAGTTAGCGACTATCAAGTGGAAAGGCAAGCGGGAGCAGTTTATGTCCGAAAATGAAAACGCACTTCGCCTGTATCACATGGCGGAGCGCAAGTTGAAGCCGCATTTCAAGGAGGGAAAGCTGCCCATCACCGCATGGCGCAAAGAGCGTGACCGTCTGGAACAGGAGTACAAGACCGGGCAAGCGGAGCTTTCTCCCATCTATGCGGAGGTGAAAAAGCTCTGGCAGATCAAATACAAGGTGGAGCAAGTCATCCATGAGCAGGAGCGACAGAACGCCGTCACACGGCAGAAAAAACAGGAAATCGAACACTAATCTTTACACATTTTTAGGAGGCACTTATGAGCAAGAAGAAACCATTTGAACATGAAATTGATCCAGAGCTTTTGGCAGAGATCGAGGAATGGGAGCAGCAGGAGCATGACGAGCCGAGAGAATATTACTTCTCCAATCCCGACCCGTATCTGAAACCCGCACCGCTGCCGTCCGACCATCCCAGACACAACTTTTGGTTTGATGAGAACGGACACATCTGTGTGAAAAATCCATCTGCTTTCTGGCTGCCGGAGTTCAATTTGCAGAAAGAGATCGGCGGCACGATCTACTCCGTCACAGGCACTTATGACGGAACGGAAACGCTGGATAAGAAGATTGAGCGCATTATGGCTGAAAAGTTTACAGAAAAGTTGGAGGATACCGAATGACAAATTCACAGAATCTTGGTACAATAGAAGCAACCAATCCTGTACTGGCAGTTGCCCCTTTGAAGGAGGAAACAGAAATGTTACGGGCAACTGATAAAATCACCGCACTCTACTGCCGTCTATCCGTGGAAGATATGAAAGAGGATAAAAAGGGCGGCAAGGAAGATGTGTCGAACTCTATCCAGAATCAAAAAATGATCCTGCTCCAGTACGCTAAAGAAAATCGCTTTCCTAACCCGACCTTTTTCGTGGACGATGGGTACAGCGGCACCAACTATGACCGTCCCGGCTTTCAAGCCATGCTTGCGGAAATCGAAGCGGGCAGAGTGGCGGTCTGTCTGACCAAAGACCTATCCAGACTGGGACGAAATTCCTCGCTGACCGGGCTTTATATCAACTTCACTTTCCCGAAGTACAATGTGCGGTATATTGCCATCAACGATCACTTTGACACCATCGACCCCAACAGTACCGACAGCGATATTGCCGGTATCAAGAACTGGTTTAACGAATTTTTCGCCAAAGATACAAGCCGCAAAATCCGGGCTGTGCAAAAGGCAAAGGGTGAGCGTGGCGTACCGCTGACGGTCAATGTTCCGTTTGGGTATCTCAAAGACCCGGCGGACAAGACCAAGTGGATCGTGGACGAAGCGGCGGCTGTGGTAGTGAAGCGAATCTTCAAGCTGTGCATGGAGGGACGGGGACCGATGCAGATTGCAAAGCTCTTGCAGGAGGAAAAGGTGCTCAATCCCACCGCTTACAAGCGCAGGGCGGGCATCAAAACGCCAAGCCCCGAAACCGATGATCCCTACCATTGGAACACCAACACCGTTGTTCACATTCTGGAACGGCGGGAGTACACAGGCTGTACGGTCAACTTCAAGACCTACACCAATTCCATCTGGGACAAGAAGCAGCGGGAAACGCCCCTTGACAAACAGGCGATTTTCTACAACACCCATCCGGCGATCATCGAGCAGGAAGTCTTTGACAAGGTGCAGGAGATCCGGCAGCAGCGTCACCGCAGAACGAAAACAGGCAAGAGCAGTCTGTTCTCCGGCATGGTTTACTGTGCCGACTGCGGAGCGAAAATGCGATACTGCACCACCAATTACTTTGAGAAGCGGCAGGATCACTTTGTATGCGCCAACTATCGAAGCAACACGGGAAGCTGTTCAGCGCACTTTATCCGGGCGGTTGTTCTGGAAGATTTGGTCTGGATGCACATGAAAGCGGTCATCTTCTATGTGACACGGTATGAGAAGCACTTCCGGGCAGTTATGGAACACAAGCTCCTGCTGTCCAGCGAGGAAAAAATCTGTGCAAG
>CAYWAS010000040.1:0-19309 GCA_964455915.1 uncultured Oscillibacter sp. | reverse complement strand
AAGCGCACGAAGGTCAAGTCCCGCGTGATGGCGAACGCCCTCGGCGAGCTGATCTCGGACGCGAGCCAGGTGTTCGTCATGGGTCACAAGCACGCGGACATGGACGCGGTCGGCGCGGCGGCGGGCATCTGCTGCATCGCGCGCAAGCGTGGGAAAAAGGCGCAGATCGTCATTGATATGGAGGACAACGCCGCCGGCGCGATCCTCAAGCGTCTCGCGGCGCTGCCGGAGTATAAGGACGCCTTCATCAGCGGGAGCGACGCCTTCATCAAGGCGCAGCCCGGCGCGCTGCTCGTGGTGGTGGACACCAACCGCCCCGATTTCGTCGAGTCCGAGCAGCTTCTTGATACCTGCAACCGCGTGGCGGTCATCGACCACCACCGCAGAGCGGCGAGCTACATCGAGTCCGCCGCGCTCAACTTCCACGAGCCCTACGCCTCCTCCGCCTCCGAGCTCGTGAGCGAGCTGCTGCAATACCTTGCCGATTCCGGCGATCTTCTGCGCGCCGAGGCGGAGGCGCTGCTTGCGGGCATCGTGCTCGACACGAAGAACTTCACCATGCGCACCGGCGGGCGCACCTTCGAGGCGGCGGCGCTGCTGCGTCGTGCGGGCGCGGACACCACCGATGTGCAGCGCCTGTTCCAGGGAACCCTTTCGGACATGATCGAGCGCTACGACATCATTCGCCACGCCGAGCTCTACCGCGACGATATCGCCATCGCCGCACTCACGGAGGAGATCGACCGCGTGACCGCTGCCAAAGCCGCCGACGAGCTGCTGACGCTGCGCGGCGTACATGCCTCGTTCGTGCTCTTCCGGCACGGCACGGGCGTCAATCTCTCGGCGCGCTCGCTCGGTGAGATCAATGTGCAGCTCATTATGGAAAAGCTCGGCGGCGGCGGAAATTCCACCACCGCGGGCGGTCAGGTGCCCGACGGCACGGTGGACGCGGTGCGCGAGCAGCTCCTCGCCGCCATCGACCGCTATTTAGAGGGCTGAGAAAAAGCAACGATATTTACTACCATCAGGAGGTCAAACGATATGAAAGTCATTTTACAGCAAGATGTCAGAGGTCAGGGGAAAAAGGGTCAGATGATCGACGCGGCGGAGGGCTATGCCCGCAACTTTCTGCTGCCGCGCAAGCTCGCCATTCCCGCCACCGCCGACGCCATCAACACCATGAATCTCAAGGAAAAGGCGCGCCGCGCCGAAGAAGCGGCGAACCGCGCCGCCGCCGTGGAGACGGCGGACAAGCTCAAGGGCTGCACCGTGAAGCTCGCCGCGCGCGGCGGAGCGAACGGCAAGCTCTTCGGCGCGATCACCGGCAAGGAGCTCTCCGAGGCGCTCATGGAGCAGTTTGGGCTCGATGTCGCCAAGCAGAAGATCGTGCTCCCCGAGCCGATCAAGGCGTTCGGCAGCTATGAGGTCAAGGTCAAGCTCGGCTACGAGGTCAGCGGCAAGTTCGCCGTGGTCGTGAGCGAGGAGTGATCTCCGGCTTTTCATATTCAACGGAAGGAGGCGGCACGGAATGGACGAACTGCTCGCCCGCCAGCTCCCGCATTCGCTCGAAGCGGAGCAGGCGGTGCTCGGCTCGATGCTCATTGACGCCGAGTGCATCAAAGATGTGATGGAAAAGCTGCGTCCCGAGGATTTTTATTTGCGCCAGAACCGCGAGATCTTCGAGACGATCTATTCCATGTTCCTCTACTCCAAGCCCATCGACGGCGTGACCGTCGCGGGCGAAATGGAGCGCAACGGCACCTACGATGAAAACACCACGCGCAGCTATCTCGTTCAGCTCATGGAGGTCACGCCTACCTCTGCCAATGTCGGCGAGTACGCCGACCTCGTGCGCGACAAGGCGCTGCTGCGCGCCGTCGCGCTCGCCGCGCGCGACATCACCGGCATGGTGCAGGACGGCACGGGCGGTGCGAGCGCCGTGCTCGATGCCGCCGAGCAGAAGGTCTACGCGATCCGCCGCGGCCGCAGCGCGCAGGATATGGCGCCGATCGGCGTGGTATTGCAGGGCGTGCTCGACCACCTTGCCGAGCTCTCCGCCTCGGGCGGCAAAACACTCCCGGGTCTTTCCACGGGTCTGAGCGCGCTGGACGATAAGATCAACGGGCTCAACAAGTCCGACCTCGTTCTCCTCGCCGCGCGCCCCGGCATGGGCAAGACGAGCATGGCGCTCAACATCGCGCTCAATGTCGCCAAGGCGAGCGGCAAGGCGGTCGCGGTCTTTTCGCTCGAAATGTCGAAGGAGCAGCTCGTCACGCGCATTCTCTCGAACGAGGCGCTGGTGGAAAACGGACGGCTCATCACGGGCAATCTCCGCGAGAGCGACTGGGTGAAGATCGCCGAGGCCGCCTCGACCCTCAGCCGCACGGACATCAAGATCGACGACAATCCCCTCCTCACGGTCGCGGATATGAACGCCAAATGCCGGCGCGTGGAAAACCTCGGTCTGGTCGTCATCGACTATCTTCAGCTCATGACCTCCGCCGGCGGCAAGAGCTACAGCGGCGAGAACCGCCAGCAGGCGGTGAGCGACATTTCGCGTATGCTCAAGATCATGGCGAAGGAATTGCAGGTGCCCGTGCTGTGCCTTTCTCAGCTCACGCGCGCGAACGAAAAGCGCGACGATAAGCGTCCCATGCTCTCGGACCTGCGCGAATCGGGCGCGATCGAGCAGGACGCGGACATCGTGCTCTTCCTCTACCGCGACGATTATTACAACGAGGATTCAGAAAAGCATAATATTGCAGAATGTATTATCGCCAAGAATCGACACGGCGAGACCGGCAAGGTCGAGCTGCGCTGGATGCCGGAGTACACCACCTTTGGCACGCTCGAGCGGCGATATGAGGACGAATGAAAAAGGTTTTTGATTTTGCCGAGCGCTTCGACCTGCTGCCCCACTACGAGCTGCTGCTCGCGGCGGTCTCGGGCGGCATGGACTCGATGTGCCTGCTGGACTTTCTCTATGAAAACGGCTACCGCGTGTGCGCGGCGCACTACAACCATCAGCTCCGCAGCGAGGAGTCCGACGGAGATGAGGAGCTTGTGCGCGCGTGGTGCGCGGCGCGCCGTATCCCGCTGTGCGTCGGGAGCGGCGATGTTGCCGGCTACGCCCGCGCGCACGGTCTCACGATCGAGGAAGCGGCGCGCAAGCTGCGCTACGACTTTTTGGAGCAGATGGCGGCGCAGACCGGCGCGGTGCGCCTTGTGACGGCGCATCACGCGAACGACAACGCCGAAACGATGCTCTTCCACCTTGCCCGCGGCGCGGGCAGGACGGGGCTTTGCGGCATCGCGCCGCGCAGCGGAGCGCGCGTGCGGCCCTTCCTCTGCCTGACGCGGGAGGAGATCGCCGCCTACGCCGCCGAGCACCGCGTCCCCTACCGCACGGATTCGACCAATGCCGACACCGCGCTCACGCGCAACTTCCTGCGCGCGGAGGTCGTGCCGCGGCTCGAGCATATCAACGCGCAGGCCGTCGCGCACATGGCGGAGACGGCGGCGCGTCTGCGCGAGGAGGACGAATTTCTCGATTCCCTCGCCGCCAAGCAGCTTTCCTCGCTCGCGGAGGTCGAGGGCGGCATCGCCCTGCCCGCCTCGGCGGTCACAAGCGCGCCCGCCGTGCTGCGCACGCGCGTGCTGCGCCTCGCGCTCGACCGGCTCGGCGCGGGGAAGAAGGACTTCACCGCCGCGCACTACGATGCCCTCGCCGCACTGTGCGCCGCGAATGGCGCGAAGGCGCTCGATCTCCCCGGCGGCATCACCGCACGCTGCGCGGACAGCACGCTGACGCTCACGCGCCGTGCCGAGGCCGACGCGCGCCTCACGCTCCGCGCGGGCGAGCGCGTCCACTGGGGCGACTATCTCATCTCCTGTCAAAAATGCGAAAAAACAGTTGAAAATTCCGGAAATACCGTTATATTAAGAGAGGCTGCCCTTCATGCGCCGCTCTCCGTCGGCGCGTGGGACGCGCGCGAGAGCATGACGCTGCCCGTCTCGCGCGGCTCGCGCAGCCTCAAGCGCCTCTTTGCCGAGCGCGGCATCGCCCCCGCCGAGCGGGAGCGCACGCCGGTCTTGCGCGTAGGCAGCGCGGTCGCCGCCGTGTACGGCATCGGAACGGACGCGATGTTCCTTCCGGCAGAGGACGAGGCGGTCTATGTGATCGAATTCCAACGGGCGGACGGCGCGTCCGCCGCAAAATCATAAAATCAACGGGAGAGAGAAAAACTATGGCTAAGAGCATGATGGATCAGGACATTCTGAAGGTCCTCTACAGCGAGGAGCAGATCAAGGCGCGCGTGCAGGAGATGGGCGACACGCTCTACGAGCAGTTCAAGGACCGCAACCCCCTCTTCCTTGGCGTTCTGAAGGGGAGCTTCATCTTCATGGCGGACATCGTCCGCGCCTGCCAGATCAAGAGCGACATCGAGTTCATCGCCGTCTCGTCCTATCAGAACGGCACCTCGTCCTCGGGCGTCGTCCAGATCACGCACGACTTGCAGCAGGACATCACGGGGCGCGAGATCATCGTCATCGAGGATATCCTTGACTCCGGCAACACGCTCTACTTCCTCAAGAACTACTTCATGACCAAGGGCGCCAAGAGCGTCACCGTCGTGACGCTGCTCGATAAGCCCGCGCGCCGCGTCAAGGCGATCACCGCGGACCTCGCCGGCTTCGAGGTGCCCGACGAGTTCGTCGTCGGCTACGGTCTCGACTACGCGCAGCAGTACCGCAACATTCCCTACATCGGCGTGCTCAAGCCCGAGGTCTACAGCAAGTAAGCCGTACATATTCTATTGGAAAAGAGGCGATGCGCGCCTCTTTTCTTTCCATCACAAGGAGGGGATCGTTTGACCCAGACGAAGCGACCGAATTATATGCTGTGGATGCTCTGCGTTCTGCTTCTGCTCTCGGCATATTCCTTTTTCAACCAGCCCAAGGAGCCGGAGATCTCCTACGCCGAGGTCGTGCAGCTCTTCGAGCAGGAGAAGGTGAAGGCCTTCTCCATCTCCGACACGACGCTCACGCTGATGCTGCGCGAGGCCGTGAACGGCAAGACGGAGCTCAAAAAGGAGCTCTATGACTTCACGCTCTTCTACGATGACCTCAACGAGCTCGTGCAGGAGCAGAAGGCGGCGGGCATTTTGGAGGATTACAATTACTCCGCCGACCACTCGCCCAACTACCTCGCCATCGCGCTGCCCTATGTGATCGCGGTGATCGGGCTGTTCGCGATCTGGTACTTTTTCTCCATGCGCAGCGCAGGCGGCGGAAACGACCGCATGGCAAAGTTCGGCAATGCGACCTTCCGCCGCGGCAGCGAGGGTGGGCGCAAGACCACCTTCGCCGATGTCGCCGGTGCGGACGAGGAAAAGGAGGAGCTTGGCGAGCTGGTGGACTTCCTGCGCGACCCCGAGCGCTTCATCGCCCTCGGCGCGCGCATTCCCAAGGGCGTGCTGCTCGTCGGCCCTCCGGGCACGGGCAAAACGCTGCTCGCCCGCGCGGTCGCCGGTGAGGCGGACGCGGAATTCCTCTCCATCTCCGGCTCGGACTTCGTGGAGATGTATGTCGGCGTCGGCGCGAGCCGCGTGCGCGACCTCTTCTCCGAGGCCAAGAAGTGCGCGCCCTGCATCATCTTCATCGATGAGATCGACGCGGTCGGCCGTCAGCGCGGCACGGGTCTCGGCGGCGGACACGACGAGCGCGAGCAGACGCTCAACCAGCTCCTCGTGGAGATGGACGGCTTCGGCACGAACGAGGGCGTGGTCGTCCTTGCGGCGACCAACCGCGCGGACATTCTAGACCCCGCGCTGCTGCGCCCCAGCCGCTTCGACCGCCAGGTCTATGTCGGCTATCCCGATATCCGCGGGCGCGAGGAGATCCTGAAGCTCCACACCGCCGGCAAGCCCCTTGCCGAAGATGTCGATCTCACCAAGGTCGCGCAGGGCACCGCGGGCTTCACGGGCGCGGATCTCGAAAACCTCTCGAACGAGGCGGCGCTGCTGTGTGCGCGCCGCGGCGCGAAGCTCGTCACGATGGCGGACTTTGAGGAGGCGGAGATCAAGGTGCTCGCCGGTCCCGAAAAGCGCAGCCGCGTCGTGCCCGAGCATGAGCGGCGGCTCACCGCCTATCACGAGGCGGGGCACGCGGTCGTGATGCACGCCCTGCCTACGCACGAGCCGGTCCACCGCATCACCATCGTCCCGCGCGGACAGACCGGCGGCATGACGATCTCCCTGCCCGACGAGGACCGCTCCTATCAGTCCAAGCGCTACATGGAGGAGCAGATCGTCTCGCTCCTCGGCGGACGCGCCGCGGAAAAGCTGATGCTCGGCGACATTTCGACCGGCGCGTCGAACGACATCGAGCGCGCCTCGCACATCGCGCGCCGCATGGTCACCGCCTACGGCATGAGCGACGCGCTCGGCTCGGTCGCCTACGAGAGCGGGCACGACGAGGTGTTCATCGGCAAAACGATGGGTCACGCGCGCAGCTACTCGGAAAAGACCGCCTCCGTCATCGACGAGGAGATCAAGGCGATCATCGACCGCGCCTACCGCCGCTGCGAGGAGATCCTCTCCGCGCGGCGCGACACCCTCACCGCCGTGGCGGACTACCTGCTCGCGCACGAGACGATGAGCGGCGAGGAATTTACCCGCATCGCCGATGAACGCACAAGCGAATAAGCCCTTCGGGACGGTCAGGCAACGCCTGCGCCGTCCCGATTTTTTCTCTGCGCGCCGCCTCCCTTTGTGCATATTGTCAGATACTTTTGTCCTCGTATCGCGGACATTCGCGCCGCCGATTTTCCGAAAATCCCCCTCCATTCCGCTTTACACGGACAGAGGCGCGCCGCGGCGCGTCCTTTCCGTGCGTTTTCGCTTAAAAAGAGAAAGAAAATTCCGGCAGATTCTTCTCTTGCAATTTATTGATGTTTTCGATCAAATAAATTGAAATCGGGGCAAGAGACCCCGCGCCGCGCGAGCGCGGCGAAAGATCAGGAGGATTTTGATTATGAAGAAGATTCTTGCATTGCTCCTCGCACTTGCCATGCTCTTTGCACTCGCCGCCTGCGGCGAAAAGGACTCGACCGGCGGTCAGGAACAGGCCGACTCCGGCGAGAAGATCGTCAAGATCGGCGTTTTTGAGCCCCTCACCGGCGACAACGGCGCCGGCGGCAAGCAGGAAGTCCTCGGTATGCAGTACGCGAACTATGTCCAGCCCACCGTCACCATCAACGGGGAAGAGTATCAGGTGAAGCTGGAGATCGTCGATAACCGCACGAGCGCCGAGAACGGTCCCTCCGCCGCGGCCGAGCTGGTCAACAAAGATGTGAGCATCGTGCTCGGCTCCTACGGCTCCGGCGTGTCCATGGCCGGCGGCACGGTCTTTGCCGAGGCGGGCGTGCCTGCCATCGGCGTCACCTGCACCAACCCCCAGGTCACCTCTGACTGCGATGTCTACTACCGCATCTGCTTCCTCGATCCTTTCCAGGGCACCGTCCTCGCGAACTACGCCTACAAAGAGCTCGGCGTGACCAACGCCTACATTCTCGGTATGCTCGGCAGCGACTACGATCAGGGTCTGCTCTACTACTTCCAGGAAGCGTTTGAGAAGCTCGGCGGCACCGTCCTCAAGGAGACCTTCCCCGAGGGCAACGCCAACTTCGTCTCCTACATCAACAACGCCAAGTCCGCGGGCGCGGGCGTCATCTTCTGCCCCGTCTCCATCAACTACGCGCAGCTCATCGTTGAGGCTGCCGCCGCGCAGGGCTTCGAGGGTGCGCTCCTCGGCTCCGACACGCTCGACAGCAACATGGTCGTTGCCACCGCGCAGGGCACCGACACCGAGCTTTATGTCACCACCTTCTATCAGGAGGGCGGCGCGCCCGAGTTCGACACCGGCATCAAGGAGTGGATCAACGCCAATCCCGACGCACTGGCGAACAACGGCGGCAATGACATGATCGCAGCCGTCACCGCGATGGGCTACGATGCTTACTTCGTCGCGCTCGAGGCGCTCAAGGCCGCCGGCAGCACCGATCCCGCCGATGTGCTCGCGGCTCTTCCCGGCGTGACCTACGAGGGCGTTTCCGGCGCCATCTCCTTCAATGAGATCGGCGATGCCAACCGCGACGCCGCCTACATCAAGACCGCCAACACCGAGACCGGCGAGTGGGAGTTCGTTGCGATCCAGGGCGTTGACTGAGTCCCTTCCCTCCCGCGCGTAAAAACGACTCGCAAAAGCTGAAACTTGGCGGGGCAAACGCCCCGCCAAGTTTTCCCCGTTTCCCGCACTTTTCCCGAATCCTACCAACAGAAGGTTTTCCATGCAGGGGATCTTACCGTACCTTATCAACGGTGTCTCCGTGGGCGGACAGTACGCGCTCATTGCCATCGGCTACACGCTGGTCTACGGCATTCTGCGCCTCATCAACTTTGCCCACGGCGATGTCTTTATGGTGGCGGGACTCATCATGGTCTACACCACCGCGTCCATGCCCATGTATATCGCGCTGCCCTTCGTGCTCGTATGCACTGTTGTGCTCGGCTTCTGTATCGAGCGCGCCGCCTACAAGCCGCTGCGCACCGCGCCGCGTATGTCGCTGATGATCAGCGCCATCGGCGTGAGCTATCTCATTCAGAATCTGGCGTTCTACCTCACGGGCGGCCTGCCGCAGCCTGTCAAAACGCCCATTCCCTGGATCTCCGACACCGTCACGCTCCTCGGCGCGTCCACCAAGCGCGTCACGGTCGTGACGCCTGTGCTGACCATCGTGCTCGTCTTCGCGCTCGTCGCGCTCATCAAGAACACGAAGATCGGCATGGGTATGCGCGCCGCCGCGAAGGACTTTGAAACGGCGCAGCTCATGGGCGTGAAGATCAACTCCGTCATTTCGATGACCTTTGTCATCGGCTCCTTCCTCGCCGCGGTCGGCGCGATGCTCTACTTCACCAACTACCCCACCGTGGCGATCACCTCCGGCGGTATGCCGGGACTCAAGGCCTTTGTCGCGGCGGTGTTCGGCGGCATCGGCTCGATCCCCGGCGCGGTGGTCGGCGCGTTCCTCATCGGTCTTTGTGAGGAGTTCATCAAGGGCATCGGCTACTCGACCTTCTCGGACGCGTTCACCTTCGCCCTGCTGATCGTCGTGCTGTGCGTCAAGCCCACCGGCCTTTTCGGTGAAAAGGTCACAGACAAGGTGTAAGGAGGGTGCAGAGATGAAAAAAAGAACCATCGACCGCGGCACGCTCCTCACCGTGATCATTCTCCTCGTGCTGCTTGCGGGAGCGGTGGCACTCGACGCCGTGCTCCCCGGCTACCACATCGCCATCAAGGTCATCAAGAAAGCGTCGGTCTATTCCCTCGTCGCCGTTTCGATGAACCTGCTCAACGGCTTCACCGGTCTCTTCTCGCTCGGTCAGGCGGGCTTCATGCTCCTCGGCGCGTATTCCTACGCCGTGCTGAGCATTCCCGTCGACAAGCGCGCGGGCGTCTACCAGTATTTTGACGGCGGCGCGATCCAGTTCTCGCTGCCCGAGTTCTTCGCCGGCTTCCTCGGCGACACCGTCGGCACGACGGTCGGTATGCTCGCCGCCCTGCTCGTGGGCGGACTGGTCGCCGCGTTCTTCGCCTACCTCATCGGTCTGCCCGTCCTGCGTCTCAAGGGTGACTACCTCGCCATCGCGACGCTCGGCTTCGCGGAGATCATTCGCACCTTCGTGCAGTGGGAGGCGCTCGGTCCGCTGACGAACAGCTCGAACCTCCTCAAAGGCTATCCCGACTTTTCCAACGCGACCTCCTACATTCTCCTCGTCGGCGTGTTCGTCGCCTGCGTTCTGCTGCTGGTGAACTCCACCTACGGCCGCGCGTTCAAGGCGATCCGCGACGATGAGATCGCTGCCGAGGCCATGGGCATCAACCTTGCCCACCACAAGCGCCTCGCGTTCATCATCTCCTCGTTCTTCGCGGGCGTCGGCGGCGGTATGCTGGCGATGTATATGGGCGCGGTGCAGGCCATGTCCTTCAAGAGCACCATGACCTACGAGATCCTGCTGCTCGTCGTCATCGGCGGCATCGGCTCCATCTCCGGCAGCGTCTTTACGAGCTTTCTCTACATCGCCGCGCTCGAGTGGCTGCTGCGCGGTCTCGACGCGGGCGAGTTCCTCGGCATCAGCGCCCCGGGACTCTTCAAAAACGGTTTCCGTATGGCGGTCATCTCCGTCATCATCATGATCGTTGTGCTCTTCTTCCGCAAGGGCATCATGGGCGATAAGGAGCTGCCCGAGCTCCTGCGCCGCCGCAACAGGAAGGGAGGGAGCAAATCATGAGCAAGAATGTTCTCCGGCTTGACCATATCACGATGCAGTTCGGCGGCGTTGTCGCCGTGGACGATCTGAGCCTTGAGGTCAACGAGGGCGAGATCGTCGCCCTGATCGGTCCGAACGGCGCGGGCAAGACCACCGCCTTCAACACCATCACCGGTGTCTACGAGCCGACCAACGGCATGGTCAGCTTCATGGATACGCCCATCGTGCGCAACCACCCGCAGGGCAAGATGAAGGCCGCCTACAAGGGGCGGCACGCCGACCGCTTCACCGGCGAGTGCCGCGTGAGCGACGAGGCCGCGCTTGCCGCCATTCTCGCCGAGAGCGACGCGGCAGCGCGCGAGGAGCTGACGCTCGCCTACGATGCCGCGTTCGACCCCGCGTGGCGTGAGGAGGATCTTGCCGCCCTCGCCGCCCTCAACGCGGAGACGGACGCGGAGAAGAAGGCCGCGCTCCGCGCGGCGCACGATGCCGCGCTCGACGCGCGGCGCGAAGCGCTCAAAGCGCGCGACCCCTACGCCTTTTCCGCGCATATCCTCGACCCCACGCCCGACAAAATCACCAAGCTCGGCATGGCACGCACCTTCCAGAATATCCGACTGTGGAAGTCCCAGACGGTGTTCGACAATGTGCTCATCGCCAAGCACATGCTGCGCACGAGCAATGTCTTCTCCGCGACCTTCCGCCTCAACCGCGCCGAAGAGAAGCGCCAGCGCGAGGAGGTCATGGAGCTGCTGCGCATCGTGGGGCTGGAAGATGTCAAGGACGAGCTTGCGACCTCGCTCCCCTACGGCAAGCAGCGCCGGCTGGAGATCGCCCGCGCGCTCGCCACGCAGCCGAAGCTCCTGATGCTCGACGAGCCCGCCGCGGGCATGAACCCGCAGGAGACGAACGAGCTGACCGAGTTCATCGGCCGCATTCGCGACGACTTCCACATGACGATCCTGCTCATCGAGCACCACATGGATCTTGTCATGGACATTTCCGACCGCATCTATGTCATCGACTTCGGTGAGCTGATCGCCTCCGGCACGCCCGAGGAGATCCAGAATAACCAGCGCGTGATCGACGCTTATCTGGGGGTGGAAGAGAATGCTTAAAATCGAAAACCTTCAGGTCGCCTACGGCGGCATTCAGGCGCTGCGCGGCATCGATCTTGAGGTGCCGGACGGCAAGATCGTCACGCTCATCGGCGCGAACGGCGCGGGTAAATCCACCACGCTGCGCACCATCTCCGGTCTTGTCAAGGCAAAGGGCGGCTCCATTCAATATAACGGCACGGAGCTGCTCGGCAAGCCCATCAGCTCCATTCTCGCCGCGGGCATCGCGCAGGTCCCCGAGGGGCGGCGCGTGTTTCCGGATATGACAGTGCTTGAAAACCTCAAGATCGGCGCGTATCTCCGCCATGACAAGGCGGAGATCGAGCAGGACATTGAGTGGGTCTACTCCCTCTTCCCCCGCCTCAAGGAGCGCCACTGGCAGCTTGCCGGTACGCTCTCCGGCGGCGAGCAGCAGATGCTCGCGGTCGGCCGCGGGCTGATGTCCCGCCCGAAGCTGCTGATGATGGACGAACCCTCCCTCGGTCTCGCGCCGCTGGTCGTGCAGGGCATTTTCGACATCATTCGTGAGATCAACCGTCAGGGCGTGACGATCCTGCTCATCGAGCAGAACGCGAATATGGCGCTCAAGATCGCCGACCTCGCCTATGTCCTTGAAACGGGCAGCATCACCATGCGCGGCACAGGCGCGGAGCTGCTGACGAACGAGAAGGTCAAGGAAGCCTACCTCGGCAAAAAGCGCGGCAAGTAAGATCGCTTGACGCGCTCGCTGATATGGTATAAAATATCGCCGTCGGTCTTTGGACCGGCGGCAATATTTTATCTTCAGGGGACGGCTATGCTCTATCTTGCGGTTTTGTCGGGCGCGGCGCTCGGCGGCTTTGTCCAGTCGGTCACCGGCTTCGGCGCGGCGGTCGTGATGATGACCATTCTGCCGCACTTTTTCAATATGGCGGTCGCGCCCTCGATCTCCACCTCGATCTGCCTGGGGCTGTCGGTGACGCTCGCGTGGCGGCTGCGCAAAAAGATCGTCCCGCGGCTCACACTGCCGCCGACGCTCCTCTACGCGGCGGCGAGCATCAGCGCGATCCACTTCATCGGTGCGATGGACCTGCGGCTCCTCACGGTGCTCTTCGGCGTTTTTCTGATGCTGCTCGGCATCGCCCTGCTGCTCACCGCAAATCGCGGGCCGCTGCGCGTCACGCCGCTCATCACCGTCGTGTGCGGACTGCTCGCGGGCGTGTGCGGCGGGCTTTTTTCCATCGGCGGGCCGATCATGGCGCTCTACTACCTCGCCGTGACGGACGATCACGAGAGCTATCTTGCCAACGCGCAGGCAAATTTCGCCTTCAACAATGTCACCTCGATCACCGCGCGCATCGCCGGCGGGTACTATACGCTCGACTTTCTGCCGCTGACGCTGTTGGGCGTCGCGGGCGTGGTGTGCGGGCAGCGCTTCGGATTGAAGCTCGGCAGCCGTCTCAATGCCGCGCAGCTTCGCCGTCTGGTCTACGCCTATGTCGCCTTCTCCGGCGCGCTCACCGTCGCGCAGCAGCTTTTGTAAAGGCAAAGAGCCGCACTCCCCCGTGGAGCGCGGCTCTTTTTCTCATTGTTCGGCGGCAGGCTCAAAGCCCCATCTCGCGCTTGACCTCACCAAAGCAGCGCACGGCAAAGTCGAGGTCCTCCTTCGTGTGACCCGCGCTGATCTGCGTGCGCACGCGGTCGCGCCCCTTGGGGACGACCGGATAGCAGAAGCCAACGACATACACGCCCTTTTCGAGCATTCGGCGCGCGAACTCGCCCGCGACCTTCGGGTCGTAGAGCATGACGGGCACGATCGGGTGCTCGCCGGGGAGCAGGTCGAAGCCGAGCTTTTCCATCTCCGCACGGAAGTAGCGCGCGTTCTCGTGTACCTTATCGCGCAGCGCGGTGGACTCGTTGAGCATTCGGATCGTCTCGATCGTCGCCGCGCATATAGCGGGCGCGAGCGAGTTGGAGAAGAGGTACGGGCGGCTGCGCTGGCGCAGGAGATCGACGATCTCGCGCTTCGCGGCGGTGTAGCCGCCGGAGGCGCCGCCCATCGCCTTGCCGAAGGTTCCGGTGAGGATATCCACGCGCCCCATCACGCCGCAGTATTCGGGCGTGCCGCGGCCGTGCTCGCCCATGAAGCCGACGGCGTGGCTGTCGTCCACCATCACGAGCGCGTCAAACTCGTCCGCAAGGTCGCAGATCCCGCGGAGGTTCGCGATGTAGCCGTCCATGGAGAATACGCCGTCGGTCGCGATGACGATGCGCCGGCAGCCCGCCTCGCGCGCGCTCACAAGCTGGGCGCGCAGATCGTCCATGTCGCTGTTGTGATAGCGGTAGCGATGCGCCTTGCACAGACGCACGCCGTCGATGATGCTCGCGTGGTTGAGCTCGTCGGAGATGACCGCGTCGTCCGCGCCGAGGAGCGTTTCAAAAAGGCCGCCGTTCGCGTCGAAGCAGGAGGAGTAGAGGATCGCGTCCTCCATGCCGACAAAGTCGGCGATCGCGCGCTCGAGCGTCTTGTGGATCTGCTGCGTGCCGCAGATAAAGCGCACGGACGAAAGGCCGAAGCCCCACTCGTCGTAGCTCTTCTTCGCCGCTTCGACCAGGCGCGGGTGGTTCGAGAGACCGAGGTAGTTGTTCGCGCACATATTGACCACGGCGCTTGCCTGCGTGGTGTCGATGCGGCTTTTCTGCGGCGTGGTGATGATGCGCTCGTCCTTGTAGGTGCCCGCCTCGCGAATGGCGGCAAGCTCTGCGCGGTAGCTTTCATAGGCTGACTTCATCGCTCATTCCTCCTCAAATCATTTCGTCCAGTCGAGAATGACCTTGCCGCTCATGCCGGAGTGCATCGCCGCGAAGCCCTTCTCGAATTCGGTGTAGTGGAAGCGGTGCGTGATGGCGGGCGTGAGATCGAGCCCGCCCTGCACCATGTAGCTCATCTGGTGCCAGTTGTCCATCTTTCGGCCGTAGATGCCCTGCAAGGTCAAGCCCTTGCCGATCACGCCGTTCATGTCGAGCGTCACATCGGTGTTGCCGAGGCCGAGGAGACTGATCTTGCCGCCGTTGCGCATCACGCCGATCATCTGGCGCAGCGCCGCGCCGGAGCCGGACATCTCAAAGCCGACATCGAAGCCCTCGACCAGCCCCTGCTCCTTCATCGCGAGCGTCAGGTCCTGCTTGGCGGAGTTGATGGCGGCGTCCGCGCCCATCTTCTTCGCAAGCTCCAGCCGATAGTCGTTGAGGTCGGTGACGACCACGCGCCGCGCGCCCGCGTACTTCGCGATGGCGACGGCGAGAATGCCGACCGGACCCGCGCCGGTGATGAGCACATCTTCGCCCACGAGGTTGAACATCAGCGCCGTGTGCGTCGCGTTGCCGACCGCGTCGAACATCGCGACGATGTCCTCGTCGAGCGCGGGGTCGATCAGAATGACATTGCGCGCGGGAATGCAGACATACTCGGCAAACGCGCCGTCGCGGTCCACGCCGACGCTCGTGGTGTTCTTGCACCACTGAATGTTGCCCGTGTGGCAGTTGCGGCAGTGGCCGCAGGTGATGTGCCCCTCGCCCGAGACACGCTGACCGACGGCAAGCCCCGTCACGCCCGCGCCGAGCGCGGCGATCTCGCCGACATACTCGTGCCCGATGACCATGGGCGGCTTGACATGCTGCGCCGACCACTCGTTCCAGTCATAGATATGCACATCGGTGCCGCAGATGGCGGTCTTATGTACCTTGATGAGCACCTCCCCCGCGTCGGGGACGGGGACAGGGACCTGACGCAGCTCCAATCCGGGAGCCGCCGCGGGCTTGACGATCGCGTCCATCATTCGCATTCGTTTGTCCTCCTATCAAAAGCATTTTCATGCGATTTTGTTTTCCCTCTATGGACAGTTTAGTCCCGTGCCGC
Organism: uncultured Oscillibacter sp.; assembly: GCA_964455915.1. Lineage (GTDB taxonomy): Bacteria > Bacillota > Clostridia > Oscillospirales > Oscillospiraceae > Hominicoprocola. The sequence continues at coordinate 3,962 of CAYWAS010000040.1, read as the reverse complement.
GCAAAAGTCAACGCCCGAGCGCCGCTTTTTTGAAATTTTTTTCGCGCGGAAGTGCTCCGGATAAGGCAAAAGCGTCCGCAAAGCGGACGCTTTTTCATTTTCTGCACAGAGCGCGCAGCGCGGCGACGGCGGCGAGCAGCGCGCAGGACGCGCGCAGCAGATGGCGCAGGTCGTAGCGCAGCGCGGCAAAGCCCGCAAGGTCTCCGATGCGCACGGCAAGATATGCGGTCTTGTCCTCCCGCTGCGAGCGGGCAAGGCTGAGCTTCAGCATGGTTTTCCCCTCCTACAGATCGCGGTGGTCGAGCGCGGCAAGGCCGAAGCGCACAGCGCGCTCGATCGTCGCGCGCTCCTCCTCCGACGCCCCCGCATAGCTTGTGCGCAGCGCGCGCAAAAATTCGCCGCGCAGCGAATCCTCCTCCGCCCGCGCCCAGATATCTTCGCCAAGGCGCGTGTTGTCGCGCAGCTCCAGGTAGAAAAAGTCACTCCCGAGCTGCTCGTGCAGCGCACGCAGATCCACGCCGCGCTCGTCCGTCTCGCCGGTGAAGATGATGCGGTAGAGGTCGCGCGCCGTGTCCTCGGGGAGCGTCTCGCGCACGGCGGCGAGCGCCTCCCTGCCGGTGACATCGATCGTGCGGATCTCATAGCGGCGGCGCGCAAAGGGGACAAAATCGAGCGCCGCGCTGCCGCGGTCGACCGTTCCGGCGAGGAAGCCGCGCGCGCCCGGCTCGTCGAAGCCGCGTCCCTCCAGGCAGCCGCAGTAGGCGTAAGCAGTCTCGCCCGCGCGCTGCACGCCGCTGCACTCGTGAATGTGGCCGAGGGCGAGGTAGTCCAGCCCCGACGCCGCGATCTCCGCGCGCGTGATCGGGTCGTAGCGCGCCTCCGCGCCCGTCAGGTCGGCGTGGAGCACGCCGAGATGCACCAGACCGTCGTCCAGCGCGCGGAACGATGCGAGCAGACTTGTCTCCTGCTCGCGCTGTGTGAAAGCCGCGCCGTACACCGCACAGCCAAGCTCCGGCAGCTCGACGCACTCAAGCTCGCCTGTGCGGAAAATATGCACATTTTCGCTCCACTCGCCCGTGGCGTAAAGCGAGCGCGCGGCGTAGCAATCGTGGTTGCCCGGGGCGATGAACACCCGCGCGCGCATACTCGCAAGCGCCGCAGACAGCGTCTCCGCCGTCTCGCGGTAGACCTCCTCCCCGTCGAACAGGTCGCCGGCAAGAAGGACGATATCTACCCCATTTTGGTTGACATAATTAGCAAGCCGCTCCACTGCGGCGCGGCTCTCCCGCCGCCGCTGTCTCGACTGCTCAGCGCTGAGCGCACCGAAGGCACTGTCCAGATGCAGGTCGGCGGCATGAACGATGCGAACAGGCATGATGCCCCTCCTCTCAGCCCTCCTTCGGCTTGCAGACATCGACCCAGCCGGAGAAGTTGGAGGAGTAGCGCTCCAGCTCCGCGCAGGTCATCTCAATGGCGCTGTTGCTGCTGCCCGCTGCGGGGAACACCGTCTCGAAGCGCTGTAACGACACATCGAGATAGGTCTTGACATTCTCCGGCAGGGCAAAGGAGCACACGCCGCCCGGAGCGTGACCCGTAAAGGCGCAGGCCTCGTCGAAGGTCAGCATCTTCGCCTTGATATGGAACTGCGCCTTGTACTTCGCGTTGTCGATCTTCTGGTCGCCCGCGACCACGACGATGATCGGCTCCTCGCCGAGCTTGAAGCTCATCGACTTCGCGATGCGCGCGCCCTCGACACCAACGGCGACCGCCGCCAGCTCGACCGTAGCGCTGGAAACATCGAATTCGCGAATGCGGTCGGCGATGCCGAACGGCTCAAAATAGGCTCTCACTTTTTCAATGGACATTTTTCTCTCCTCTTTTCTTTCTATCGGATATCGACGCGTTCAACGCCGACACAAAGTCCTGTTTCGCTCTCGAGCGAGAAGATCGCGCCTTGCAGCTTGCACGCCCCCTCCGGCGCGCGATAGCGCCCGGCGAGGCCGCCGAGGAAGGTCTCGACCGACTGCTGCGGCTCGATGCCGAGGACGCTGCGCACCGCGCCGGTCATGCCGAGGTCGGTGATGTAGCCCGTCCCCTTGGGGAAGACCTCCTCGTCCGCCGTCGGCACATGGGTGTGCGTGCCCCAGAGGGCGCTCACGCGCCCGTCGAGATAGTAGGCGAGCGCGAGCTTTTCGCTTGTCGCCTCCGCGTGGAAGTCCACAAGCGTGAAGGTCGGCTTCTCCCCGTCCGCGAGCAGCGCGTCCGCCGCCGTGAAGGGATTCGAAGCGTGGAAATTCAAATCGCAGCGCCCGATGAGGTTCATCACCGCGATGCGCGCCGCGCCGCAGTCGTAGACCGCATAGCCCCGCCCGGGGACGCGCGCGCCGAGGTTCGCGGGGCGCAGAATGTAGGGGCAGTCGTCCAGATAGTCGCGGATCTGCATTTTGCCGAAGGTGTGGTTGCCGAGCGTGATAACATCTGCGCCCGCGGCAAAAATGTCCTCCGCATCGTTCGGTGTCAGCCCCACCATGGCGGCATTTTCGCCGTTGACGACGGTAAAGTCGATGTTTTTCAGCTTTTTCAGGCTGCGAAGATGGCGGCTCAGATGCTTTACACCGCACGCGCCCACCACATCGCCGATGGCGAGGACCCGATAGATCATTCCGCACGCTCCTTTTCCAGCGTCTCGTAAAAGGCGAAGGTCTCCGTGAACAGGGTCTGCGCGTAGGCGTTGAGCGACTCACAGTAGCGCTCGTAGGCGGCGAGCATCTGCTCGCCCTCCGCCGTCAGGACGGCGCCGCCGCCGTTTCTGCCGCCGGTCGTGGAGTGGAGCAACTTGAAGCCCAGCCCCTCCTGCGCCGTGCGCAGGATCGTCCACGCCTTGGAGTACGCCATATTCATCGACATCGCCGCCGAGCGCAGCGAGTGCAGCTCGCGCACGCGGCGCAGCAGCTCGGCAACGCCGGGACCGAAGCACTTGCGGTCGGTAAAAATACGCACGGTCAGGTTCGCGTGCAGCTCATGTTCCATCGTGCCGCCTCCTCTCGTTATCCGGATTTATGATAACGGTTTTTGCGCGCTTTGTCAACGCGGAAAACAGCGGAGCGCCCTCTGCAGCAGGGTGCTCCGCCGTTTTTTCACCAAAGCGTGCTGTAGCGCGCATTCTCGCCGTCGAGCAGAAAGCCGTCGGTGTCGTGGACGCGGGCATTTTCGAGCATTTTCTCATAGCGCGTGCGTGCCGCCCTGTCCGTCTGCCCCGCCCTCGTGCCGGTAGGATTATCATAGCTGCCGTGGAGCGTGGCGTTGGGCGTTGCGTTGTTCGTGACGCGCTTGTCCGCATTCGTGTTGCCATAGCCGTTGCCGTAGCGCACAACACCGTCCGCTTCCCTGCCCGTGTAGCGCGTGCCGGTGGCGGGATCGGTCTTGAGCTCGTCCGAGACGGAGGACTCGCCCTTTGTGCCGCCGTCGGTCGCATCGTTTTTCGTCTCGCCGCCGCAGGCGGTGAGTGTGCCGAGCAGCAGCGCTGCCGCGGCGAGGAGTGCAGGAGCCTGCTTCATCGTGTTCCGTTCTCCTTTTGTGTTTTCCCTGCGATACCCACGCATAGTATTGCCGGAAAAACCGAACGCGCCGCAGGAAAGTTCTGCAAAAAAAGAAGGCGCACGCTGTGCGCCTTCTTTTTGAAGTGTTTTCCTTACTTCGCGGCCTTGGCAGCCTTGAACGCCTCGATGAGCATCGGGGTGACTTTGAACAAGTCGCCGCAGATGCCGTAGTCGGCGATCTCGAAGATGGGCGCGGTCTCGTTCTTGTTGACCGCGATGATGCACTCGCTCTCGCTCATGCCGGCCTTGTGCTGGATAGAGCCGGAGATACCGAGGGCAACATAGACCTTCGGGTGAACGGTCTTGCCGGTCTGACCGACCTGATGGTCGGCAGTGAGCCAGCCGGAGTCGATGGCAACACGG
>CAYWAS010000039.1:0-19360 GCA_964455915.1 uncultured Oscillibacter sp. | reverse complement strand
TTGCCGTACATCACGCCGACCTTCTCGCGCAGCTGGTTGATGAAGATGACGATGCAGTTGGTCTTGTTGATCGCGCCGGTGAGCTTGCGCAGCGCCTGCGACATGAGGCGGGCGTGGAGACCGACGAAGCTGTCGCCCATCTCGCCCTCGATCTCCGCGCGCGGCACGAGCGCGGCGACGGAGTCGACCACGATCATGTCGATCGCGCCGGAGCGCACGAGCGCCTCGGCGATCTCAAGCGCCTGCTCGCCGGTGTCCGGCTGAGAGACGAGCATATCCTCCACATTCACGCCCAGCGCGCGGGCATAGCCGATGTCGAGCGCGTGCTCGGCATCGATGAAGGCGACCTCGCCGCCCGCCTTCTGCGCCTGCGCGAGCGCGTGGAGGGCGAGCGTGGTCTTACCGGAGGACTCGGGGCCGTAGATCTCAACGATCCTGCCCTTGGGCAGTCCGCCCACACCGAGCGCAAGGTCGAGCGCGAGCGAGCCGGTGGGGATCGCCTCCACATTGCTCGCGCGCTCGTCGCCGCAGCGCATGATGGAGCCCTTGCCGTAGAGCTTTTCGATCTGCGCCATGGCCGTTTCGATGGCGCGCTTCTTCTCCGCGTTGGGCGCGGCGGCCGCCGCGGTCCTGGTCACTTTCTCTGCTGCCATAAGTCCGTCCTCCCGTTTTCGTTCGGTATCTCTGTTTTCTTGATTTTCAAATCTCTTCGCACAGCCGCCCGCTGACCACGCGGGGAATGCCGTGCAGGTCGCGCTCGATGGCGATGTCGCCGAAGCCGTTCGTGCGCATGATGCGCGCGACCGCGTCCGCCTGATAGATGCCGACCTCGAAGGCGAGCAGTCCGTTCGGCACGAGCGCGTCGCGCCATTTGTCGGCGATGGCGCGGTAGAAATCCAGCCCGTCCTCCCCGCCGTCGAGCGCGAGACGCGGCTCGTGGTCGCGCACGGAGGCGTCGAGCGCGTCGATGTCCGCCGTGGGGATATAGGGGGGATTCGTCACGATGCAGTCAAATTCCCCGAGCTGGCGCGAGGGCTTTTCCCGCGCGTCCACGCGCAGGGCGGTCACGCGCGCGGAGAGCTGGTTGCGGCGGATATTCTGCCGACAGATACGAAGCGCCTCCTCGTCCCACTCGCCGAGCAGGACGCGCGCGCGCAGCACCCGGCTCGCGACGGCGAGACCGATGCAGCCGCTGCCGGCGCACAGGTCGAGCACGCGGCAGTCCGCGCCGGTGTTCATCGCGTCGATCACCGTGCGCGCAAGGACCTCGGTATCGGGGCGCGGGATCAGCACGGCAGGGGAAATGTCCAGCCCCAGCCCGTAAAACTCCCACTCGCCGATGAGATAGGCGACCGGCTCGCCGGCAAGGTGGCGCGCGCAGAGCGCGTTCGCCGCCGCCTCGACCTCGGGCGGCGCGTAGAGGAGTCCGTCGCGCAAAAGCTCGTTTTTCGTCTTTCCCGACGCGGTGCAGACCAGCTCGCGGGCGGACTGCGTCGCGTCCTCCGCGCCCGCGGCGCGCAGCCGCGCGCGCAGGTCCATGTAGAGATCGTTATACTTGACCGCCATCGCTCACCACTTGTCCTTCCCCTGTTCGGCGGGAATGACCAGTTCCATCGCGCGAATGGCGACCTCGAGCATGGAGTCGTCCGGCTCATTGGTCGTGAAATTCTGGAGCCAGAGGCCGGGGCGGGCGAGGAAATCAGTCACGGGATTGTCGTGCCCGCCGACATAGCGGTTGAATTCGTAGGTCACGCCCACGATGGGCACGAGCAGCAGCAGGTGCAGCGCGATGCGCACCCAGGTGCTGCGCCAATCGACAAAACTGAATACCACGCTCGAAACGAGGATCGACACCACGACCACCACGAACAGGAAGCTCGTGCCGCAGCGCGGGTGGTGGCGCGGCTGAATGCGGCAGTTCTCCACCGTCAGCGGCAGCCCCGCCTCGTAGCAGAAAATGGTCTTATGCTCGGCACCGTGGTACTGGAAAACGCGCTGAATGTCCTTCTGCTTCGAGCACAGCAGCAGATAGCAGAAGAAGATCGTCAGCTTGATGACGGACTCGACGAGGTTGTGGACGACCACATTCGGGATAAAGCGCCCCAAAAGCCCCGCGAGGAAGGTCGGCAGCACCATGAAGAGCCCCACCGTCATGCACAGCGAGAGAATGACCGCCAGCACGACGATGAGCTTCTGCATTTTTTCGTTCCCGAGCCTGCGCTCGAGCCATTGATCGAATTTGGACGGCTCGCCCTCCTCCTCGGGGAAGAAATCCGCCGAGTACATCAGCGCCTTCACGCCGCGCACCATCGAGTCGAGGAAGGTGACCGCGCCGCGGATCACCGGAAGCCCTAAAACGGGATAGCGGTCGCGCACGAGCGTGAGCTCCTCGACCCGCTCCACCAGCCCCTCCTTGGAGCGCACGACGATCGCCTGACGGCCGGGGCCGCGCATGAGAATGCCCTCGATCAGCGCCTGACCGCCGATGGAGGTGCGGAATTTTGCCTTGCCCTGTGTTTGCTCTGCCATGAAAATTCTCCTTGTGTATGATGGTATCACATCATTTGCAAAAATGCAACACCTGTTCTAAAATTATTTTCCAAGCGGGAGCGTCATCGTCACGACCGTGCCGCCGCCGGCGGCATTGGCGATGTAGAACGCGCCGCCGTGGAGCTGCATGATCTCGTCGCACACGGCAAGACCGATGCCGCTGCCGCGCGCCTTGGACGAGCCCTTGTAGAATTTCTGCTTGACGAAGGGCAGCTCCTCGGGCGGGATCCCCGCGCCGAAATCGCGCACGCGAATGACCATGTTCCCGTCCTCCGCGCTCACGGACACATCGATGCGCTTGCCGCTGCCGCCGTGCTTGGCGGCATTGTCGAGCACATTGCAGAAGACCTGCTTCATGCGCTCGCCGTCGGCGATGACATTGGGCAGCTCGTCCACGCACTCATAGCGCAGCTCGATGCCGCTCTGACGGAAGAGCTCGCGATAGGTGAAGATGGCGTCCTCCAGCTCGGCGAGGAGGTCCGTTTCCTCCACGCGGAGCGTGAAGCGCCCGTCCTGCATACGGGTGAAGTCGAGCAGCTCCTCGACCATCGCGGTCAGGCGGCGCGACTCCTTGACGATGATACCGAGGCCGCGCTGCGTCTGCGTGAGGTCCGCGCCGGGATCGGCGGCGAGCGTTTCCGCCCAGCCGTTGATGGCAGTGAGCGGCGTGCGCAGCTCGTGCGAGACAGAGGAGACGAACTCCTGCTGCAGCTTCTCGGACTGCGAGATCTTGAGCGACATATCGTTGATGTTGTCCACCAGCTCGCCGAGCTCGTCGCGATAGTGATTGTCGATCAGAATGCCGTAGCTCCCCGCGGAGATGCGCCGCGCGGCATCGCTCACAACGGCGACGGGCTCAACGACATTGTTGATGAAAATGGCGTTGGAGAGGATCGTCAGCGTGATGCACAGCAGCGCGACACCGGCTGCGACGGCGAAACTGACGAGCACGCTCTTGTCCGCCTCGCGCAGCGAGGTGACATAGCGTAGCACGCCGACCACGCGCCCGTTGAAGAGCAGCGGCGTGGATACGGCAAGGATCTTCTCGCCCGTCTGCGGGTCGCGGCCGACGAAATACGCGGTGTCCCGCTCGGAGATCGCGCCGGTGACATCGCTCGTACCGGGCAGCGTACCGGCGGTCAGCCCGTAGCTCGACACCTGCACGCGGCCGTTGGCATTGATGAATTGCAGCTCGAGCGAATCCTTTTCCTCAAAGGTCTCCGCCATGATGGAGGCGTAGCGGAAATACTCGCTGTAGCTCTTGAGCCCGTAGCTCGTAAAGCTGTCCGCCGCGACGCGCGCGCGCGTTTCCAGCCCCGAGCGCATCGAGCCGTAGCAGCTCTGGCGCACGCCGATGGTGTAGATCGAAACGACGGCGATGACCACCAGCACGATCGGCAGCACAGCGCTCACGAGCCAGCGCTGGCGCAGGCCGCGAATGCGAAGCCCGCGTTTGATCGACATGACGGTCACCTCCCCTTACCGCGCCGCGCGCGGCAGAATTCGTTTTACTCCGTGCTCCACTTATACCCGATGCCCCAGACGGTGGCGATGTAGCGCGGCTCCTGTGCGTCGTCCTCCAGCTTGAGGCGCAGGCGGCGGATATTCACATCGACGATCTTCACATCGCCGAAATAGCCGTGACCCCACACCGCATCAAGGATCTCCTCGCGCGTGAGGGCCTTGCCGCGATTCTCCATGAAGAACTTCACGATCTGATACTCAAGCTGCGTGAGCTTGAGCCGCGTCCCGTTTTTCTCCACCGTGCGGTTCGTCAGATTCAAAACGAACGGCGGCTGCGTGATCTCGCCGGTCGATGGCGGCGCAACGGGCAGCTCCCCCGCGCGGCGCAGCAGCGCGTCCACGCGCGCGGTCAGCTCGATGGGCGAAAAGGGCTTGGTGACATAGTCGTCCGCGCCGGTCATCAGACCGGTGACCTTGTCCATCTCCTGCGAGCGCGCGGTGAGCATGATGATGCCGATGTGCGGATACGCCGCGCGAATTCGGCGGCAAACCTCAAACCCGTCGATGCCGGGGAGCATGATGTCGAGCAGCGCGACACGCACACCGGGATCAGCGGCGAGCTTTTCCAGCGCCTCCTCCCCCGTCTCCGCCTCGATGACTTCATAGCCCGCACGGACCAGATTGATGACGATAAAGCTGCGGATACCGGACTCGTCCTCAAGGACCAATACTTTTTTCATCGTCGGCAGCCTTCCTTTCTTCTCTCAGTTGTCGCCCGTCGTCCATTCGGTGACGATCAGGCTGAAGTTCGCCCGCACGCTCTCCTCATCGAGCGCGCCGTCCCAGCCCTCGCAGGGCAGCAGCTCGGCGGTGTAGACCGTCTCCACCTGCCGCGCGAGCACGAAGCGGTCACCGCGCAGGGCGTGCTCCTCGCGGCCGCTGCCGCTCAGCGTGCAGATCTCTAAAACGGGCTGCATATCCCCGTCCGCAGCGCGGTAGAAAAAGATCACCGAGCTCTCGCCCTCGGAGAGCGTTCGCAGCAGCGTGACCTCCTGATCCCACGCCTCGGGCAGCGTCAGGCTCCAGCCGTCCGCCGCATTGTGGAAGCTGCGGCGCACGATCTCGCTCTTTCCGCTGCTGTCGTAGGCGCGCCAGAGAATGCGGTAGTAGATCTCCCCGTCCTCCTCAAACGGCGGGAAGGGGACCGGCTCGGGAAGCTCGATCACACCGTTGCCGCTCACATCGGTCGGATAGAGCGAGAGGAAACGGAAGCCGCCGTCCGTCGGGAGCGGGGCATCATTTTGCAGAATGTTCTGCAAAACGCCGTTTTTCACCGTCAGGATATCGTAGGCGGCGATGCTGTTGTCCGCCACGCCCGTGACATAGAGCGCGCTCGTCCCGTCGGAGAGCGAGCCCGCGGTCACGCGCGAGAGCTCACTTGCGGAGAAGGAGAGCCCCAGCGTGGAGATGCGGCTGAGCTCGCGGTCGTTCCAGGCATAGCAGTCCGCCATGCAGAGGTTTTCCTCGCCGCTGTAGAATACGGTCAGTTCCTGCCGCCCGTCGCCGTCAAGATCCTTCACGGCGTAGCGCACATAGGCGGTGGTGAGCAGGTTGAGCGGCTCACTGCCGCGCAGCGTGTATACGCCGAGCGCCTGCACGCCGCTGCCGCTCTTGAAGCCGACGAGGATCTCGCTCTGCCCGTCGCCGTCAAGGTCGGTGTAGGCGATGGAATAGAGGGAATTCGCCGTCCCCTCGATCAGTGCAAGGCGCTCGTAGCTCTCGCCGTCGGACTTGAAGAAGTAGATCTTCATGGGTCGCTCGTCCGTCGAGCGGCGGAAGAAGGCGACCGCCTCCTCCACGCCGTCGCCGTCAAGATCGACCATCTGCACGCTTTGCAGATTGCCGCCGGAGCTCGGCGCGATGTGCTCCATGCCGTCGGCGAGCAGATCGTTGATCTGCTGCTCGAGCGATTCATACTCCGCCGGAAGGCGCGGGAGCGCATAGAGCCGGTCGGTGGAAACGCTCGACGCGCAGCCGCCGAGCAGCAGGCACAGCAGCAGCGCCGCCGCCATGCGCGATAGATCTTTCATCGCTTCCGCCTCCCCTCCCCGCACTCCGCGGGATATGCATAGCAATACAAGTACAGGATAGCACAAAGCAAAAAAAAAGGGTAGTCCCCTTTCGTCTTTTTCATCGAAAAATTTATCTTGCAAATCGCCGCTCTGTCCTCTATAATGTTTTCTGTTATCAGCCGGTGTGATGGAATGGTAGACGTGACGGACTCAAAATCCGTTGGTGGCGACACCGTGTGGGTTCGAGTCCCACCACCGGCACCATAAGGTGGAAACAATTTGGATATTTTAAGCGAAACGCTTAGAGTACCAAGGGGTTTCCACCTTTTTTATTCTGAAATTTCTGTGTCAACAGAATGGATATTTTCGGTTTTTTTCAGTGACTGGAGAGAATCGAACTCCCTATTTCCCGTTGTTTTTCATCGAAACGCGAAAAACGCCCTTTTTGAAGGGCAAGTTTTCAGAATTCTCACAGCAAAATTTCATACAAAGTTTGCGGCGTCGTTTTGTTGATCTTCACCGATCACAAATCGGCGCCCTTTTTCGTTTTCAGAGCCGGAGCAGCATTGCTCCGGCTTTTATTTTATCGTAGGAGGAATCAAAAATGGACAACAAAAGCAATCTGGTGCAGCTCCGATACCTCGAAGAAATGGCCATCAACCTGAAACGAGCCGGTTTCGAGGTCGGGCGCATTGAAGATCAGCACCTGCCCGTGAGCTGGAACGGTTCGTATCTCTGCCGTATTTCCGACAAGGGCAGCGTCCTCTACCGGCGGGAAATCGTGGATGCACTCGGAGCACAGGAAGAACTGGATCAGGTGGCGGACATCGCCAATATCACCCGCGAGTACATGAGCATAAAGGAGTAACATCGGTCCGGAGGAATTCGAGACAGAGCGGCTTCGTGGACTATTCGGCAATGCCCAACCTATGCCCGAACTGGACGCAGAACTCATAAGGCAGAGCGTCCGCCAAATCACATACAACAGCAAGGAAGTCAAGATCCTGCTGAAAAATAACCAATGGATCGGAGGTGAGATCGTATGACCGATACCCGACCGGAACCTAAAGTTATCATCATTCCCGCCAAGAAGGAAACGCCGCAGGAGCAGGCAAAGAAGAAAAACCTTCGCGTCGCCGCCTACTGCCGCGTGTCAACAGACAGCGAGGAACAGCTCAACAGCTACGAAAATCAGAAAGCCTATTACACGGAAAAGATCATGACCACGCCCAACTGGACCATGGCGGACATCTTCGCGGACGAGGGTATCACTGGCACATCTACCAGCAAGCGTAAGGAATTCCTTCGCATGATCCGCCAGTGTCGGCAGGGGAAGATCGACATGATCCTCACCAAATCCATCTCCCGCTTTGCCCGCAACACCGTGGACACCCTGAATTACACCCGTGAGCTGCGAAGCCTCGGCATCCCCGTTTACTTCGAGGAACAGAACATCAACTCCATCCACCCCGAAAGTGAGTTCCTTATCGCCCTCCATGCCGCCTTCGCCCAATCCGAAAGCGAGTCCGCTTCCTCCCGAATAAAATGGGGCATCCATCAAGCTATGAAGGTCGGCAAAGTCAATATTCAGTACAAATCACTTCTGGGCTACGAAAAAGGCGCAGACGGCAGATCGACCATCGTGCCGGAGGAAGCGGAAACGGTACGATTCATCTACAAACGGTATCTGGCCGGCAAGCCGCTGAGAGCCATCGGGGAGGAGCTGAAAGCCGCCGGACGGCTGAACTCCAGCGGCACAACAGCGTGGACGACTTCTAATCTGCAAACCATTCTCACCGATGAAAAATATGTGGGCGATGTCCTGCGGCAGAAAACCTTCCGACAGGATTGTATCAGCAAAAAGGTCATACAGAATACCGGCCAGCTCACCAAGTACCTGATCCAAGATCACCACGAAGCCATCATCAGCCACGAGGTGTATGACGCGGTGCAGGTCGAGATGGCGCGGAGGCGAGCACAGGTCGGGAGTACCCGCAAGAGCGCTCCCACCGGCCTTGGTCGATACAGCGGCAAATACGCACTCAGCGGACTTCTGTTCTGTGGTGAGTGCGGCACGACATACCGCCGCGTGGTGTGGACACAGCATGGTAAGAAACGCCCTGTGTGGCGCTGTACCAGCCGTTTAGACTACGGCAAGAAATACTGTCACAGCTCGCCCACGCTGGATGAGCAGCCCTTGCAGGAAGCGATCCTGAGAGCGGTGAATGTTGCCATGAGCGACCATGAAACACTGTCGGCACAGTTGGCGGACAATATGGCGCAGGAGCTATCCCCCATTCCCGGTGAGAGCATGAGTCTTGGCGACATCGAGCGCACGATAGCTGAGCTGGGCAAACAGTTCGATGCCCTGCTGCTGGAAGTCTCTGAAACCAACGATGTCAGCGCCTATACGGAGCGGTTCCAGTCCATCTCCACTGCCATGGATGCGCTGAAGCGGCGCAAGGCCAATATCCTGAGCATCCGGCAGGAGCAGGACCAACTCACCCGCCGCATCAATGCGGCTACCACAGTTATGAAAACCATTTCGGCGGAGCAGACAGAATGGGACGATGATGTGATTTATCAACTGCTGGAAAAGGTCACGGCGTTGGAGGGGCTGCACATCAAAGTTACCTTCAGAAACGGACAGGAGACAGAGCAGATCGTAGATCAACCGAAACGGAGGGAATTCGCATGATTTTTGTGACCGGCGATTGCCATGGAAACTTCGAACGATTCAAGCCGGAATATTTTCCTGGACAGACACAAATGACAAAAGATGATGTGGTCATCATCACAGGCGACTTCGGCGGTGTGTGGTTCGGGGATAAGTGGGACGATGAGTCTCTGGACTGGCTGGAGCGCCTGCCCTTCACAATAGCCTTGTGGAAGGCAACCACGAAAACTACGACGCGCTGACGAGATATCCTGTAGCGCATTGGCACGGTGGAAAGGTGCACCCCATTCGACCTCATGTTCTGCACCTGATGCGCGGTCAGATATTTCAGTTGGAGGGATATACCTTCTTCACCATGGGAGGTGCGAAAAGCCATGATATTGAGGACGGGATTCTGGAGCCGGACGATCCCAATTTTGATCGCAAGCTCCAAATTCTTCAGAGCAAGCCGAGAGCCAGATATCGCATCCACCATGTCACATGGTGGGAGCAGGAGCTACCGGATGACGAGGAATACATCGAAGCCAAAAAGAATTTGGAGCATTACGGGTGGCAGACGGACTGCATCATCACCCACTGTGCGCTCACCAGCATCGCTCTTGCAGGAACGCGGCACAACGAGGCAGACCGCCTGACCGATTTTCTGCAAGAGATCAAAGAAAAAGCCCAATATCACTACTGGCTGTTCGGCCACTACCATGATAACCGCGCCATCGATAAGAAGCACATCCTTCTGTGGGAGCAGATCGTGCGGATCATCTAAAAAAGCCGCAAAGGAAAACACGGCGGGTTCGCCGTGCTTTCCTTTGCGGCTTTGGATCAAAATATAGAAATTTTGGAGAGAAAGGAGAGACCATGAACAAGCGGAAACCTGCGGATTATTCTGCACTCTATAAAACACTGGACAAGCTGATGGCGCAGAAGCTGTCCGAAACAGAACTCTGCTATGAGATCGGCAAGGCTGTTTGCAGCCGCTCCGAGAAGTGCGCGGCAGTCATGGCCTCCGAGTACCTGCGGGAGCAGTATCCTGAGAAAAGCGGATTCTCTCCCCGCAATGTGCGCCGAATGCGGGAATTCTACCGCGCATACGAAAACAAGCCCGCACTGCTAAATCTGGCGCTGCAGATCAAATGGACGCTGAATGTGATCATTCTGGAAACCTGTGAGCTGGCAGGAGAAAGGTGCTGGTATCTCCAGCAAGCCTACCTGCACAAGTGGAAGAAGTCTGAACTGGTCAATGCGCTCAAATCGCAGGCATGGAGGCAAACATCTATCGACGCGCAGCCCGATTTCTGCTATAATAAAGAAAAAGAAGCAACGCAGGAGAATGAGCGCAATGAAAAAGATCCTCTTTATCTGTCACGGCAATATTTGCAGAAGCCCGATGGCCGAGTTCGTGATGAAGGACTTGGTGAAGAAAGCGTGCTTGGAGAGCGAATTTCACATCGCATCGGCAGCTACCAGCCGGGAGGAAATCGGCAATCCGGTCTACCCGCCCGCGCGCCGCAAACTGTCGGAGCATGGCATTTCCTGCGAGGGTCATACGGCCCGACAGCTTACCAATCAGGACTACGAGGAATACGATCTGCTCATCGGCATGGACAGCGCCAACCTCAAGAATATGTACCGCATCTGCGGCGGCGACTATGCAGGGAAGATGTCCCTCCTGATGGACTATACCGACCGCACCGGCGATGTAGCCGATCCGTGGTACACCGACGACTTCGAGGCGACCTGGCGCGATGTGCTGGAAGGGTGTCAGGGATTGCTGCATGAGATGAAACTTATATAGACTTTTTTTGAAAAAGTGCTATAATTGAAACAGAAAGGCTGTATTGTAAAAGCGATACAGTCTGTGGAGGATGATTTATGAAGGTCCAATATCATGTGACCGATGCTGCGACAGGAATCCCTGTAGCAGCGGAAATAAGAGAGGCAACGCCGTTCGATTATAAGAAAACCGTTGAAGAACAATGGCAGACGAGTTGGTTGTCCGATTTCATTCAAGCTGATTCATTAGAGAAATATGCGCTTGAAATTGCGGCAACCGGAGAGTTGATTGGACTCGGCGCATACAGGGATATGCCGGAAGGTGTTTTGGTATATGTTGAGTATATTGAGAGTGCGCCTCATAGTAATCCTACATTAGCTTCTCAGCGAAAATATAAAGGCATCGGATCTGCACTGCTTGCCTATGGCATTCAGTTATCGATCGACTACGGATATGGTGGAGCAATTTATTTGAAAGCAAAAACTTCGGAAATCAGGAAACACTATATTCAGGATTTTGGCGCTATTCCATTCAGCAGAATAGACCCGTACCTGCTTTTGATTGATGGCGAAGCCGCACGAGAACTCTTTTCACAATATCTTAAGGAGGAGTAAACCATGTTACAGGAAAAGTACGCAAAACTGGATGACTTGGCAGCGCCGAACCGTTATGTTGCGCCTCCTACCAGTGAGGACTTGTCTTATGTCATTCATTTCCGCCAGGTATGCAAGCGGTACAATATCGATTTTTCATCTGCCGATTCTGATGAAAAAGATTTTGTAATGCGAATGGCGGAGAAGAGTTTTATACCTAAACGGGCATAATGCGGAAGAATTGTGAAATCCATTGCGCCGCAGGACTTTCTAAGAAAATATCCGAATTGTCGCCGTCTGACAGAAAGAGAAAATCCCGCGATCCGTTGAGATCGCGGGATTTCCTTTCGCCTGTCCGCAAGTGCGGACAGAGTGTGCGCTTTTCCGGACGCGCATACGCCATTTTGGACGCGATTTTGCAAACGGATTTGCAAACGCGGTCGGAGCCGCGGCTTGACGATGCCGCAGTAGTAGGCGGCGGAAAGCACTTAAAGATTGCAATTTTTGACGATAGTCGCTATAATATTTCGCAGAAATCTACCGGACGGTCCCGCCGTCCGTGCGAGCACACGAAAGGAGACCTTCACCATGAGCAACTACCGCATCGAGACCGCCTGCGTTCAGGGCGGCTACACCCCCGCCAGCGGCGAGCCCCGTCAGATCCCCATTGTCCAGTCCACCACCTTCAAATACGCCACCGGCGAGGAGATGGGCAAGCTGTTCGATCTGGAGGCCAGCGGCTATTTTTACAGCCGACTCCAGAATCCCACCAACGACTATGTGGCCGCGAAGCTGGCGCAGCTCGAGGGCGGCTCCGCCGCCATGCTGACCTCCTCCGGTCAGGCCGCCAACTTCTACGCGGTGTTCAACATCGCAAGCTGCGGCGACCATGTGGTCGCTTCCAGCACGATCTACGGCGGCACCTTTAACCTCTTCTCCGTCACCATGGCGAAGATGGGCGTGGAGTTCACCTTCGTCTCTCCGGACTGCACGGACGAGGAGCTGAGCGCCGCCTTCCGTCCCAACACCAAGGCGGTCTTCGGCGAGACCATCGCCAATCCCGCCCTCACCGTGCTGGACATTGAGCGCTTTGCCGCCGCCGCCCATGCCCACGGCGTGCCGCTCATCATCGACAACACCTTCGCAACGCCCGTCAACTGCCGCCCCATCGAGTGGGGCGCAGACATCGTGACGCACTCCACCACCAAGTACATGGACGGTCACGGCGTCGCCGTGGGCGGCGCGATCATCGACTCCGGCAAATTCGACTGGCTTGCCCACGCCGACAAGTTCCCTGGTCTTTGTACGCCGGACGAGAGCTATCACGGCATCACCTACGCCGAGAGATTCGGCAAGGAGGGCGCGTTCATCACCAAATGTACCGCCCAGCTCATGCGCGATCTGGGCTCCATTCAGTCGCCTCAGAATGCGTTCTACCTGAATCTGGGGCTGGAGAGCCTCCATGTCCGTATGCCCCGCCACTGCGAGAACGGGCAGGCCGTGGCCGAGTTTTTGCAGCATCACCCCAAGGTGGCCCATGTGACCTACTGCGGGCTCCCCGGCGACAAGTATTACGAGCTGGGACAGAAGTACCTGCCTCACGGCTCCTGCGGCGTGGTGTCCTTTGAGCTCAAGGGCGGGCGGGAGGCTGCCGAGACCTTCATGAATGCTCTGAAGCTCGCCGCCATCGAGACCCATGTTGCCGACGCCCGCACCTGCTGCCTGAATCCCGCCACCACCACCCATCGCCAGATGACCGACGAGCAGCTTGCCGCCGCCGGCATTCCCGCCGGTCTGGTCCGCATGAGCTGCGGTCTGGAGCACAAGGAGGATCTGATCGAGGATATCCGGCAGGCACTGGAGGCTGTTGACTGATGCCCATTAAAATTCCCAACCAGCTTCCCGCCACCGAAACGCTGACACGGGAGAATATCTTCGTCATGACCGAGACCCGCGCCATGACGCAGGATATCCGCCCGCTGCAGATCCTGCTGCTGAACCTGATGCCGACCAAGGTGGACACGGAGACGCAGCTCGCCCGCGTGCTGGGCAACACGCCTTTGCAGATCGAGCTGGAGCTGATCGCCCCGAGCGGTCATGTGTCCAAAAACACCTCGCAGGCTCACATGCTGGCCTTCTACAAGACCTTTGACGAGGTCCGCCACCGCACCTTCGACGGGCTGCTCATCACCGGCGCGCCGGTGGAGCTGATGGCGTTCGAGGAGGTGGACTACTGGCCGGAGCTGTGCGAGATCATGGAATGGAGCAAGACCCATGTTCACTCCACGCTGCACATCTGCTGGGGCGCGCAGGCGGGGCTGTACTATCACTACGGCATTCCCAAGCGGACGCTGGAGCACAAGCTCTTCGGCATATTCCAGCACACGGTGGAGGACCCCAACTTCATTCTCTTCCGCGGCTTTGACGATCGCTTCTGGGTCCCGCATTCCCGCAACACCACCGTGGATCGGGCGGACATCGAGGCCGTGCCGGGGCTGAAGGTGCTGGCCGCCTCGCCGGAGGCAGGCGTGTACGCCGTGAAAAACGACGGCTGCCGTCAGGTGTTCCTCATGGGTCACGCGGAGTACGATCGGGACACGCTGTATAAGGAGTACCGCCGCGATGTGGCTGCCGGAGTGGATATCCAAATTCCCGCCAACTACTTCCCCGGGAACGATCCCACGCAGACGCCGCGGGTGAGCTGGCGGAGCTGCGCCCATCTGCTCTACACCAACTGGCTGAACTACTGCGTCTATCAGACCGCGCCTTACGACATTCGGGAGATCGAAAAGGGCGTTCGCACCGAGTGACGCTGCCATACAAAAGGAAAACGGGGACGGCTTTCGCCGTCCCCGTCCGCACAAAGGAAGAGCGGACACGCACGAGACCGTGCGTGTCCGCTCTTTTTTGATAAGCTGTCTGCGCCTACGCGCCGCGCTCCGTCTCCCGCAGGACGGCGTGAACCACCCAGCGACTGTCGTGTCCGCGGCCGGTGCAGGTGGAGAGGGTCAAAATGCGGCTGTCCGGCGTGAGGTCGACCGCGCTTGCGATCACAGACTGCTCCGCGCAGGCGTCGAGAAACGCCTGATAGTCCGCGTCGCCGTGAAAGGTGACCTCGTAGGCGTCGGAGGGCAGCGCCGCCTCGTAAGCGGCGAAGATCTCGTAGGTCTGCGTGCCGTCATCGCCGCTGAGGTACACGAGCGGGTGCCGATCGCGGAACGCCTGCTCCGCGTATCGGTCCAGCCGTCCGAACATGGCGCTGCCGTTCGCGCGGTGGCCGTAGAGAATGGTGTTCTGCCCGTCCAAATCGCCGCCGCTGCGGCAGTCGAGGAAGATCGCGCCCGCGCGGTTGGCGCTCCCGTCCCAGGTGTGGTCCAGATAGAACTCGTTGTCCGCGCCCGCCATCACCGGATAGGAGAGCACATCGGGGATCAGCAGCCAGCCCAGCACCTCTTCGTTGATCGCCCGCAGAGCAGCAAGATCCATGCGGCGCAGGGCGTCCTCGCGGGGGTCGGGCGCCGACGGCTCCTCCGTCGAAGGCACCGTCGGAGCGCTCTCCGAAGGCGCGGGCAGCGGCTCGGGGGCGAGCTCGGACGATGGCGGCAGCTCCGCCAGTCCTGCGAGCTCCGCCGCCTCTTGATAGGCCGCGTCGGCAGCCTCCTGCTCCAGCCGCGTCCGCACCAGAGCCAAACCGCTCAGCAGGAAGACCAGCGCCAGCGGGAGCGTCAGGGCGCGACGCAGTTTTTTGCGCATATTCAACCGATCACCCACGCTTTTTGATGCGCTTTCCGCAATATCGCTTCCCGTCGGGTAGCCACAAAAGCAGCAGCGCCAGACCGGAGGCGAGGAACACCGGTTTCCACAGCGGTGACGCACCGTCGGTCACAGGCACGGTGGGCGCTTTGCTCGCGAGCGAGATCCATTGGCTGTACTCGTCCCAATAGCCCAAAAGCGAACCATCATCACTCAGCCAGACAACGGGGTCCTCCACACCGTCGCGCCCTCTGGGGATCCCGCGATCGTCAATGTAGTACAGCGGGTGGTCTGCCCCGATTTCGCCCTGCACCGTCCGCTCCGGCGGATAGGTCGTCGGATCGTCGGGATCCACCGGCGTTTCGGGCATCGCGGGCGCGGTCGGATCCGCGGGAACGGCGGGCTCCGGCGGGGCAGTGGAGTCGACCGGCGTTTCGGGGTCGACCGGCGCGGTCGGATCGACAGGCTCCACCGGTGTGATTGGTGTAGTGGGTGTGGTTGGCGTGGTAGGCGTAGTCGGTGTGGTAGGCGTGGTGGGTGTGGTGGGTGTGGTCGGCGTAGTAGGCGGCGTGGTGGAACTGCCGCCGCCACCGCCTCCGCCGCCGGAGCCGCCGGAACCACCGGAACCGGAGCCGGAACCACCGCCGGGGGTAGTGGAAACCGGCTGGTTGACTATCTTATTCGGATATTCGTAGATCGTACCGGCTGTCAGAGACGAAACCGGAATCGTGATCCAGTCCCCATTTAACTGATATCCGGTGGGCGGAGTAATCTCCTTGATATATACAGAACCACCGGGAGAGACAAGGCTCGACGAGAAGGAGAAAGCGAGCTCGCCGTTCTTGTCGCTCACCGCCGTGGCGATGAGCCCTGCGTCTGTCTGATTCTTGTACAGCCCAAACTTGGCACCTTCCAGAGCAGCGTCGGTGTCAGAAACCTTGGTCAGCTTGATGCCGTAAAAGCCGGAGGGCATTGTGAATTTCCTTGCCGAGCCGAAGGCCATGTATTTTACGCTGCCCGCCTTTGTGGGCGCACCGGTTCCTCCGGCAACCGACCCATTTAGCGACACCTTGTTTTCCAGATCCACTCCGTTTTGCATCAGATAGGCATCGTAAGTCAAAATGTACGGCCCATTTCCGGGAAGGGTCACCTCAAAGGAGTTGTTGTTGGGGTCAAATGTGACAACGCACTGCGTCTCTGTCAGTGGTGTGCCGACGGGAAGCGCAGTCAGCTGGGCAAGCGGGCTTCCGGTTGTATTCAGTGAGACGCTAAAGGGACTGGAGCTGCTGGCTGTGGCAGTGGCCTTATAGACCTTCAGTGTGCTTATGTCCGGAATCAGACCCGCGCCGGGCGTGTCCTCCAGCGTGAGATACTCGCCGGATTCTATAATAGGCAAGCCAAGGGGATTGACCTTTACTTCAAAAGATGCCTTGTTGCCCCCGCCCGTCACCATTTTGCCGTCCTTTGTCAGCACATCGTTCTTAATGGTGGCTTTGCCGGTCACAGTGGATTCAATGTTGCCGGCAGCTTTGATGGCGGCGCTGTTGATGAAAGTCAGCTCTGTTGCGAACTTATCGGGAAGATCGTCTTTGATCTCGGTTTGATAGGTGATCTCCACCGAAGCCGTGAGATCTCCAAGATTCCAAGTGAGCGTCTCGCGCCCCTCCGTCGTTGTTCCGGGTGTGGGTGTTTTTATATCGCCGCCAACTGTGACTTTTCCTGTGTCTGCCACATACATCATGTGCTCCGGCAGGGTGTCCGTCACGGAAACATTCTTGAGATCAATGCCCTTCTCGTTCACCGTCAGCGTCCAGGTCATGATATGGTTGGCGGGATCGTATTCCTTGACCTTTTTGGTAAGCACCGTGTTGGTGGGGCTTTGGACGGCATAGACCGGGGCGATGGTTTTACCGAGAGGGGTGCTGTTGACCGTCACATTAGTCAGCTCTGCCTTGTTGTAGAACGGCGTTTTGCCATTGTTGGCGGCCCAGAACCACGCGTCCTCGTCCGCCACCTTGGACTGATAGGTGAAGGTGAAAGAGTTTTTGCCCAGATCGGTCACGGTAAAGGTGAAGCCGGTCTTGGCGTTTCTCGGAGAGGATTCCGTGCCAAAGTTTGTGTAATCAAAACTGGGTGTGGTAACGGTAGCCCCGCTTGGCAGCTTACTTGTAATCTCTGATAGAAGCTCACTTTCAGTATACACCAGCTCGCTGCGGGGCTTGCCGGGTGTGCCGGGTGTGCCGTCGCTTGTGATTTCGACGCCGTTGCTGTTGGTGATGTTCAACTCATCGGCGAAATTGGCAGATGTTATGTCAACCTTATTGGGATTGATGGTGACCTGCCAGGTCAGCATCCGGGTTGCGTTGTCATAGCCCATGGCCGTTTTCTCTATCATGGCCTGCGTGACGACGGAGTTATCCGTGGGCTTGACCACCATCGGCTCAGGCGGGTCGCCGGGGCCTTCTCCCTCGGGGAAGGTCCAATCAAGTTTTGCGCTGTTGTTTGCTGTGTCGGTGCCCAGCTCGTGGGTGTACCACTTCTCCGTGATTTTGGTCTGATAGGTGATCTCATATTTGGCGGCAGAGTCAAACTGAAGCTCGCCCTTTCCATCTGTACCTTCCTTGTAGATCGACAGGGTCAGGGTGTGGGAACCATTTGCCGGATCGGTTGTTTCCGCATAGGTGTATTTTGCCGAATCAATCGCCGTGCCGTTGACCTTCACGGAGCTTGGCACCAACTCCAGAGCTTCGCCCAGAGTGTCGATCAGCGTCAGGGTCTTGTAGCCGAAGCCCATGGGATAGACCGTCACCGTCCACTCCACGGTGTGCGCTTTGTCGGCCACCTTTGCGACGCTCTTGTTCAGCGGCCGGTGTGCCGCTGCCCAATCCTTCGCGTCCAGCGTGGCGGTGTCCGTAAGAACAGGAATGTCTATATCACCCTTCTTGCCCACAACTTTGTTTTTGAAGGTTTTGTCGCCGTCCTTCCAGAGCCGCGTTGCGACGGCATCGTCGGTGAAGCGGGTCTTGTAGGTCAGGGTGATGGGGTCGGCGGGCTTTTTCGCTGTCAGCGTGTCAGGAATCGTCCAAGTCAGGGTGCTGCCGTCGACAGTCAGCGTCTCGTCTGTGACGGTGATATCCGTTGTTGCTCCGGTAACAGCATCTTTTTTGACCGCCATGAAGCTATCCTTCACATAGGCCAGCCCCTCCGGGAGGGTGTCCACAAGCTTGGTGGGCTGATCGCCCGTGTAGGTCGGCTCCGCCGGGGCGTAGGTGATCGTCCATGTGGTGACGCCGGCGTCATCCGGCGTTCCGACTGCTTTTTTCAGTACGGGGCCTTTTGCCGCCTCGTCAGTCACGGGGAAGGTGACTTTTTTGTCACCGGGCAGGGTGATCTTAAATTTTCCCGGTTCACCGTCCACCTCAGCGGTGTCTGCCGCACGGCAGAGGAAGCCGACCTCCACCTCGTGACAGTCCACATCGGAGAAGATGACATAGTTCTTCCCGTCAGCGGAGAGATGCAGCTTGCCGTAAGTGTTTGTTCCGTCTGTAATCGGTATCTCACCAGTTCCAATGGTCAATCCCACGGTGGGCAGCGGATAGCGGACACCGGGTTTGAAGTCGCAGTTAACAAGGTATTCGCTGGCGTCCTCAATGTGGAACTTAAAATAGCAGACAAGGTCATCTGTCAGCTTATCAATGCCGTGGGTTGTATCCAACTCGGCGCCCATGCCGCCGGTGGCATCTGGATCATATTTGTAGAGGGAGGGCTGCAACTCAAAGCCCGTTGTCGGCATGGCGCTTTCCACCGTCAGCGTTACGCCGGACGCCAGAGAGGTGCAATCGATCGTGCCGTCTCCGTCTTTCAGGGCATCATAATCCAACTCCACCGGCACCGTGATGGTGTAGGAGCCTGTGCCGCCGCTCAGCGTTATGGTCAGGTCGTGATCGGACAGCGTCGCGGAGTCTACGGTCACGGGTTGCGAGGGATCAGAGGAGTCCTTCGCTGTGATCGCTGCTGTCGTATCCGTCCTCGTGAGTCCCGCGGGCAGCGTGACTGTCACGGGAGAGGTGTTGGTCGAGAACACCAGTTCCAGCGGTGTAGTGGGGCTTATTGTTTGAGCGCCGGTGACCTCAGTTCCATCGGCTTTGATGGTGTAAGTCGGTGTCGCCGCGAGCGCCGTCAGCGGCTGGAGCAGAGACAGGAGCATCACCACCGCCAGACAGGCGGACAGATAGCGCTTGCTCGTTTTGCGTTCGATTTTCAACAATCTTTTGGGTTTATACATTCTGATCTCTCCTTGCTGTGGCGGGTCTTTTCTGTTTTGGCGGCGCGGCAATGGCGTGATGGCACGCTAAAGCAAAAACATAGCAATTATACCATAGCCGTCGCGCGAGCGCAATATAATGCGTAAAAAAGGAAACACAATCGTCTGCGGTGTAAATAGATGTGACCCAAATTGGTGAAAAGAAAAAGATATGAT
>CAYWAS010000038.1:0-19432 GCA_964455915.1 uncultured Oscillibacter sp. | reverse complement strand
TTGCATTCTTCATTTTTCTGAATTTCCTGCTTGACAAAACTTAGCAGGTCTTCTCCGCCCGATCTGCGGTCTTACAATTTGAATCTTCGATGCACCACGGCAAGCAGCGGGTGGCACACGATCAGCAGCGGCAGCGACAGCGCCGCCTCGCGCACCGCGCGCAGCATGAACGCGGAGAGCGTCGCGCGCCCTCCGGCGAGCAGCACCGCCGCGACCGGTGCATCGACCACCGCGAAGGTCGCCGCCGACACCGCGAGCGAGCACAGAAATCCCGGCTGCAACACATTCCCCGCCAGAAACGATGCCAGCAGCGCCGCGAGCGTAAAGCTCACCGTATAAAGGCACGGCAGCGGCGCCGCGAGCGTCAGGTCGCACGCAACGCCGAAGGCGAGCGCGAAGAGCACGCTCTCCGGCCGCTCCTCCATCGAGGCGATCACCGCCGGCAGCAGCGGCGGCAGAAAGGGCGCGATGCCCCACACGCTCCAGCGCGACAGCGTCAGCGCGTGGGCGAATATCAGCGCGAGACACGCCAGCGTGTACGCGCTCCATTTGATCGCGGTGTCCCGCGTCGTATACGGTGACATGGACGATGACATGGCTCCTCTCCTTTCGCCTCACTTCTCCCCGCCGTCAATCGACGATGCTGAACTCCTTGATGATGAACAGCTCTCCCTCTTCATTGAGCCGCGCCGAGGGCGTCAGCACGGCGTAGCGCGTGAGGCCGTCGTCGTCCGTGCGCACCGACTCCACCGTCCCGATCACGAGCCCTCCCGGATAAAATCCGCCAAGCCCCGAGGTCGTCACCACATCGCCCGCCAGAAGCTGCGCGTCGGCGGAGAGATAGCTCAGCTTCAGCTTCCCCTCGCCCATCAGCCCGAGGTCACCCTCGGCGAGCACGATCTCCTGCGTGCGGAACACCCGCGCGCCCAGCTCGGTGTCCGTGTCGATCACCGTCAGCACCGTACACCAGTCGTACCCCACCTTGGACACCACGCCCGCAAGATAGCCCTCCGCGGTCACCACGCAGTCGTTTTTCTCCACGCCGTGCGCCGTTCCGCGGTTGAGCGTCAGCGCACTCGTCCAGTTCGTGCTCTGCCGGTCGATCACCGCTGCGGCCTCGAACACGAAGTCCCGCCGCTGCTCGCGCAGCTCCAGAAGCGAGCGCAGCAGCTCGTTTTCCTCGCGGTCGGCGACCGCCTGCCGTGCCTCGGCCTCCAGCTCCGCCACGCGCACGCGCAGCTCCTCGTTCTCCGCGGCAAGCGCGGAGTAGTCCTTATAATACTGCTGCTTATCCGCCGCCCACTGCGTCACGGCGGTCGCCGCCGTGCGAAACGGCGCGGTCAGCACGCCCGCCGTGTTTTCCAGAATGCTCGAGGTCGCGCTCACATAGCTCAGCACGCTCAGCAGCACCGCGCACGCGGTCGTGACGATCAGCAGCCGCAGTCCGTATTTTTGCAGAAATTCCCGCATACTCCGCGTCCCCTCAGAAGAATTTGATGCCGAATCCGCGGCTCAGGCACTGCCCCAGCCGCTCCACCGGCAGACCCATCACATTGTAATAGTCCCCGTCGATGCGCTCGACGAGCAGCGCGCCAAGCCCCTGCACGCCGTAAGCGCCCGCCTTATCCATCGGCTCGCCGGTCGCGATGTAGCCGCACAGCTCCTCCTGCGTGCACGCACGGAAGTAGACATCGGTCGCCACTGTGAACGCCTCGACCCGCGCGCCCTGCCGCACGGTCACGCCCGTGCAGACCGTGTGCCGCCGCCCCGCGAGCGCCGTGAGCATTTCGAGCGCCTCCGCCTCGTCGTGCGGCTTGCCCAGCCGCGCCGTATCCAGAAATACCATCGTGTCCGCCGTGATGAGGATATCGTCCTGCCCCACCAGCTCTGCCGCCTCGTCGGACTTCAGGCGTGAAATGTGCGCCACGATCTCCTCCGGCTCCAGCCCCTCGGGATAGGTCTCCTCCACCTCCGGCACCACCACGGAAAAGTCCGTGATGCCCATGCGCCGCAGCAGCTCATGGCGGCGCGGCGACTTCGATGCAAGCACGATGTGCGGCATAATTCGCTCCTTTTTCAATACGAACCGTATTGTTTCTCTGTTATATTACTCTTTGTTTTCACTCTACCCCACGGTAGAACAGTCCCCGCGTCATGTCCGCGGGCGCGTCGGACGCACCTTCCTTGTACGCGCGCAGCACGCGCACGCACTCCTCGCCCGTTTCGGTCGTGAAGCGCAGCCGCGCGAGCGCCAGACCGCAGCGCCGATATTCCGGCTTATCCGCCAGCCACAGCGTCTTCGCGTTCTGGATCTCGCTCCGGCAGCCCCAGGCGTGCAGCACCGGGAAATGCTCGCCCCGCCGGTCGGTCAGCTCCGGCGCACCCACGCACGCGCTGTCCGCGCACGCCGCGTCGCAGCGTCCCTTGAAGCGCGCACAGCCATACTCGTTCGCCGCGATGCAGTTCTCCGTGATCATCAGCGGCAGCCGCCCGTAGACGATCGCCTCGCAGGGAATGCACTTCGCGATATCCCGCATCTGCTCGTGCCGCAGCTCAAAGGAGAGCGTCGCGCTCGCAAGCCCCTGCTCCTTCCAGAACCGCACCGCCGCGGAGTTGAAGACATTCAGCGAGTAGTCGCCCCGCAGCTCCATCTCTATCCCGCGCACGAGCGCCGGATGCCCTAAGTTCCCGATGACTGCCGCCTCCACGCCGCGCAACTTCGCTTTCTCCAGCATCGCGCGCAGCCGCGGCTCGTCCGCCGTGCGATAGATGCGCGGCAGCACCGCGCCGAAGCGCACCCGATCGCGGTATCGTTCGATCTCCACCGCGTCCAGCAGCTCGAGCGGCACATAGATCATCTCCGGCGCTTCGTCCACCAGCGCCTCCGTGAGCTGCTCCGCGCGGCTGATCGACACCGTGAAGCACGGCGGCTCCGCCGCGTTTTTGCACCGCGGCGCGGGGACGAACGCCCTCTCCCGCCGCGCGGGGACCGCCGTGCGCACCTGTTCCAATTCTTCCAGCGCCGCACGCCGCAGCGCGTTGAGCGCGCTCGCGCTCACGGAGAGCCCTTCCCCGACCTCCGCCGCGCAGTCCTCCACGGTGAACGCCGTCCCGCCGGTCTTTTTCAGCCGCGTCACGACCTCCTCCGCGCTCACCGCGCGATTCCGCGCCGCCTCGGGGACAGCCCCCGTCACTGTGACCTCATGCCCGTCCGCGTCGACGGCGCGCAGCGTCATCGCCTCGCCCGCCATCACCCGCGCGGTGAACTTCACCGGCACGAGCCGCATATCCTCTTTTTCATACGCCGCGCGCAGCTCGGCGAACCACTCCTCCGGCCAGCGCGCGTCCTCCGCGCGCACGCCGAACATCGTCCGTCCGCGCGCACCGCGGTAATAGCCGTCCGTGAAGCCGTCTCGCGAGAACGCCAGCGCCAGCTTCCTCTGCTCCTCCGCCGTCGGACCGCGCCCCTCGCGCAGCAGCCGCGCGTAGATCCCCGTGATCGCCGCCACATACTCCGGCCGCTTCATGCGCCCCTCTAATTTCAGGCACGCCACGCCCATCTCCGCCATCTCGGCGGCGTAAGGCGCCAGATTCGCGTCCTTGAGCGAGAGCGGATTGCCGTCCGCCTTCCCGTGCCAGCCGTAGGGCAGCCGGCACGGCTGCGCGCACGCGCCGCGATTCCCGCTGCGCCCGCCGATCACCGCCGACATCTCGCACTGCCCCGAGTAGCACATACAAAGCGCCCCATGCGCGAAGGTCTCGATCTCGATACTCGCGCCCTGCGCGATCTCTCGGATCTCCTCACGCGCAAGCTCGCGCGCGAGCACCGCCCGCCGGATTCCGAGCCTTGCCGCCTCCTCCACGCCCGAGAGCGTGTGGAGCGACATCTGCGTGCTCGCGTGCAGCGCCACATCGGGCACGACCTCGCGGAGCGTCGCGAGCACGCCCCAGTCCTGCACCAAAATTGCGTCCACGCCGTACTCGCTCGCCTTCCTCGCCGTCTCGACCAGCGCGCCGAACTCGCGGTCGCTCACGAGCGTGTTGAGCGTCAGATATACCTTCACACCCCGCAAATGGCAATAGCGCACCGCCGCCAGAAATTCATCGTCCGTGAAATTTCTGGCGCTGCGGCGCGCATTAAAGCTGCCAAAGCCCATATAAACAGCGTCCGCCCCGTTCTGCACGGCGGCGACGAGCGCCTCGCGGCCTCCCGCGGGAGAAAGCAGCTCCGCCATTATTTTCTGTTCTGTAACTTGAAGATCTCGCGCTTGAGCTCGCTGACCTCATTCCTCGCTTTGGCGGCCTCGTCCGAATACTGCTTGAGCTGACGGCGCAGCGCCTCGCTCGCCTCCCGCTCCTTGAAAAGCTCGTCGGCGATGTTCGCCGCGGCGAGCACGGCGGCGTCGGTCCTGCCGACCTTCGCGCCCGTGAGCATTTCGTCCATCTTCGTGCCGACATAGCTGCCGACCTTCTGCATATAGGAGGGCGCCTCCTCCGCCACAAAGGTATATTCCTCTCCGCAGATGCTGACCGTTACGCGGTTTTCCATAAGAAGCTCTCCCTTCCGCTCCTGCGCGGAGCAGCCTGTAATGATACATCATCTAATATACCACAAACGCGCGCGCGATAAAAGAGGAATTTGAAAAATTTACATTTTCTTCCACCGCTCCCGCCCGCGCCAAATTTTAGATTGTTTTTTCTGCTCCCGCGTGTCATAATGCAGCATAGAAACCGCGATCCCCGCCGCGTCCGGACGCATCGCTCCGCGCGCGGCGTGAAAAGGAAATAGAGATTATGTCAACTTTATTCGATCCCTTCTCCCCCCGCTGCAAATCCCCCTTCGGCGCAGTCACGACCTTCGCCGCCGTGGACTTCACCCTCTACCCGCACGAGCACGCCATCACCGGCTGCACGCTCCTCGCCCACCACGAATTCACCGACCGCTGGACCGAGACCGAGCTCCTCCCCTCCACCGATGAGGACGGCGCGCGCTGCTTCACCGGCACCTTCTTCGCCCCCTCCGCGCCCGAGCTCGTCTGGTATCACTTCCGCCTGCGCTGGGCGGACGGCGGCGAGAGCTGCTACGGCACCGCGGGCTTCCAGAGCTGGGACAGTGTCACCCCCTGGCAGCTCACCGTCTACGACGGGCGCGACAAAACGCCCGACTGGTTTGGCAGCGGCGTGAGCTATCAGATCTTCCCCGACCGCTTTTTCCGCGCCAAACGCCGCGCGGTCGACGGTCTCATCGGCGGACGCAGCCTGCACGAGCGCTGGGACGAAGCCCCCCTCTGCGGTCCGAACGAGCGCGGCGACTACTGCGAGGACTTCTTCGGCGGCGACCTCGCCGGCATCACCGAAAAGCTCGACTACCTCGCCTCGCTCCATGTCACCACGCTCTACCTCAACCCCATCTTCGAGGCCGCCTCGAACCACCGCTACGACACCGCCGACTACGAGCGCGTCGATCCTCTCCTCGGCACGGAGGAGGATTTCCGCACCCTCTGCGCGGAGGCGAAAAAGCGCGGTATCCATGTCATGCTCGACGGCGTTTTCAACCACACCGGCGCGAAGAGCCGCTATTTCAATGCCGACGGCTTCTACCCCACCCCCGGCGCGGCGCAGGGCGAGTCCTCTCCCTATTACCCCTGGTACAACTTCCACCCCTTCCCCTCGGATTACGACGCCTGGTGGGGCATCAAGAACCTCCCCGCCGTGAACGAATCGAACGAAGATTATGTAAACTACATCATCACCGGCGAGCACTCCATCATTCGCCGCTGGCTGCGCGCGGGCGCGAGCGCGTGGCGGCTCGATGTTGCCGACGAGCTGCCCGACGAGTTCATCTTCCAAATTCGTGCGGTCATGCGCCGCGACTTCCCCGATGCCTACCTCCTCGGCGAAGTCTGGGAGGACGGCACCACCAAGGTCGCCTACTCCAAGCGCCGCCGTTATCTCCTCGGCGGCGGGCTTCACGGTCTGATGAACTACCCCTTCCGCACCGCGCTCCTTGCCTACCTCACCGCAGAGAGCGGCGCGGAGCAGTTCCGCGACGCGATGGAGACCCTGCGCGACCACTACCCTGCCCCCGCCTTCTACGGCGCGATGAACTTCCTCTCCACGCACGATACGCCCCGCTTCCTCACGATCCTCGGCTGCCGTGAGACCCCGCAGGACCGCGCCGCGCGCGCGGACTATCGCCTCTCCCCCGCCGAGCGCGAGCGCGGCATCGCGCTGCTGCGCATCGCCGCGGCGATCCTCTTCGCCTTCCCCGGCTCACCCACGATTTACTACGGCGACGAGGCGGGCATGGAGGGCTTCGAGGACCCCTTCAACCGCCGCACCTATCCCTGGGGCAGCGAGGACGCGGCGCTCCTCGACCTTTTCCGCACGCTCTCCGCGCTGCGCGCCGCGCGCCCCTCGCTCCAACACGGCGACATCACCTATCCCCTCGCCGCAGGCCGCGTCCTCTGCTTCTCCCGCCGCGCGCAGGACGAGGTCACGCTCCTCGCCGTCAACGCGGGCGACGAGCCGCAGACCGTCACCCTCCCGTGGGAGCGCGACCTCGCACGCGATGCACTCGGCGCACAGTCGTTTCTTGCCGAAAGTGGCCGGCTCCGCCTCACCCTCGCGCCCCGCGATGTCCTGCTGCTGACGGAATAATTTTTTAGCTGTTGCCCTCTCTCGCGCAACTTTCCGCGGGAGGAATGTTTCATGTGAAACATTCCTCCCGTTTTTGTTTCCTTTTCCCACCACTCCCCTTTCCCGCGCCGCCAAAATTTTGTGTGAAATTTTTTCTTTGCGGTTGAAATCGTTCCGATTTGTGTTATACTGATACACTATAGAATTATAGACAAAGATCACTTGAGCGGAGCGGCAGTTCTCCGACGGAAAGCGGGTGTCGGTTTTTGGCAAAAATCATTGCGATCGTAAATCAAAAGGGCGGTGTCGGCAAAACGACCACCTGCGTCAACCTGACCGCCGCGCTGCGCGAGCGCGGCCGGCGTGTGCTGCTGTGCGACTTTGACCCGCAGGCGAACTCCACCTCGGGCATGGGCGTGGACAAGACCGTGTCGCAGGGCGTCTACGATGTCATCATCAACGGCGCCGATGTCCGCGCCGCCGTGTCGTCCACGCGCTATGGCGATGTGCTGCCCTCCTCCAAGGCGCTGGCAGGCGCGGGGATCGAGATGATCGACCTGCCCGACCGCCAGTTCCGTTTGAAAAAGGCGCTCGACGAGCTCTCGGCCGATTACGACTTCATTCTCATCGACTGCCCGCCCTCGCTTGAGTTGCTGACGCTCAACGCGCTGTGCGCGGCGGACTCTCTGCTCGTGCCCGTGCAGGGCGAATACTACGCGCTCGAAGGTCTCAGCGACCTGATGAACACCGTGCGCATCGTGCGCCGCAGCCTGAACCCGAAGCTCGAGCTCGAGGGCGTTCTTCTGACGATGTTCGACGGACGCACCAACCTCGCCTTCCAGGTCGCGGAAGAGGTCAAGCGCTACTTCCCCGGCAAGGTCTACGCGGCAGTCATTCCCCGCAATGTGCGTCTCTCCGAGGCGCCCAGCCACGGCAAGCCCATCAGCGCTTATGATCGCAGCTCGCGCGGTGCCGAGGCCTACGCCGCCTTCACCGAAGAATTTTTGAAGCAGAACGCGTCGAACAGCGCAACTTAACGCGCCCGCCGCTCTGCACGCACAGAATGCCGCCGCAGCTCCGGCTGCGGCGCAGGAAAGGAGCCACAGTATGGCAAACGCAAACCGCGGACTCGGCAGAGGTCTCGGCGCGCTGCTCGGCGACGCCGCCCTGCAGCCCGAGGGCAAGGACAGTCTCTACCTCCCCATCTCGCAGGTGGAGAGCTGCGCCGCCCAGCCCCGCAAGCATTTTGACGACGAGGCGCTTGCCGACCTCGCCGATTCCATTCGCGAGCACGGCATCATTCAGCCGCTGACCGTCCGCAAGCTCGCCTCCGGCTACTATCAGATCATCGCCGGCGAGCGCCGCTGGCGCGCCGCACGGCTCGCCGGACTGTCGCAGGTGCCCGCCATCGTCATCGAGGCGGACGACCGCAAGGCGATGGAGCTGGCGCTCATCGAAAACCTTCAGCGCGAGGATCTCGACCCCATCGAAGAGGCCGAGGGCTACAAAACGCTGCTCGAGGGCTACCACATGACGCAGGAGGATATCGCCGCGACGGTTGGCAAGTCCCGCCCCGCGGTCGCGAACGCGCTGCGTCTGCTCGCGCTCGAAGAGCGTGTGCGCAAGCTGCTCGTGGAAGGAAAGCTCTCCGCGGGACACGCCCGCGCGCTGCTCCCCCTCCCCGCGGCACAGCAGTTCGAGGCGGCGCAGACCGTGCTCGCGCAGGGCTTGAATGTCCGCCAGACCGAGGCGCTGGTCAAGCGCCTGACGACGGAGAAGCGCCCGCGCGCGATCAGCGAAGAGGAGTCTACGCGCCAGCTTCATGTGCGCCTTGCCGAAGAGCGGCTGGGCGAATCGCTCGGGCGCGCCGTGAAGATCAAATGCGGGCGCAAAAAGGGCCGCATTGAGCTGGACTATTATGATATGGACGATCTCAACGATCTGCTCGACGCGCTTTTGACGCTGCAAAAGCGCGAGAACGGAGGAACAAAACAGTGACCGATTTTATCCACGAAGCTCCGCAGCCGGAGGAGAAAAAGCCCACACCGGAGGAAAAGCCGGTCACGGAAAAGGAGCGCCAGCGGCGCGTCTATACCTACATCGCGGTGCTCTTCACCGTTGCCTTTCTGCTGATCTTATGGTCGTTTTTCTCGACGCACCGCTCCAATCAGGAGGTCATCGACCAGATCAAGGGCAGCCAGTCGATGATGCAGTCCACGCTCGACGAGAACCACGAGCTGGAGAGCGAGATCGAGGCGCTGGAGGCGCGGGTGGAGGAACTCGCCGAGCAGCTCGAGCGCACCGAGACGGCGCTGGAGGCGGCAGAGGAAGCCTCGGAAAAGCAGGAGGCAGTCATCTGCGCGCTGGATCATCTGCGCGGAATCGAGGGCGCCTTTGAAGCCGATCGCCGCGAGACGGCGCGCGAGCTGGTGCTTGCTTTCGAGGACAACGCTCTCGCGCAGCACCTGCCCGACCAGCCGCTGCACATCGATGCCGACGGGAACGACGCGGAGTCGCCGCGCGTGACCTATGAGCGCATCGTCGCGGCGCTGTTCCCCGACGGGCTCGCGTGATGTTTCATGTGAAACAATTTTGAAAAATCTGCAAAAATTGCATTTTGAGGTACAACACTATGCTGGACATTCGATTTATCCGCGAAAATCCCGACGCGGTGCGGGAAAACATCAGGAAAAAGTTTCAGGACGCGAAGCTCCCCCTCGTCGATGAGGTGCTGGAGCTGGACGCGAAAAAGCGCGCCGCCATCACCGAGGCGAGCGAGCTGCGCGCCGCGCGCAACGCGCTTTCCAAGCAGGTCGGTATGCTGATGGGGCAAGCCAAGAAGGACCCGAGCAAGCTCGCCGAGGCCGAGGAGATCAAGGCGAAGGTCAAGGCGCAGGCCGAGCGGCTGGCGGAGCTGGAGAAGTTGGAGGTCGAGTACGAGGAGAAGCTGCACCATGATATGATGCAGATCCCGAACATCATCGACCCCAGCGTACCCATCGGGCCGGACGACAGCGCCAATGTGGAGGTGCAGCGCTTCGGTGAGGCGAAGGTGCCGGAATTCGACATTCCCTATCACACGGAGATCATGGAGCGCTTTGAGGGCGTGGACATGGACGCGGCGGGTCGTGTGAGCGGCGCGGGCTTCTACTACCTGCTCGGCGACATTGCGCGGCTGCACGAGGGCGTGCTGGCTTACGCGCGCGACTTCATGATCGACAAGGGCTTCACCTTCTGCATTCCGCCGTTCATGATCCACGGCAATGTGGTCGAGGGCGTGATGAGCCAGACCGACATGGACGCGATGATGTATAAGATCGAGGGCGAGGACCTGTATCTGATCGGCACGAGCGAGCATTCGATGATCGGCAAGTTCATCGACCAGATCATTCCCGAGGAGAAGCTGCCGCAGACGCTGACCTCCTACTCCCCCTGTTTCCGCAAGGAGAAGGGCTCGCACGGCATCGAGGAGCGCGGCGTGTACCGCATCCACCAGTTTGAAAAGCAGGAAATGATCGTGGTGTGCCGCCCCGAGGATTCGATGAAGTGGTACGAGCAGATGTGGCAGTGGAGCGTGGAGCTGTTCCGCTCGCTGGACATTCCCGTGCGTCAGCTCGAGTGCTGCTCGGGCGACCTCGCCGACCTGAAGGTCAAGAGCTGCGACATCGAGGCGTGGAGTCCGCGCCAGCAGAAGTATTTCGAGGTGTGCTCGTGCTCGAACCTCGGCGACGCGCAGGCGCGGCGGCTGAAGATCCGCGCGAAGGGCGCGGACGGCAAGCTCTATCTCCCCCACACACTCAACAACACGGTGGTCGCGCCGCCGCGTATGCTCATCGCGTTTTTGGAGAACAACTTGCAGGCGGACGGCAGCGTGCTGATCCCCGCGGCGCTGCGGCCGTACATGGGCGGGAAAGAGGTCCTTGTGCCGAAGAAGTGATTCCAAACGGTATTTTCTCGCCAAAATATTGCGGAGAGTTTTGAAATGGGCAATAAAATAAGCGAAGCGGGGCGAAGAAGCGAGATCCAATGGCTGAATGTCGCGTTCTGCGCAATGGTGATCGGCATTCACTGCTCGAGCCACCCGGTCACGCATCTGGACTCCACGAGCCGGCAGTTCGCGCTGGTGTATCTGTTGCAGCGGCTGAGCTTTGTGAGCGTGTACGGATTTTTCCTGCTCGCGGGCGTGAAGCTGACGCTGCCGCGCGCGGCGCATGGGCGCGGCGGACTACTATCGCGGGCGGGTGCGGACGATCCTGCTGCCGTACTGCCTTGCGTGCGCGGTCTACTATTTCTATTACTGCTTCGTGCGGCACTTCTACGCGTTCTCGCCGAAGGGCTTTCTTTCGCTGACGGCCAGCGGACTGATGGCAGCCCCCTTCTACTTCATCGTGGCGCTCGCGCAGTTCATCGTGCTCATGCCGCTGCTGCGGTATGTGGCGGAGCGGGTGTCGCCGGTCTTTTCGCTGCCGCTGGCGCTGGGCATCTCCTGGGCGAGCGAGCTGCATTTTGCGGACTTCGTGTGCATTTTCCTGCCGGAGAGCGCGTTCCGCTTCGGCGACAGAATGTGTACGACCTATCTCTTTTACTATCTCGCGGGCTGCTACATCGGGCTGCGGTATGAGGAGTTCCTCGCCGCGCTGCGGGGAAACCGGCGCTTCGTCTGCGGCGCGTTCGCGCTGACGGCAGCCGCCGACCTGTATCTGAGCTATCGCGCCCGCGTGCAGGGGCTGTGGTCTCCGCTCGTGAGCTGGGCGCATTTCCTGTATCTGCTCTGCGCGATCGCGTTCTGCTATCTGGTCGCGGCGGGCATTCGCCGTCCGCTCCCGCGCGTGCTCGCGCGGGTGGATCGGGCGAGCTTTCTGATCTTCCTATATCATACCCTGCTCATACTGATCGCGGACAAGGCGTTTGAGGACGCGGGCATCGTCAGCGTGGGCGTGCAGTACGCGCTGCGGCTGGGGATCGTCTATCTCGGCGCGCCGCTCGGCTGCGCCGCGTGGCAGTGGGGATACGGCGCGCTGCGGGCGCGCGTTTTGAAAGCAATCCATTCAGGAGGGACAACATGAAGAAATTTTTAGAGGAATTCAAGGCATTCGCGATGCGCGGGAATGTGCTGGACATGGCGGTCGGTGTTGTCATCGGCGGCGCGTTCGGCAAGATCACGACCTCGCTCGTGAACGACATCATCATGCCGCTCGTTTCGATGCTCACCGGCGGCGTGGACTTCTCGCAGTGGAAGTGGGTGCTCAAGGAGGCTGTGCTCGACGCGGGCGGCGAGGTCGCAAGCGCGGAGGTCGCGGTGAACTTCGGCAATCTCATCAGCGTGGTGCTGGACTTCATCATCATCGCGTTCGCCGTGTTCTGCATGGTCAAGGCCATCAACAAGATGCACGACAAGCTCTCCAAGCCCGTAGAGGAGGCGGAGGAGGAAGATCCCGAGCCGACGAAGGAAGAGCTGCTGCTGACGGAGATCCGCGATCTTTTGAAGGAGCAGAGCAAGTGAGGGAGCTTTTGCGGCAGGGGCTGCGGGAGCTGGGGCAGGACGAGTCGCGCGCGGAGACGCTCGAGCGCTTTGCCTCCCTCCTGCTGGAAAAAAACGAGGTGATGAATCTCACCGCCATCACGGAGCCGGAGGCGGTCGCGCAGCTCCATCTGCTCGACAGCGCCGCGCTGCTGCGCTGCGCCGATCTTTCCGGCAAGCGCGTGGTCGATGTGGGCACGGGCGCGGGCTTCCCCGGTATGCCGCTGCGTATTTTGAAGGACGACTTCGACCTGACGCTGCTCGACAGCCTCGGCAAGCGCATCACATGGCTCACGGAGGTCTGCGGTGAGCTGGGGCTGGGGCGCGTGGAGTGCGTCCACGCGCGGGCGGAGGAATTCGCCGAAAAGCGGCGCGAGGAGTATGACCTTGCGACCTCGCGCGCCGTGGCGCAGCTCAATGTGCTCTGCGAGCTGGCGCTGCCGCTGGTGAAGGTCGGCGGGCAGTTTTTGGCGATGAAGAGCGTGGACACCGAGGAGGAGATCGACGCGGCGAAGCGGGCGATCAAGGCGCTCGGCGGGAAGATCGCGCGGGTGGAGGATTACGCGATCCCCACGAGCGAGGTGACGCACCGCGTGGTGGTGATCGAGAAGGTCTCCCCTACCCCGACGAAGTATCCGCGGGCGTTCGCGAAGATCAAAAAGCAGCCGCTTTGAGCGGCGGCGAGGAGTTTTTTATGGGACAGGTCATCGCCGTGGTGTCCGGCAAGGGCGGCACGGGAAAAACCTCATTTACCGCGCTGGTCGGCTCGGCGCTCGCCGAGCTGGGGCATCGGACGCTGTGTCTGGACTGCGATGTCGGGCTGCGGAATCTCGATCTGGCGCTGGGCATGAGCGATCTCGCGCTGATGGATTTCACCGATGTGATCGCAGGGCGCGCGACGCTGGAGGCTGCCGCAGTGCGGCACCCACAGTGTGCGCGGCTGTATCTGCTGACCGCTCCGGTGCGGCTGCGGCAGGAGATCACGGACGCGCAGATGCGCGCGCTGATGGACGAGGTGCGCGAGCGCTTCGACTACTGTCTGATCGACGCGGGCGCGGGGCTGGGCGAGGCGTTTCGTCTGGCGACCTGCGCGGCGGACCGCGCGGTGGTGGTCGCGACGACCGACCCGACGAGCCTGCGCGATGCGCAGCGGACAGTGATGGAGCTGCGGGAGTTCCCGAACGGGAAGCTGCACCTGGTGGTCAACCGTGTGCGGCGCAAGCTGCTCAAAGCGCTGAGCAGCAACATCGATGACGCCATCGACGCGGCGGGGCTGCCGCTGCTGGGCGTGATCCCCGAGGACGAGGACATTCCCATCGCGCTCGGGCGCAGCGACCTGACGGTGGGATACCGGCGCTCGTGCGCGGAGTCTGCCTGCCGCAACATCGCCCGTCGGCTGACGGGCGAGCGCGTGGCGCTGATGAAGCTGCCGCGGCGCTGAGGAACGAATCAATGTAAAAATTCA
Organism: uncultured Oscillibacter sp.; assembly: GCA_964455915.1. Classification (GTDB taxonomy): domain Bacteria; phylum Bacillota; class Clostridia; order Oscillospirales; family Oscillospiraceae; genus Hominicoprocola. Next base: position 5,807 of record CAYWAS010000038.1, on the reverse strand, counting down.
GAATAGAAAGGAGCGCGGTTTGAATGAATATCGCACTCATGGCACACGACAACAAAAAGGATCTGATGGTCCAGTTCTGCACGGCATACGCGGGCATCTTATCCAAGCATACCGTTTGTGCGACCAACATCACGGGCAAGCTGGTCGCCGACGCGACGGGGCTGCCCATTCACCTCTTCCTTGCGCGCGTTCACGGCGGTGCGGAGCAGATCGGCGCGCGCATCTCGTACAATGAGATCGATCTGGTGCTGTTTTTCAACGACCCGCGCGACGAGCGCTCCTGCGAGGGCGTGAGCTATATCTCGCGCCTGTGCGACCAGAACAACATTCCCTTTGCCAGCAATGTGGCGACGGCGGAAATGCTGATCCTCGGTCTCAACCGCGGCGATTTGGATTGGCGCGACATCGTGAACCCGAAGACCAAGCCGTTTACGGCGTAAATTTGATTACAAAAAGGAATTTAACTTTTTAATTATACAGATAGGAGTTGTTATTGTCTTATGATGCAATCCCGTACACACAACTGCGACCAGCTTCGCCTTGAACATGTGGGTGAGCAGGTCAAGCTCGTCGGCTGGCTGGAGAATGTCCGCGAGGTCGGCGGAAGCCTTGCCTTCCTGGTGCTGCGCGACTTCTACGGCACGACGCAGATCGTGGTGGAGAATGAGGCGGACCTGAAGCTCATCAAGAGCCTCAACAAGGAGTCCACCATCTCCGTCGAGGGCACGGTGCGCGAGCGCGCGAGCAAGAACGCCAAGCAAGCCACCGGTGAGATCGAGGTCGTGCCCGAGAAGATCGAGGTGCTCGGCCGCTGCCGCTACAATTCCCTGCCCTTTGAGGTCAACCGCAGCCGCGAGGCGGACGAGACGCAGCGTCTGAAGTACCGCTATCTCGACCTGCGCAATCCAGCGGTGAAGAAGAACATCATTCTGCGCTGCAATGTGATCGCGGCGCTGCGTCAGGCGATGATGGCGCACGACTTCCTGGAGATCACGACGCCGATTTTGACCGCCTCCTCCCCCGAGGGCGCGCGCGACTATCTGGTGCCGGCGCGCAAGCACCCGGGGAAGTTCTACGCGCTGCCGCAGGCGCCGCAGCAGTTCAAGCAGCTCCTCATGACGAGCGGCTTTGACCGCTATTTCCAGATCGCGCCGTGCTTCCGTGATGAGGACGCGCGCGGCGACCGCTCCCCCGGCGAATTCTATCAGCTCGACATGGAGATGGCGTTCGCGACGCAGGAAGATGTCTTCGCCGTGTGCGAAGATGTGCTGCCTCCGATCTTCGCGAAGTTCGGCACCTACGATATCGCCTCTCAGCCGCCGTTCCGCCGCATCGCGTACAACGACGCGCTGGCGATCTACGGCAGCGACAAGCCCGACCTGCGCATCGATCTGACGGCGAAGGACATCACGGAGCTGTTCGCCGAGAACGAGTTCGAGGCGCTGCGCGGTCAGACTGTGAAGGCGGTGCCCATCAGCAACTGCACGCTCACGCGCAAGCAGATCGACAAGCTCCTGACCGACTGCGAGGTGCAGAGCGGCGCGAAGAGCTTCTGGTTCAAGATGGACGAGAACGGCGAGCTTGCCGGCGGCATTGCGAAGTTCGTGACCGCGCAGAAGGACGCGCTGGTCGAAAAGCTCGGTCTTGCGCCGAACACGCTCGTGATCGTGTGCGCGGGCGCGCTGGCGACGAAGTCCGTGGGCGTCGCCATCAAGACCTTCGGTCCCGCCTGCGAGGGCCACATGGACAAAGAGCGCTACGAGTTCTGCTGGATCGTGGACTTCCCGATGTATGAGATCGGCGACGAGAGCGGCGAGCTGGAGTTCTGCCACAATCCGTTCTCGATGCCCAAGAGCGGCATGGAGACGCTGCTCAAGGCCGAGCGCGGCGAGATCGACCCGCTGACGATCACGGCGGATCAGTACGACCTCGTGTGCAACGGTGTGGAGCTGTCCTCCGGCGCGGTGCGTAACCACGACCCCGAAATTATGATCAAGGCGTTTGAGATGGTGCGCCTCGGCGAAGACGATGTGAAGGCGAAGTTCCCGGCGATGTATAACGCATTCTGCTACGGTGCGCCGCCGCACGCGGGCATCGCCCCGGGCGTGGACCGCATGGTGATGCTGCTGGCGGGCGAGGATTCGATCCGCGAGATCATTCCCTTCCCGATGAACAAGAACGCGCAGGACATCATGATGGGCGCGCCTTCGGAGGTCACGCAGAAGCAGCTTGATGAACTGCATATCGCAGTGACCGCGAGCGAGGAGTAAAATAATAAAAGGAGAGCCTTGAAAAAGGCTCTCCTTTTTGCCGCTCTTCGCGCGGTGTATTTCGCAAGGGTGATTCTCTTCCGCTCAGCCGCTGCTGCGGCGGTGGGCGGAAGTCAGAGCTCGATCTTGCCGTGCTCCTGCTCGAATTTTTCGATATGGAGTCTGATGAGGCGTTCGAGCTCTTTATTTTTAGTCCTGCCCTCGTATTCGGCGATATAGCCGAGTTTTTCCAAAAGTTCAGGTGCAACGCGCAATGTATAGCGCGGCTTATTGTCTTTCATTTTTGTCAACCTCCATGACGAAGTATTGACAAAATAGTAGCGTCAAATTAAAATGAAATGGCATTATGACGAAATTGTGACGCATGAAAGGCGGAAATTTTATGGCAGATATTGAGAAAGCGTACCACATTTTACTCGGCGCAGCGTCGGAGGCGGTCGACCTTCTGGAGCTCGGGAATGTATGGGACTGCCGCGTGCTGCTGAAAACCGCGCTGAGCAAAGCAGAGGAAGAGGCGATTCGGGACGATGCGGACGAATAAGAAGGGCCTTCTCTTGGGAGAAGGTCCTTCTTTGGTGGGTCAGTAGAGGGCGTGCTCGCGGTAGTATTGCGCGCAGAGGTAGCTTTGATAGAGCGCGAGGTCGGCGTCGGGCAGGAGACCTGTGAGGACGCCGTCGCGCAGGAAGAATCCGTCGGTGTGCAGGAGCGGTGTGACGGCGCGCAGCTCGCGCTGGAGCTGAAGGAAGCCGGGCCCCTCCCACGCGCAGGCGTCGAACAGGCGCGCCATGAGGTAGCAGGGCGAGAAATCGCCGCCGTCGCCGGTCAGGTCGTGCCCGAGCGTCGCGCGGGCAGCCTGATTCGCCCAGATCAGATATGGCGTGGAGTAGTAATGATAAAAGCCGGAGAGCGTGGAGGTGTCGAGATCGATGCCGAGCTCGGTATAGACCGAGTTGCCGTTGCCGAGCCAGGGCTTGTGGTCGCCGAAGAGGACGAGGACAACGGGAGTATCGCGCGCGTCGAGCTCCTCGGTGAGACGGACATACGCCTCGATGGTCCTGCGCACGCCGATGAGGTAGTTGTTGAGGATATGGGTGCTCTCGGTCGAAAGGGCAAGCTCCGACGCGCCGACATAGTCGATGGAGGAGCGCTCCGCATCGTAAGGGCCGTGGTTCTGGTAGCTGACGGCGAAGGAGAAGAGCGGCGCACCCGCCATCGCGTCGAGATCGGCGAGGAGGAAATCGACGAGCTCGTGGTCGGAGCTCCATGTGGCGGTGACGGGATCGACGAGCTCACCGAAGCCGTTTTCGGTGAAAACGCTCGTGTCGAAGCCGAGGTATTTGTTGACATTTTTGCGATTATAGAACCAGTCGTAACCGGGGTGGGCGTAGTGCGCGGCGTAGCCCTGCGCGGTGAAGTAGCGGACATAGGAGTCCACGGCTCTGCGGTAATCGTCGTGCCGGCTCTCGCCGGTGAGGAAGCCCCATTCGGTATCGACCGTGCCGCCGGCAAAGATGTTGGTGAGAAGGTTGCCGGAGATGCTCTGCTCCTCGAGCGCGTGCCAGGGGGCGTAGACCTCCTGCACGGTGTCGAGCGCGGCGAGGGCGGGAAAATCGGTCAGGTCGCAGAAGGCTTCGAGCATGACGCCCATGACGGTGATCTCCTCCCCCGCGGGGAGGTCGGCGTCGGGGAAGGCGGCGAGGAACGCCGCCGCAGAAGCCGCGTCGTAGCCCTCGGGCTTTTCGGGGAGCATATCGGGGAAGGAGTGGAGGAAGGAGACGGAGAAGCCGCGCGAGAGGTAGATCTCATTCGCGGACCAGATATTGATGAGGTCGTTGTTGGCGGTCTTGCGGTAGACGGCTTCATTGGTGTAGGCGCCGAAGTAGAGCGCGGCGGCGAGGGCAAGGCAGGCAAGCGAGCCGATGAGTCGCGTGCGGCGGCGCAGCGCTGCGCGCTTCATCAGGAAGATGGAAACGAGGAGCGCCGCGGCGAGTGAAAAGAGCGCGGCGAGCACGGGGGTCGTGAGCGTGAGCTCGTAGCGGCTCACGATGCCGCCCGCCGTGCGCACGAGCAGGAGGTCGCTTGCGAGCAGCGGGTCACCGCGCAGCATGAATTTATAGTAGTTGACGATCGGCAGTCCCGCACCGAGGAGGGCGCTGAGCGCGACGCCGCACCAGCAGCGGCCGGAGAGGAAGTATCCGAGCCACGCGAGCAGCACGGGCGGGAGAAGGTTCAGCGTGAGCAGCAGCGGGTGGGCAAAATAGGAGCGCAGCAGCGCCGCGTTCGGCAGCACATCGCTCGCGCAGGCGGTGAGCAGCAATCCGAGCAGCCCGATGCCGACGCCGATGACGGTGAGCAGCACGGCGAGATAGACGCGGTGGGCGCGGCGCTCGAGATCGCTCGCGCCGTCGGGGGCGAAGAGGATATGAGAGAGCTTCACAATGTTGTCTCCTTGCAATGAGAGGATCATGCTGTTATGATAGCATAAAGAAAGGGCAAGTGCAAGAAAAACGGTCCGCACAAAAAAGAGACAGATCGCACGAAGAGTATTGCATTTTTTTAGCACACGCTTTATAATGAGGCTGAAACTTCGTCATGTTTCCTGAAAATTTTTCAGGAAACAGCGGGGAATGCAAAAAAAGAGAAGGGGAGAAAATTTATGGAAAAGCTCTTTAAGCTCAAAGAGAACGGCACCACGGTACGGACCGAGCTGCTCGCCGGTCTGACCACCTTCATGACGATGGCCTACATCATCGCCCTGAATCCGAACCTGCTGACCAACTTCGCAGTCGGCACGCCGCTGTGGAACGGTGTGTTCCTGGCGACCTGCATCGCCTCCGCCATCGGCACGATCTGCATGGCGTTCATGGCGAACAAGCCCTTCGCAATGGCACCCGGCATGGGACTCAACAGCTTCTTCGCGGTGGTCGCGTCGAACATCGTGGTCATCAACGAGTGCTCCTACGAAAGCGCGTTCCAGGCCGGTCTTGTCATCATTCTGGTCGAGGGCATCGTGTTTTTGATCCTCACGGTTCTGAGCATTCGCGAGAAGATCGTCGAGGCCATTCCGCTCGGCGTGCGCTACGGCATCGCGCCTGCCATCGGTCTGATGCTGATGAACATTGGTCTTGGCTCCAATGTCGGCATCTACTCCGAGACGGGCGGCCCGTTCTACATGATGCGTGACTTCTTCGGCGCGCTCACCCCCAGCATCATCAGCGGCAGCATGGGCTCCGGCTATCCGACCATGGTGCTCACCGTTGTGACCGCCTTCATCGGCGTGTTTGCGATGGTGGTGCTCTCCAAGAAGGGCATCAGAGCTGCGGTGCTGCTCGGTATGCTGCTCTCCTCCGTCATTTACTGGGCGGGCAGCTTCCTCTTCCTCGGCGTGAATCCGTTCGCGAGCCTCGCCGGTGCGAGCTTCGTGCCGCCCTTCGCCGACATGGTCTCCACCACGCTCTTCAAGTTCGACTTCGCGGGCTTCATGAACATCGGCTGGTTCACCGCCATCACGCTCATCATCACCTTCTGCATGATCGA
>CAYWAS010000037.1:0-19725 GCA_964455915.1 uncultured Oscillibacter sp. | reverse complement strand
GAATCCTTCCGCATCAAGACCACGCAGAACTACGGCGACATCAAGGCCGTGCGCATCATCTGCGACGCCGCCGCCTCCACGAGCGATGTGTTCGATAAGCTCAACATCAGCAAGATCAGCGTGACGCTCACCGGCAGCAGCGGCGTGAGCAAGACCTGGATGGTCGAGAATGTCGGCTGGATCGACATTATCTACATCGACGAGGGCGAGACGCAGGGCGTGAACGGCATGGGCGAGCTGGTGGAGCGCTCCGTCAGCAACGCGGAGATCACCAAGGAGTTCGCCATCACACGCATGGCAACGGCAGTGGATCTCCTCTTCTGCATCTCCACCGCCTCCGGCAGCACGGCGAAGTGCCCCACCGCGAACAGCGATCTGGACCCGAGCGTCTTTGAAGCCACGCTCGTCTATCTTGACGGCAACGGCGTGGAGCAGAGCATGAACTTCGACCTCAAGACCGCCATCGCCGAGTACAACGATACGGAAAATCTGCGCTGGCACTTCCGCGCGAATCACGACGACCGCTTCCGCCTGACCATGACAGATGTGAGCTCCATCACGAGCCTCATCATCAGCCGCGGCGGCGATAATTCGATCGGCAAATGGAACATCAGGTCCGTCTCGGTGCAGCAGATCGGCGGACTTGGCGAGGTCTACATCAGCACGAACGCGGAGTATTACCGCGATCCGGTCAACTCCACGCCGCTGACCACGAGCGCCAATGCCGCCGGCAGCACCTACACCGTCAGCGAGAACGGCAGTGTCACCATCACCTTCAACGAAAACCGCATCGATGTGGTCGAGGACGAGAACGACAGCTCCGTCTGGAACGCTTCGATCTCCCGCGTGCCCGCGAGCGACACCGACCGGCTGAGCATCGTCGTCTATCCCGCCTCCGGCTCCGCCTTCTCCGGCGCGGCCTCGCAGGTGCTCGCCACCGCGACCTACAGAAATCTCTACACCGACAGCTATCAGCAAAAGCCCCTCACGCTGACCGACCTCGGCAGTCTGGACGGGCAGAATGTGCTCTACACGAAGGGCGCGAAGGTCGAGGACACCATCTCGACGCTCCACACCCTGACGCTCAGCCGCACGGACACGGGCGGCACCGCGCCGAAGGTCGGCAAGGCGGTCGTGCAGCACCTGCGCGGCAATGTCATTTTAGACACCTATCAGGTCGACTACGGCAGCCATGACCTGAGCGCCGCGACCTCGCCGGTTCGACCGGTCGCCATGACCGGCTCTCCGACCTACCAGACGCTCACGATGCAGCTCGCGGAGGGACAAAGCCGCGTGCTGACGGCGGAGAGAGACGATGTGGCAGTGGCGCTGCGCTACACGAGCGCCTTCGATCCGGCACCCACCAAGACCGTCTATCAGACACCCTACATCTTCCTGACCGACGCGGACTATACCGCGCTGCGGGACGGTCAGCGCATCGTCGTCCCCTTCGACACGCCCTTTGTGGATTCGATCGTCGGCATCGCGGTCGTCACCACCGGTGCGCCGGTGAAATTCGACAATGCCATCGTCGAGAGCTTCTCCGGCACGCGCGGCAGCGACACGAGCGTGCTCCTCTCGACCGTCTCGGTCGCGCAGTCCTTCACCGCGACCACGCTCGCCTCGGAGCTCGACGCGAGCGGCGAGAGCGTCGTTCCCGTCACCTTCACCTTTGTCACCGCGGCGAATGAGACCGCTGTCGGCGCGGGAACCTCCGGCAAGGTCGCCATGACCGTCGACTATCTCGACAGCGAAGGAAAGCCGCGCAGCGCGCAGCTCACCGATCTCCTGCGCCGCCTCTCCGCTGCGCCCACGGCGGGCAGCACCGTGACGATGGAGCTGATGCTCAGTGCCCTCGACCGGCTGGAGAGCATCACCCTGAGCGCGGAGGACAGCTGGTATCTCTCCTCCGTCTCCGCCGACCTGAATAAGCCCGAAGGCACGGAGAATGTCTCTGTGGCAGTGAACAACTGGGCGAAGAGCGGCAAAGCGCTGACGGTCGACCTCACCGCAGAGGGCAGCTATATCCAGTCCTTCTCCGTGAGCGGACAGAGCCAGCGCGCCGGCAGTGTCGCCGCCGCCTCCTCGGGCGGAGCGCTCGTGATCACCGCCTACGCGGGCGACACGGTGCGCCTCACGCCCGCCGTGACGGCGGTCGGAGAGCCGGACACCAGCTGGACCTGGAACGCCGGAACGAGCGGCGACGCGCTGAGCGTCAACGCGGACGGCACCGCGGTCCTCCGCGTTCCGTCCGGCGCGAGCGTCGGGAGCAGTATGACGGCCTCCGTGACGAGCAACGGCGGCGGCATGACTGTCACGGTCACCGTCACCGTCATCGAAGAGCCGGTGATCGATCTGCCCGACATACCCTCGACTCCCGAGACGCCCTCGACACCGGAAACGCCTTCAACGCCCGCAGCCCCTTCGACCCCCTCAACGCCCGAGAACCCGTAAAGCGCTCCGACTCCGGCACCCCGACCGTGCCGGAGTCGGTCCACCCGCCTGCGCGGATCGCCGCAAGATCGCGGGAGCGCGTGCAAAATTAACCGTTTTTGCGCAAAAGCGAAACTGTTCTTTCGTCCGCTGTGCCGCTATAATAAAAGCAGAAGACAAAAAGGAGGGGAGGCGTTTCATGCAGATCGGCATATACAGTCCCCGCCCCGAGCTGCTGGAGCGGCAGCTCAAAGCGATCGACGATTTTAACCAGACGGCCTGCCTTGACCTCACGGTCCACGCCTACGCTGACCAGCAGGAGCTGGAGCAGGCAGCCACCAATATCCCCATCGACATTCTCTCCTATGATGTGGACGAGGGAGACGAGGTGAGAGAGCGCATGGAGCGCATCGCGCAAACGCTCCCCAACTGCCGCATCTTTATTCTCTCCGAGAGTGAGAAGCACGCGGTGTTCGGCTACTCCATTCGCGCGGCGGGCTATCTGCTTCTCCCGTTCGACGAGGAAGAGTTTTTCTCCGTCTTTGCCTCGCTCCTGCGCGAGAAGCTCCAGGCGAAGGAGCAGTTCCTTCCCGTGAAGATCAACGGCGTGTGGAGTCAGGTCAACACCCGCCACATCACGCATCTGGAATCCCGCGGACACAACCTGATCTTCCACCTCAACAACGGCAAGCAGATCAAGGCCGCAGCGGGCTTCCGCGATTATCAGAGCCTTCTTGACCTCAACACGAGCTTCCTCCGCTGCCACAAAAGCTACATGGTGAACCTGCAATACACTGAGAAATGGGAGATGGAGCGCTTCACCCTCACCGACGGCAGCGAGGTCAACATTTCCCGCCCCTACCGCCAGATGGCGCGCAGCGTCTATGCCTGCCATGTGGCGCAGACGGAGGACACCCTCGCACCCGAACAGAAAGCCAAAAAGAGCGAACCGACCAAACCGATGGGCGGTCCGCGCCGGTAAATGACCGCAGGAAAAATTTCAGGAGGTGCAGCAATGCTGATCGCTGATTATGAAAAGCAGTATGAGGACTATCGCGACGCCCACCCGCTGACCGAGGCGGAAATGAACAGCCCGCGCTATGCCGAGGCGCGGAGAAAATCCAAAGAGCTCGAGGAGCTCTCGTGGGACCCCAAGAACAAAATGAAGATCGTCCCCGGCGGCTATCTGGACGAGCGGGGCGAGTTTGTCCTCGAGCCCATGGTTCGCGAGCAGATGAACATTGCCATTGACCGCGCGCAGGCGCAGTTCGATCTGTGGGACGATGCGGAGGATCGCAGCCGTGCGATGCCCGGTGATGCTTACGATTCGCTCCGCTACCCCAACAAAGACCCCAAGGGCAAGTACAGCATCATCGAGCTGGAGCTTCAGGAGCGCTACAATAGAGTCCGCGACACGGCGAGCGTCCGCCCCGAGGAGGTCGGCAGATACATCGGTATGGTCGACGGTCTGGAGAAAAGGCTGTTCAGGGACAAGACCGCGCAGCTCACCCGCTATGGATACCTGCCGGAGGAGTCGAAGAAATACCGCCTGTATACGCGCGCGGAGAAGCTCTGCCTTGATCCGACCGGCCGCGCGCTGCTCCACCAGAAGGCGCTTGAGATCAAAAATTCCCCCAATGTCGTCCGCTGCGAGCAGTATATGCAGGGCTTGGAGTATATGTCGGGCGTGCGGCGCGGCCCCATTCCCGAGGAGGTTCTGCGCGTCTACAGAGAGGCCGGCATCGAGCTCGATCCGCAGATACAGGAAAAGTCCCGTCAGGTCCTCCCCCTCGAGGAGATGACCGTGGAATTCGAGGACTATGATAACGGCGTCTATCACCGCTTCGCCACGATGCCGGAGAACTGGGACCTGCCGCACGACGAGATCGAGCGTAAATTCGACGCCGCGCTCGAGCAGGGGACGATCAAGCCCGAGCTTTTGGAGGGTGGCCTCCCTCCCTATGCCCGCGCCACGGTGGACAGCTATCTGGATCCGTACTTCCTCGACACGGAGCGGCTGAGCACAAGTCACCTGATCGACCGCAGCACGCTGGTCATCATCGACGGTAAGACCGTCCGCGAGCGTATGCTCGAGGATTATATGGAGCAGAACCGCGCGCAGGGCAAGCGGATCGCGGATTTTGAAAACGAGTATGAGGCGGATCCGGCCTTCCGCTACAGGGCCAACGAGTATGTGGCCGCCGCGCTCATGGCGGGCAAGCGCGTGGAGGCGTTCGTCCCCGACGCGGCCGGAAAGCTCCCCGAGCAGCCAATGCGCATCGTCAAGGACGGCTACACCCCCACTCCGCTCAAGAAGGTCACGCTGAGCCTGTGGGAGCGCTTCGCCTCGAAGTTCGGCTTCTACAAGGAAAAGGTGGCGGAAGCGAAGGAATACGAGCGCGCGGTAGAAGAGAAGGCGGCAGAAGAGGCGCGTATGTCCGCTGCGCGCGAGCGCGTGAAGGCGGACTATACCTGTAGCCGCTTCGCGGATCTGGGTCTTACCGGAGCGGACAATCGGGAACTCTTCTTCGGCAACTATATGCGCACGCATGGCGGACAGATGCCGCCGCCGGTCCTTGGCATGGTCAGTACCCGCTCCACATATCAGACGCTGGCTGTCTGCCACATGATCAAGGAGGGGAATGGCCGCTATCCGCTCGAGGATCTCCTCGATCCGGAAAAGCTGCGGGAGGAAAAGCAGCGCGCGGGCGACGCGGTCGCTGTGCTGATCGAGAACAAAGATGTCGACCGGATCACCGACCTGTTCCTTCACGGGCAGCTCGCCGTTGTAAAATATATGGACGAGAAGGTCATGGGCGGCAGGAACGGCGAGAATGGCATCGATCTGATGAATGTGGAGCAGCTTGCCACACCCGAGGGACAGATGCTGCTTTCGGTGATCAAGTTCGGCTATGATGCCTCGCAGGAGGTGCAGCGCCGCGACACGAAGGAATCCTATAAGCGCGCCTTCGAAGCCTACAGCCGCGCGAATAACATCAGAGAGAGCGAATCCGAGGCGGTCTACGACCCCATCACCACGGCCTCGATATATGTAAAGGATGCCATTGCGGCCATGCGTGCGGGTCTGGAGCTGAGCCGCGGGCTTGTGAACGAGCCGGGAGCGGACGGCATGGATATGTGCTTCTCGAATATCGTGACGATGCAGGCGGAGGAAAAGGTCTTCCGCGAAGCGCAGGCGAAAAAGCCGGGCGTTCCGTTCCACAGGCTGCTCTCGTATGATGAGTATGTCGCAAGCGGCGCGTCCACCTTCGCCTCCCCTCTGGGGATGTACGATTCGCAGGATTTTGCAATCATGAAGGGCAGATTGAACGAAGACAAAGCCCTGCAAAGGAAGCTCGGATACGATGCGATCAACGGCAAGACCGGCGATAGCATAAGCGTCAACCTCAAGGGCAAGCTCTCCTGCAAGTTCAAGGAGCCCGAGAAAGCGGCGGAGCACAGCAAGCGCGCACAGGAGCCGAGCAAAGCCAAGGCTGCGGGGCGCAGCCGCTGAGAAAAGCGCGCGGTGCTGACGAGATCCACGCACTTACCATAGACCCTATTGCAAGTTTACGCGGCGGCACGCCGGCGAGGGATCGTTCGCAGCGGCTGCGGGAGGAGAAAAGCAGATGAACGAAAAAATCATTCCCCTGGAGCCGGAATACCTCAACGGCCTGCTGCGGCAGATCGACGAGCACCTGCTTGCATCGCAGCTTCCCACCGTGCTGCGTATGCGGACCAATACGCTCGTGGAGGAGCTGTTCTCGGCTCTCATGCTCACACAGGGCGCACAGAGCGCGCGTATGCGCGCGACCTTTCCCGCGCCCGATCAGGTGCGCCTGCAATACCGCAATGAGCGCGGGCCGCTGGAGCCGGATCTGCGTATGCTCGAGCGCCTTCTGCGGGGGATACTGGGCTACGGCGTAAAGGCAAAGCTCGAGAATGGGAGCTGCACCTTTCTGGTCGGCGCGCGGTAAGCGCGCACCGACCGCGGCATCGCGCCGCGCCCGCCGAAGGGGCGGCGCGCCGATGAGAAAGGATCGAATGAATTACAGGAGGTGCAAAGAATATGCCGGATATCGATTTTTCCTATCAATACGGAAGCTACGGCATCAAGTGGACAGACGAGCGCCTTGAACAGGTCAAAAAGGCGATGGAGCAGACGAAAGAAGAGGATCGTCATGTGGGCGAACCGGGAAGCCCGTTCATCGCCCGAAGGGACGGCGGTTACATCAGCAGGGAGACGGGCGAATTTGTGCACACCGCCGTGATCAGCACGCTCATGGACATCGCAACGGAGGTCGCCGACGAGCTGCTCGACACCATGCCGGTCATGCCCGAGGACGAGAGCGTCGTCCTGCGCTATCCGGGCATCGATCCTATCGGGAAAAGCTGCTCGACCGAGATGTACTTCGAGCAGCGCATGGCGAGCATCAAAGCCGTGCTGGAGACCCGCCCGCCCGAGGTCACCGCGTATGTAAAGGATCTTTTGAAGCTCGACGAGGGCAGCGGCATAGTGAACACCTGGATTCGCCAGAACATGAAAAGTCAGTTCGGCATGGCGCGCACCACTGCCCGTGCCGCGAAGCTCTGCCCGAGCGCCATCGGACGCCGCTATCTGCGCGAGCAGAGCCGCCGCTACGAGATGGAGGGCATGGCGCAGGAGTACAATCGCTACCTGCAAGGCATCGAGCACGCCCTCGGCATCGACCCGCGACCCGAGCTGCCGCGCGAGGTGCTGGACCTCTACCGTGAAAAGCTCGGCGTCGAGCTGAACATGGAGATGCACCGCAAGGGACGCGAGACGGTGGTCATGCCGCCGGCGCTTCCCATGGAATTTCAGAATTTCACGCATAAGCTCTTCCACAAGGCAGCCCTCGATCCCGACAACTGGGGTCTGAGCAGTGAGCAGATCGTCGCCGGACTGCGCAAGGGAGGGGCGGAGCAGCGCAGGCTCGGCCTGACCGATCAGGACATCGACAATACCGTCACCACCTATGCCCGCGCCACCGTGGATCGCGTGCTCCAGCCGATCCTCGGCCACACCGAGAAGACGGCGGACAAGGAGCTCGAGCTCAGCCGCGGCGACTATATCATCGTGGACGGGCAGACCGTCCGCGAGAAGATGATCGAGGAATATGCCGCCGAAAGAAACGGCAGCATGGAGGATTTTGACGAGTTTTTCGCCGCGAATGTCCGCCAGAAGACGAACGAGTATGTGGCTGCCGCCCTGATGACGGGCAAGCGCATCGAGGCGTTCGTCCCCGACCGCTTCGGCAATATCCCGCGCGAGCCCATGCAGATCGTCAAGTCCGGCTACGGGCCGGCACCCGTCGAGAAGGTCACGCTCAACGCATGGGAGCGCTTTTTCGCCAAGCGCGGCTTCTATAAGGAAAAGGCTGCCAAGGCGGCGGAATACGAGCGCTTCGAAGCGGCGCGCGAGCGCCTGCGTCAGCGCAGTTTCCTCAAATGCACGAAGGCTGCCTTCAACACAAAGTCCTCGCGGGAGGCATTCTTCGGGGACTGGTCCCGCGAGACCGGCCGTGAGAGGCCGCACTACGAGTACGATAATTCCGTTCAGGCGCGCGATGTCGACTATACCCTTGACCGCACGGCGGATCTCAGCGTCGCGGTGTGCTATATGGCCTCGAAGGGCTACAGCCTCAAGGACATTTTCGATCCCACCCGCGAAACGGCGCTCAAGCAGCGTCTCGGCGCGGAGACCATGGCGCGCTTCGAAGCGCACGACCACGACTGGATCACTGCGACCATTTACGAGGGGCAGAAGGCGCTCCTGCGTCAGATCGACGGCTATGTGCAGAATAAGCCGCTCCATATCGAGGACGAGAGGGAGCTTTTCTCTCCCGAAAACCGCGAACTCTTCGCGGCAGGCGAGGTGCTCTTCGACACGGTCCAGGAGGTCAAGAGGAGCAATGCCGAGCGCTATGAGCGGCTGGCGATGAACGACCTTCCCGCCGGAGAGCGGGCGGGAGCGAGCGCCGAGACGATAGAGGCGAAGGGCAGAGCTGCAGCGGCGGAGCTGCTCGGCCGCGCCAATACCTCCGCGCTCTACCTGCAATACGCCGCCGAGTCCCTTGAAGCCCGTTTCGACATGATGGAGGGGCGCACTCCGCCCGTCCGCGCGGGGGAGAAGGTCGCAAAGATAGGGCGCTTTGAAGGGCTCCGGCGCGCCTGCGGAGATGCCGTGTGGGGCGAGAAGTCGAAGGCGCCGAAGCTGGTCGTCGTGGAGGACGCGCGCGCCCGCATCAAGCTCACGCCGAAAAAGGGCGCGGGTGACGGCAGCGGCTTCAGCCGCTTCTTCACCGTCGGACAGACGAAGGAGCTGGCACAGGGGCTGCTCTCGGACATTGCCGACCCGAGACGGAACACCGTCGCGGAGGAGTACGCCGCCGACGCGCAGCAGATCAGAAAGTTCGGCAGAGATCTTGTCGAGGGCAAAATGAGAGACCGTTTCGTCATGGAGATCCACGAGAACGGAGACGGTAAGCGCGCGCTGACCATCGCCCCCGAGAAGGAGAAGAAAGCGGCAAGGAATGTCCACGAGCCGCGCGAGCAGAAGCAGGGCAGGGCTCCGGCAGCGCCCAACGCCGGCGGCCGCACCCGCTGAGAGAACAAAAGAGAGGGAGACCCCGTCCGATCGACGGGGTCTCCCTTTTTTCGTGCGCCGCGGCGGGAGAAAAGAAAGCGCCCGCACTTCAAAATTAGCAGCTTTTGCGCAAAAGAGTGCCTACCCTTTCTCCCGCCTTGTCGATATAATGATAGTGTAAACAGAAAACCGACAGAAAACAGGAGGTGCGCAGGCCATGCAGCCATTTGACGCTTACGCAGACTATCGCCACCCGCTCACCGAGGAGGAGAATAAGCGGCTGAAGCTCGCCGAGGAGAATCTCGCGCGGGAAGCCGAGGAAGCGCTCGCCGCCGGTGAAGAGGCCGTCGAGGGCGGCTATCGGGACGAGAACGGGAAGTTCATACCCAACGCGCTGACGCGGGAGTATGCGCGCATCGCCGCCGACTACGCGCAAAAGCAGTTCAGCGGCTGGCCCACCATGCCCGAGGACGAGCAGACCGACGAGCGCCTTCCCGCCGTGGATCCCGTGGGCAAGTACAGCATCATCGATATGCAGATGGAGGAGCGCCTTGCGAAGATCCGCGCGACGCTGGCAAGCCGCTCGCCCGAGGTGCGCGAATACGCGCAGTCCCTTTTGGCGCTGGAGAGCGGAAACGAAACGGTCAGGAGCCTTCGCTCCGACATGGTCAGGGCGTCGATGCTCCACCGCCGCTACACGCGCGCGAGCAAGCTCAGCCCGAACGCGGCGGCACGCCGCTATCTCCACGAGAAAAGCTGCGAGCTGAAGGTGAGCGCCGATGTCGTGAACTACGATAAATTCCTTCAGGGCATCGAATACGCCGCCGGCGTCCGGACCGGCCCCGTCCCGCAGGAGGTGCTGGAGCTCTACAGCGGTGAGCTGCACATCGAGCTGAATCAGGAGCGCGTCCGTGAAGCGGAAACGCTCTACGAGATGCCGCGCGAGGTCCATGTGGAGTTTGAGGATCTGGACAATAAATTCATGCAGCGGGTCTTTGCCGACCCGCGCTGCTGGGGGAAGAAGCCGAACGAGATCGACCGCACGCAGGCGCTTCGCCCCGACGGGCTCGACGGCGTCGTCCCGCCCTACGCCCGCGCCACGGCGGAGCGCGTGCTCGACCCGCTCTTCGGCCGCACGGAGGATCTCTGGGGCGATCAGGACTACAAGGCAAACCCGATCAACCGCGGCACGCACATCATCATCGACGGGAAAACGGTCCGCGAGAAGCTCTTTGAGGACTTCATGGCGATCCCGGGCAGCCGCGAGCGAAACTTCGACACCTTCTATAAGGATAACTATCGGAGCAAGACCGGCGAATATGTCGCCGCGGCGCTGATGGCGGGCAAGCGCGTGGAGGCGTTCGTCCCCGACCGGAACGGCCGCATTCCCGACGAGCCGGTGCAGATCACCAAAACCGGCTACGAGCCGTCCCCGCTCAACAAGGTCACGCTGAGCACATGGGAGCGCTTTGCCTCGAAACTCGGCTTTTACAAGGAAAAGGTGGCAAAGGCGGCGGAGTATCAGCGCATGATCGACGCGCGCGAGCGCGTGAAGGCAGGAAACCTCATCTCCACTCTGGAGGCAGACAGCGAGGTCGGCGCGCAGAGAGAGCAGTTTTTCAGCGCGCAAATCGCTGCGGGCACGATGCCCGAAAGAGTCCCCGGCGGCTTTTCGGCCAGCCGCATCGCGCTGCCCACCGTCGCGGCCTGCGCGATGGCGGCGGCAGGCTATCCGGTCGAGGATATCTTCGATCCCGCGAAGCTCACGGAGGAAAAGCAGCGCGTGGGCGAGGCGGTGCTGCGCAACATGACAAATGGCGATATCGAGTGGACCGCCAACACCCTCTTCTTTGGTCAGCGCCGTCTGGTGGAATACCTTGACGAAGCCACCGTGCGGCTGCGTCTGACGGAGGACGAGCACAGTCTCTTCCGTCCCGAGAACCGCGCCCTGTTCACCGCGGCATATACGCTCTTCGACGCCAATCAGGAGCGCGAGCACTGCAAGCAGGAGTACGCTGCGGCGGCGATGAGCACTCTGCCCGAGGGGGAGCGCACGCCGGAGAACGGCGCGAAGCTCGCCAACGAGGTCGCCGACCGCGCGAACTGCGTGTCGACCTTCTTCTACTTTGCCCGCCGCTCGCTGCGTGCGCGCAGCGATCTGGCAGAGGGTCTCCTTCCGGCGGGCGATGTCGTGGGAATGCTCGGCGATGTCGTGAACTTCGAGGAGGGACGGCGCGAGATCAGCGAGAGAATGTGGGGCGGCGACCCCACGCGCGGAGAGCCGCTGCGCCCGCTGTCGTACTGCGCCACGGAATTGGAGCTTCCGACCGTCTTCGGCCGCTCCAATCTGGTGATGCACGACGATGCGATGTACCGGCGTCTCGAGGCCACGCTCAACAGCTCGCTGTCGGAGCGCAAGAAGTTCGGAAACGGCCTGATCTCCGGTCAAATGCAAAAGCGCATGAAGATCGAAAAGGTCACACAGCTTGTCAAAAACAAAGAGGGGGAGAAGGTCGAGGAGGAGCGCTACAGCTTCAAGCTGCTCTCCACCGGCGAAAAGACGAACAAGCGCGAGGCGAAGAAGACCGCCCCGCAGGAGCCCGACCGCAAAGACGCTGCCAAGCGCTCCGGCGGCCGTGCCCGCTGAGCTGCCCATACACAAAAAAGAGAAGAGGAAGGACGCCTGTGCGTCCTTCCTCTTTCTTCCCGTTCCCCGCTCCTCCGCCGCGCGGCGGAGGGAAAAAGCGGGAAAAAGGAAGGTATTGCATTTTTGTGCATCGCCTGCTATAATATTTCATAATAGTCGATGCGGCTGCGATCCGGCGTACCCCGATCGCTCCGCGTGCGGCAGGCGAAGAGGGGGAGCGCGAATGAAAGAACGCATCATTCCCTTGCAGTGGGAGTATATTGACGAGCTTTTAGAGCAGATCGACCGTCATCTGATGGCGGCTCAACTGCCGACGATCCTCCGTATGCGCACCCGTGTCATGACGGAGGAGCTGTTCTACTCGCTGACCTCGGCAGAGGGCGCGCGGACTGCCCGTCTGCGCTGCACCTGTCCCGCGCCGAACCGGATTCGATTGCAGTACCGCAACGAGCGCGGGCCGATCGTGGCGGACTTCGATGTGCTCAAGAGCCTTCTGAGCGGTGTCTCCGGCTACGGTGTCAAGGCGGAATTCGAAGCAGGCTGCTGCACCTTTACGGTCGGCGTGCGGTAAAACCCCTCACACGATATTGAGCAGCCCGCTGAAGCCGGTCATTTCAAAGACCTCCATCACCGCGGGACTCACATGCGTGAGCGTCAGGCTGCCGCCCGTGCGATTCATCTGCTTTTGCAGCGTGAGCAGCGCGCGCAGCCCCGCAGAGCTCACATAAGAGAGCGCGGCGAGATCCAGCGTCAGGTCCGCGCATTCGCTCGCGACCTTCAAAAACGCCTCCTGCGCCCCGGGCGCGGCGGTCGCGTCCAGCCGCCCCTCCAGCCGCAGCTCTGCGCCGTTCGGCGGCCTTTTGATCCGTTTGATCGTCATGGCAAGGTCTCCTTTCCTCCGGAGGATACCCATAGTATAGCAAGAGGAATTTTTGAAGTCCACCCTTTTTATCAAAATCAGCAGATTTTTTACAAATTTTATGATTGTCTCACACGGCAAAACCCTGTAGAATAAAGGCAGACAGAGGAAGACCTGTCAGCTTGAATGAATGAAACAAAAAACCATGTTTTTTAGGAGGTAGCCTTATGTTTGCAACCGTCGTAAAGCCCATCATCACTCTGCTCAACTCCCTCATGGCGCCGCTGCTCGGCATCGTCGGCGCGCTCGGCGCGCTGTACTGCGTGGTCCTCGGCGTGAAGTACGCCAAGGCGGAGGAGCCGCAGGAGCGTGAGAAGGCCAAGGGCGCGCTCAAGAACGCGGTCGTCGGCTTCGTGCTGATCTTCGTGCTGATCCTCGCGCTGAACCTGCTGATGCCCGTCATGATCGAGTGGGTCAACACGCAGGCGGGCAGCCAGGTCATCACGGGCGTTTGAGCTGCCTCCCCACACCGCGGTCAAAAGAAATTGAAAAGGAGCGGACGCTCGTCCGCTCCTTTTTTCGTGCCGCCCTCGCGCCGCCGGAGAAAAGAAAAGCAGATCGGGTCTTACCGATCTGCTTTTTTCGTTATTGCGCCTCCTCCTGACGCATCAGCGCGGCGTAGCGCCGCAGCAGCGCCAGAGAATTGACGCCCAGCTTTCGATAGACGCTCTGCGTCTGCGAGCGCAGCGTACTCTCCCGCGCGGAGAAGGTCGCGGCGATCTGCGGAAAGTCCATGCCGGAGATATAGGCGTCATAGATCCGCCGCTCGGCGTTGGTCAGGTTAGCCAGATGCTCCTTGAACTGACGGAACACCTCGGGGTCGATCTGATCCCGCTGCCTGTCCGCCAGCTCCCGCGCGTCCCGACGGGCGGACTCCAACCGGCTCTGCGTCTCCTCGAACCGGCTCTGCAAGGACTCCTTTTCGTGCGTCAGACTGCTCACGATCGCGTTGTGCGTCTCCTTCCGCGCGGCGATCGTTTTCGTCAGCGGGTCGAAATCGTCGAAGGTCATCTGCGCCCTGTCCGGCTCCTCCGACTGCAAATGCTTCATATCCTCATACACCGGCTTGAGGAAGCGGCGGGCGAAGATCATGCAGCACGCCACGGCGAAGAACACCAGCAAAAAGGCGAAGATCGCCGTCTGCGCCACGCCGTCGAACACCGCGCGGTCATAGTCCTCCTTCGGAATGAGCACCGCGAGCGTGTGGCCGACCTTGTCGCTGCGCACGAAGGCGGCGCGCTCCGTCTTTCCCACAAAGTCATACCCGCTGCCGGAGAAGAGGGAAAGGCTCTCGCTCAGCTCGCGTCGGGAGAGCGTACCGTCCGGCAGCGTGCAGGAGCCGTCTCTGGTGTAGGTGACGAGCCCCGCGTCCACATCGACCGTCCCGCCGGTGTCGGGGATCAGAAGGCAGGCGAGGCGGCTGAAATTCGAGGGCTGCTCGTAGTGCGCCCCGAAATAGGTCTGATTCACCGAGAAGCCGCAGATCCCATACACCGTGCCGTCCTCCGCGACCATGGGAACAGAGAGGAACATGGCGCGCTCCGAGGTGCCGGGGAGCGTGATGAGCTCCGTGATGTGGCAGGCGTCCCAGAGGGAATCGCACACCGCGCCCATGCACTCGTCGTAGCCCGGAAACCGCGCCGTGCGGAATTCCTGCTGCCATTTCCGATGGGGCATCACATCGTGCGCCTTGCCCACGGCGGACATTCCGCGAAAGAGCAGCAGCTCGTTGCTGCTGCGCTCGGCATTGCTCTTCTGCACGCACAGCCCGCTGCGGACATCGGGCGCGCTGTCCGCGCGCATGGCGGCGTCGAGGATCACAAACGCGCCGGAGCAGCGCGTCTGCCGGATATACTGGCACAGCGGCCCGAGCATTGCATCCTCGATGGCGGCGAGCGTCTCCAGATCGCCGGTGAGCGCGTCGAAGTCCGCCCCGCTCTCCGCAAGGCAGTCCTCCAAAACCTCCGTCATCTCCTCGGAGAGATGCACGCCGGAGGTACTCACATTCTGCCACAGTGCGTACATATCATAGCGGAAGAACTCCATCTGCGTTTGCAGCTCATGCGCGATCTCCGCCTTCGGGCTGCTCAGCCGCCCGAAGAAAAAGAGCCCGATGCACACCACCGCGATGAGGAGCGCGGCAAAAACCGCCATGTACCAGCCGAGCCGATGGCGCATGGAGCGCCGCGCCGCTTTGAAACTGGGCATACGCCCCATGTTCCTCACCTTCCCGTCAAAGCCTTACCGAATGCCGCAGAAGAGGTCCCAGGTCTCCAGCGCGAGGGCATCGGTGTCCTCGCCCGCGGCGGCACGCGCGGGCAGCGTCTTCTGCATCTGACGCAGACCGTCGTAGAGCGTGTAGATGCTGTCATAATAGCCCGCGAAGTTCGGCTCGGACACCGCCGTGTAGCGCTCCTGCGCGTCCTTGAGCGCGGAATAGAGCGCCGCATAGCTCTCCTCGGGGAACTCGAAGGTCGCAAGGTCGATGCCCTCGAACGCGCCCGTGCGCACGGGCATATAGCCCGTGTCCGCGACGAATTTCAAATTGCGCTCGGCCTCCGTCAGCCAATCGACGAACAGCGCCGCGGCCTCCGCCTTTTGATCGGTGGTCCTGCAGGCGGCGATGCCGACGCCCGCCTGCGTCATCAGCGGCGCGCTGCCCGCCGTCATCGGCACGGGCAGGGCATGGAGCTTCATCGGCTCGCTCGTGCCGTCGGCATAGGAAACGGTATCATTATAATAGAGGATCGCCGCGCAGGAGCCCAGCCCGCACAGCGCGTCACCGGTCATCACCTGCGTGTTGGAATAGAGGTCGGAGACCTGAATGTGTCCCTGCGCGAGCGAGCGCGCGAACTGCAGCCAGCTCTCGCGGAAGATGGGATTGCCGAAATCATACCAGCCGTCGGCGGTGTAGAGATCCTGCGCGCCGTGCTCCATGGCGTTGAGCTCCACCGCGCGGACAGGATAGTCCATCGCGCAGAACACCTCGCCGCCCGACCAGTCGTAGAACTTCGCGGCGGCATCGTAAAGCCCCTCCCAGGTGGCAAGATCCTCATAGGTCACGCCGGTTTCGGCAGAGAAGCGATCGAAGCGGCTGCCGTTGAACATCAGCACATGCGTGGACTTGGACACGGGGAACACGAGCAGCTTCCCGTCCGATGTGCCGTCGGCGAGGAAGCCGGGGACGAACTCGCCCAGCGCGTCTGCGCTGAACCACTCGTTCCAGTCGATCAGATTCTCCGTGCCCAGCTCGAGCGCGTTGCTCAGATGGCAGGTGAAGAGGTCGGGCATCTCCGCGTCCGAGCCGTCCACCTGACTTTCCAGCAGCAGCTCACCGATGCGGCTGGCGCTGCTCTGCGCCGTCACCCGCACCCGCACGCCGCGCTCCTGCCCGAGCGTGCGGTTGAACTCGTCCACCAGCAGGTCCATCGGCGAGCCCGCCTGCTCGCCGTACACATGCCAGAAGGTCAGCTCCACCGGCTACTTCGGATCGAGCAGCGTCTTTTCGCCGCAGCCGGCAAGCGGCAGCAGCATGGTAAAGGCCAGCAGCAGGGCGAGCATCATTTTTTTCATAAAATACCTCCGAAAATAGAACGGGCGTTTGAAAAACATTTAATAATTTGCGAAAATTTTTCCCGTTTCATCATCAATTCAGGTTTTTTGATGATGACAACCACTTCAATTCATGCTAAAAAACTCTCAGACAGGACCGAAACCGTGCTCGAACGGAGAGGACCGTTCGACGCCAAACGCGCTTTTCAGACGATTCCCATTGTAGCAAACCCATTCACTTTTTTCAAGACAAGATTGAAGGGAGGGAACCGATGGAACAGAGAGCGAAAACAGCACGCTATCAGGTCACGGCGGATTCCGGAGGCTTCGTCTTCCGCTTCTACTGCGACAGCTCCGGTGAGCTCTGCTGCACGACCGGCCCCATTCGCTCGGACACCGTCCCCCACGCGCTGGAGATCGCGTGGGAGAGGGAGGGCAGGCGGCACTTCAACCGCTGCGACAAATGCGGCCGCTATGTCTCCTCCGCCATGTTCAACATCGCGGAGGATCAGTGCGTGGACTGCGCGCCGTGGGAGAATGAGTACCCGAACTTCTGCCGAAGCTGCGGCACACGGCTGCCGGACGCGGAGGCGAGCTTCTGCCCGCGCTGCGGCGCGCGGCTGCGCGGCGAAGAGAGGGTGGGGGAGGTGAGCCCCCCATGACACGCTCCACGAAACGGGCGCTGTGGCAGGTGCAGATGATGGAATACGGCTTCGGACCCGACATCATGCGTCTGACCAAGGTCTGCCCCCATTGCGGCAGGGGAAATCCCGCCGCCAACACCGCCTGCACCGACTGCGGCGGCGCGCTGGGCGAGCAGACGCTGCTCGACCTCTACCGCTCCCGCCACCCCTGCTGCCCCGACTGCGGCATCGCCGTGCGAAACGCGACGCTCTACTGTCCGGAGTGCGGCGCGCGCATCAGGCACGGAGAGGCGGTGGTGTGATGCTCTGGAAACGGCACGACGCACCGAAGCGAACGCCCACGATCGCCGTCTGCTATGCCGACGCCGCCGTGACGCGCGAGGCGGCGGACTGGCTCACGCGGCTCGGCTCGTGCGAATCTGTCGCGGTCCTTGCGGACACCCCGCAGGACATTCTCTGGCTCTGCCGGCGGGCGAAGCCCGACCTTCTCCTGCTCGAGGCCGTGCCGGACGCGATGGAGCGCTTCGATGACCCCGATAAGGACATCACCGGCCGCTGCGAGACCGCGGTACACATTCGCGAGCTTCTGCCCGACTGCCGCGTCTGCCTCACCTGCGCGGAGGCGTTCCGCCACCTTGAGCCCGCCATGCAGAAGGCGGTGGAGACCGGACTCGTTGACGGCTACTGCTTCGGCACGCTTGCAAAGCGGCAGCTCGAGGCATGGCTTGCCCTCGGCAACATCAAACGGAGGAGACCATAGTGAAAAACCTGAAAAAGCTGACCATACTCCATTCCAATGATATGCACGGCGATTTTCTCGCCGAGCAGGTCGACGAAAAGCTGGTGGGCGGTGTCTCGCTGCTCTCCGGCTATGTGAGTAAAGTGCGCGGCGAGGAGCCGAATGTGATCTACGCCGTCGCGGGCGATATGTTCCGCGGCTCCGTCATCGACTCGGAGTATAAGGGCATCTCCACCATCGGCATCATGAATCTGCTGGGACCCGATGTCGCCACCATCGGCAACCACGAGGTGGACTACGGACTTGCCCATCTGCTCTTTCTGGAAAAGTGCGCCAACTTTCCCATCATCAACGCCAATTTCCACATCAAGGCAAACCGCAAGCGAATGTTCCAGCCCTACTACATCGCCAACATCGCCGGCATGAAGATCCTCTTCATCGGCATCATCACCGAAGATGTCCTCGCCCAGACCAAAAACGACGAGCTCATCGGCTCCTTCGTGGACATCGGCGAGGCGGCGCGCGAGGTGGGGTCACATCTGCGATGCCTACAACGCCATCGACATCGACTTCACCGTCCTGCTGACCCACATCGGCTTTGAGGAGGATAAAAAGCTGGCAGCTCTGCTCGACCCCGCCTGGGGCGTAGACCTCATCATCGGCGGCCACTCCCACACCTTCCTCGACGAGCCCGTCAAGGTCAACGACATCTACATCGTTCAGGCCGGCACCGGCACCGACCAGATCGGCCGCTTCGACATCGTGGTCGATACCGACCGCAACGCCATCGACACCTTCTCCTGGCAGGTCGTCCCGATCGACGATGCCCACTGCCCGCGGGACGAGGAGATGGAGAAATTTATCCGCCACTATCAGCAGGCGACCTCGGAAAAGTACGACCGCGTCATCACCCGCTTCGCCGCCCGACTGGATCACCCCGCCCGCAATCAGGAAACGCCGCTGGGCAACCTCATCGCCGACATCATGCGCGAGAGCCTCGGCATCGACCTGATGCTCATGGGCTCCGGCGCGATCCGCAGCTACTCCATGGGGCCGGTGGTACACTACGCGGACCTTGTGGAGTGCCTGCCCTACGACGATCCGGTCTATCTGCTGCGCGTCACCGGCGTGCAGCTCGAGCGAATGCTGCGCCATATTCTGCGCGAAGACGCCTTCCTCGGCGACCACACGGAGTTCTACCAGTTCTCCCGCGGAATGCGCATCGTCTGGGAGCGGGGCACGCAGCGCTTCCGCGAGCTGACGCTCGACGGCGAGCCGCTCCACCCCGACCGGCTCTATTCCGTGGCCATGCAGAAGTATCATTACACCAATCTCAAGCCCTTCCTGAACATCACGCTCGAGGAGGCGGAGGAAAACGGCGAGTCCCGCGTGCTCGCCACCTCCCTCAATGTCGTGGTGGAGGAATATCTCTCGACCCATTCCCACCTGAACCGTCAGGTGGAGGGGCGGCTGGTGGTAGAGCCGTGAAGAAAACATATAAGAGGAGGTACATACCATGACCGTAACACTCAATGCCCTTCCCGCAACGCTTTCCGAATTTGAAGCCCTGCCCCGTAAAACGGCAGAGGAGGTCTGCGCGGCTTTCCTCTGCGCGCTCAACCTTTACTTAAAGGATAAGGACGCGGGCGTGGCGGCGATGAATTTGCTGCGCGGTCCGCGCCCCATGGTGCCCTACGATGTGCAATTCCTGCGCGACCGTCTGCGGGGCAAGGAGTATCTGCCGCTCGCCTACTTTGAGGGCGCGACGCCGGAGAACAGCTACGCGCCCCGTCAGCCCTACACGCTCGATGTCCTGCCCGACCCCCGCCCGCAGGATGTGGAGGAGGGCTACATTCGCGTCTTCCTGAAAACGGCGGGCGCGGACTCCGCCCGTCCCATGAAGCTGCGCTGCAAGCCCTCCACGGGCGAGTGGTTTTTGTGGGAATACTCCAGCATTTTGAGCGGGATTCGCACGCCCGCGGCGCAGGACCCCTGGGCATAACGCGGCTTTTCATTGCGATCAAAACAGAAAAATCATAAACCGAACCCATTTTTAATTTCAGAGAGGAGAACGAACTATGGGACTCATCAAAGCAGCATTAGGCTCTGCCGGCGGCGTGCTGGCGGACCAGTGGAAGGAATACTTCTACTGTGAATCGATCGCGGCAGATGTTCTGGCGGTCA
>CAYWAS010000036.1:0-19976 GCA_964455915.1 uncultured Oscillibacter sp. | reverse complement strand
GGGTCGCCGCTGCCGCCCTGCTTGACGGCGACGATGATCTCCTTGGCGATCTTGGTGAACACCGCGCTGCGCTTGGCGTCTGCCGCGCCCTTGGTCTTTTGGATATTGTGCCACTTGGAATGTCCGGACATAGTTGATCTTCTCCTTAAATGTAGTATTGGATCGCGTCGTGATGGGACGCGGAGCGTAAGACTTCAAGCTGTGGGAACGCCTTTTGCAGCCGCGAGCAGATCTCCGCGCAGACCACATTCTCCGTCGGGAAGTGACCGGCGTCGATGAGGTTCAGTCCGCGCGTATCGAGGAAATCGTTGTAGCGCAGGTCGCTCGTCACGAAGGTATCGCAGCCGAGCGCGATGGCCTGCGCGATATAGTCCCGACAGGCTCCCCCGCCGACCGCCACGCGGCAGACGGTCTTGCCGCCGCTGCGATAGCGTAAACCGCTGCATCTCAATGATTTTACCACAGTATGCAGGAACTCTTCAAGAGGTATTTCGCGAGAAAGCGTGCCGACACGCCCGATTTTTTCCTCATTGAGCATCGAAAGGTCGGATAACCCCAGCGCGGCGGCAAGGCAGTCGTTCACGCCGCCGTCCGCGGCGTCGAGATTGGTGTGCATACATATAGCGGCAAGATCGTGCTGCACGAGATAGCGCAGGAGCTTGCCCTGCGCGTCGTCCGCGCGCAGAGACTGCACCTCGTGCCACGCGCAGTTCATCACGGGGTGGTGCGAAACGATCAGCTCCGCGCCCAGCGCGGCAGCCTCCTCCGCGACCTCCTGCGTGATGTCGAGCGCGACGAGGACGCGCGCGACCGGCTGCGCCGGATCGCCGACGAGCAGCCCGACATTGTCCCACTCCATCGCGAGTGAGTGCGGTGCCCAGTCGAAAAGGCTCTGTTCAATGCTTTTTGCTGTGATCATCGTTTTCACTTTCCTCCTCTTGAACCCCATTCAAGCGCGCGGGCAAGCTCTGCCGCCTCTGCTCCAGCGCGTCCGCGAGCGCGGAGAGCGCGGCGATCTCCTCCGCTCGTCCGCCGCTTCCCTGCCGCAGCCCATCAGCGCGGCGGCGCAGGCGCGCGATCTGACGCGCAAGGTAGGTATTGTAAAGCGCGTCGCCGCAGAGCGCAAGCCCGCCGTAGAGCGCAAGCGCGTCGGGCGTGAAGGCTTCACCTGCCGTGACAGTCATCACGACATAGAGCTTGCCCTTATCCTCCACGAGCGTTTCGCGCACAATGGCGTAGCCGTGCTCGCACAGCCGGCGGCGTAGCTCCTCGATCTTCGTCTGCGGCTGAAGGAGCAGCGTGTGCGCGCCGTCGCGTGTCCACGGCGCGGCGGAGAGGATCTCCATGATCGTCTCGCCGCCCATGCCGGCGATGATAACGGTGTCGCACTCCTCCGGCGCGATGCCCTCAAGCCCCGCGCAGAGGCGGAAGTCGATGCCGGTGACCGCGTACTCCTCCGCTGTGCGCCGCGCGTGATCGAGCGGCTCGCGCCCGATATCCGAAGCGATGGCGCGATCGATGATGCCCATTTGCCGCAGATATACGGGGATATACCCGTGGTCGGTGCCGACATCGGCAAGCACGCTTCCCGCAGGTACGAGCGAGGCGATGTGCATGAGCCGCGGCTGGAGCTTCAGTTCCCGATCCATGAAATACCGCCTCCCTTTTCTTGACAACAGGAAAAGGCGCATACGGGCGTATGCGCCTTTTCGTTCAGCGTTTTATTCCGCGGCAGGCTTGTTCGCTTCCTCGTTGACGAGCGCGAGGAGCTTTTCCACATCGACGCCGTGTACCGCGCAGGCCTCCTCGACGGTCTCACCGCGGGACGCGGGGCAGCCGAGGCAATGCATACCGATGCCGAAGAAGATCGGCGCGGTCTGCGGGGCAACATCAAGAATATCACCGATGATGGTGTCTTTGGTGATCTCAACCATGATTACATACCTCCTATTGGATCATATCGCTCATAGTGTACCCCATTTTGTGACATTTTTCAATAGCAATTTTTTCTCCGCGCCCGACCGAACGGCTGCGGGAAAACGAAAAGGAAAGGCGGCGCTGCCGTCTTTCCTTTTTCTCTCCTTATGCGCGCGGGTGCGCCTTTTGATAGATGTCGCGAAGCTGCTTTTTGACCACATGGGTGTAGATCTGCGTGGAGGAAATGTCCGCGTGTCCGAGCATTTCCTGAATGGCGCGAAGGTCTGCGCCGTTCTCCAGCAGATGCACCGCGAACGAGTGGCGCAGCGTGTGGGGCGTGATGTCCTTTTCGATCTGCGCCATCTCCTGATAGTGCTTGACGATCTTCCAGAAGCCCTGGCGGCTCATGCGCTCGCCGTTCATGTTGACGAACAGCGCCGTCTCCTTCGGGTCGGCAAGGAGCTGAGGGCGAACCTCTTTTATGTAATCGGAGAGCGCCTTGACCGCCGCGGGATAGAGCGGAATGATGCGCTCCTTGCCCTTGCCCGCGCAGCGGATAAAGCCGACGGAGAGGCTGCAATCGCTCTCGTCGAGGGCGATGAGCTCGCTCACGCGGATACCCGTGGCATAGAGCAGCTCGAGCATCGCGTGGTCGCGATAGCCCTTTGCGTCCACACAGCGCGGCTGGTCGAGGAACAGCTCGACCTCCTTGCTCGTGAGGATCTCGGGGAATTTGCGCTCGACCTTCGCGGCGGCAACGCTTTTGGCGGGATTGCTCTTCACCTCGCCGCGCTCGAGGAGGAAGGCGTAGAACGATTTGATGGACGCGACGGCACGCGTCACCGTGGCGGCAGATTTGCCCTTACCGCTCAGCCATGTGATATAGTCGCTGATCGCCGCGCTCTTGACCTTGCGCGGGTCGCTCACGCGCTGCGCGGAAAGATACTCGGAAAACTGGCGCAGGTCGCGGAGGTAGGAGCTGAGCGTATTTTCGGAGGCGTGCTTTTCCTCTCGCAAGTAGTTTTCATATTGCTTGAACAGGTCTGCGGGCAATTCTGCACACCTCCCTTCCGTAAGATCAAAGCAGCAGCGTCAAAAGTCGTGGGATCAGCCACAGCTCCAGCGCCGCGCCGAAGCACAAACACACACAAGCTTTTCCGAAACGGGACCAGTACGCCCTGCCATAGCTCACGCCCCTGCCCCGACCGCTCCGTCCGAGCGACATGGCGGCCAGCGCGCGCGAGGTCTCCCACGCCGCGCTGCCGAGCAGCAGCGTACAGGGCAGGACGATCAGCAGGCGCACGGCGAACAAGACCGGCAGCAGGGCAAATCCCCCGCGACCCAGTCCGGCAGCAAAGCAGGCGAGCGCATAGGCATACAAAAAGCCCTGCGAGGCACACACGAGCGGGATCAATACCACACCGATCGAGGCGAAGCCGAGCAGGAATACCGCCACACTTGCGCGAAAAAAGCAGCCGAGCGTTTGCCACACAGCCGCAGAGGAAGGCCCGCCCGCCGCGCGGAGGGCAAGATAACTGTCCAGATAGCGGCGCAGCTCATCACCCATCGCCTCCGCGCCGCGCGTGGAGACCGCGCCCGCCAGCAGCGCGCCGAGAAGAAAAAAGGCTGCCGGCAGCAGCGTCGAGATCGGCAGCCCAACACACAGGATAGACGCCCTTGTTTGTCCTCGTTTCAAATTCGATCCCTCACTGTTTCCGTCGGAAAAACGCCGGAGACCTGATCGCGGACCGGAAAAGCACTTATAAATATAGGCTATTTGTCCCCGTTTCGCAAGCAAAAATCCTTATTTTTCCGAATTTTGTCAATTATGTCAAAATGTTATGTAAACTGTATTATGTCAACTTCGTTGACTCGGCTTTTCAGGGACAAGATATGGTGTCGCTGAAAATCAAGGCTCACCAAATCTGGAAATCCCCTTCTTCCCTGTCGATCAGCCCCACCTTGCCCCCGTTTGTGCAATTTGTTAAGGTCGTTTCTGCCGCTCTTTTTTCGCTCTTTATGTTTACCGCCGCCCGTTCGCCGCCTTGCGACGCCTTCCGCGCTTTCCCCTTTTGCGCCGCGTGAGCAGCGCGGCAGGCAGCGTCCCGATCAGCGCAGCCGCGAGCAGCGAGAGCATACGGGGCAGCAAAGCCTCCTCACCGGCGACCGCCCCGATCAGCGCGACCGCCGCCCAGAACGATAACCCCGCAAGCATCGACACCGCGCCCCGCCCTCCGGACAGCGCCGCCGTCCACACGCCCGCGAAGGACGCAAGGCAGGCGCACAGCCACACCGCGCGTTCGGTCTGCCCCTCTCCTACCCTTCCGCTCACCGTCAGATACGCCGTCAGCGCCAGCAGCGCCAGATAGACGCCCATCGCCACCGCCGCGCCAAGTCCGACCGGACGCACCGGCAGCTTCTTTTCCTTTTCCATTCCGCACTCCCCCTTACTCTTCAGGAAGAGCTTATGCCGGCTTCGTCCGTTTTATATCCTCCTTTTGGCCGCCGCCAAAAAAATTGCCGTCCCCCGCGGGACGGCAAAAGAAAAAGCGCCGGCAGCTCGCCGGCGCTTTCCAATATGCTGCTTTACTTGATCTCGGGATCGTAGGACTTCTCCTCCGCGGAAGCCTCGACCTCTTCGGCCTTCTCCTCGATCGCGGGAGCTTCCTCGACCTTCTCCGCCTTCCTGCCCTTCTGTGCAGCCGCCTGCTGCATGGACTCGGTGGACTGCACCGCCCACTTAGTCACCTCGATGCGGACACGATCCTCGCTGGTCTCGAACACGATCGTCGAGTCGTTGACCTGCACGATCTTGCCGACCATGCCGCCGATGGTAGTGATCCGCTCGCCTTTTTTGAGGCTGTTGCGCATCTGCTCAGCCTGCTTTTTGCGCTTATTCTCGGGACGGATAATGAGGAAATAGAAGATCGCGATCATTGCGACCATGAGAAGCATGGATTCCATAATCAATAAAGTTCCTTTCTTTTTTACGCGATTACGCTGTAACAGCATTAGTGCCATTATAGCGGACTTGCAGGCATTGTGCAAGTGTTTTCTGCGGCAAATTCAAACTCTTTTGCCAAGCCTTTCGCTGTATTCCGCGCGGAACACGGCGAAGTCCCCTGCGTCGAGCGCGGCGCGGATCCGCTCGGCGAGCTTGTTGTAGAAATACAGGTTGTGCATCACCGCAAGGCGCAGCGCGAGGATCTCGTCCGCCTTAAAAAGATGGCGAATGTACGCGCGGGAGAAATTGCGGCAGACGGGGCAGTCGCACTCGCTGTCGATGGGCCGCTCGTCGAGCTTGTACTTTTCGTTTTTCAGGTTGAGCGCACCGCTCCAGGTGAAGAGTTTTCCGTGGCGTGCGTTGCGCGCGGGCATCACGCAGTCGAAGAAGTCCACACCGCGCGCCACGCCCTCGATGATGTTCGACGGCGTCCCCACGCCCATGAGATAGCGCGGCTTGTCCTGCGGCATATACGGCTCGACCGCGTCGATGATATCGTACATCACCTGCGTCGGCTCACCGACCGCGAGCCCGCCGATGGCGTAGCCGTCGCAGTCGATCTTCGCCGTCTCCTTCATGTGCCACACGCGCAGGTCCGCGAAGGTCGCGCCCTGATTGATACCGAAGAGCATCTGCTGCGGGTTGACGGTGTCCGGCAGTGCGTTAAGTCGGTCGTGCTCGCGCTTGCAGCGCTCCAACCAGCGCAGCGTGCGCTCGCAGGAGTCCTTCGCGTATTGGTAGGTTGCGGGATTCTCCACGCACTCATCGAACGCCATCGCGATATCACTGCCGAGGTTCGACTGGATACGCATACTTTCCTCCGGTCCCATGAAGATGCGGTGACCGTCAAGATGCGAGGCGAAGGTCACGCCCTCCTCGCGGATCTTGCGCAGTCCCGCGAGCGAAAAGACCTGAAAGCCGCCGCTGTCGGTGAGGATCGGACCGTCCCAGTGCATGAACTTGTGCAGTCCGCCCAGCGCGCGCACGACCTCGTCGCCCGGGCGCAGGTGGAGATGATAGGTGTTGCTCAGCTCGATCTGGCAGCCGAGCTCCTTGAGATCGAGCGCGCTCACGCCGCCCTTGATCGCCGCCTGTGTGCCGACATTCATGAAAACGGGCGTCTGCACCTCGCCCCCGTGCGCGCAGCGGAACACGCCGCGGCGCGCCTTACCCTCGTATTTGATGACCTTGAACATAGCCCCTCCTCGGGAATCGTTATAATATAATGTATCTGTCGGCTTCAGCCGAGCACCTCATAGTGCGCCTCATTCGGATTCCAATGCACCTCGACCAGATAATTCTCCACGCCCTGCGCGTCACGCGCGGCAAAGAGCTTCTGGATCTGGCGGTGCTCGTCGTTGAGCGAGCGCAGGAACACCTCGCGCTCTTCCCTGCTCATCGCCTGATAGTGATGCCGGAACAGGCGGCTTTTCAGCTGTTCAAGCGTTTCGGACAGCGTCAGGTTGTCGCATTTGTCCAGATAGATGCGGTGAAAATTGTCCTGCGTGGCGAGATAGGTCTCGGTATCGTCCGCCGCGATCGCCGCATCCATCATGCCGACATGCATCTGCATGGCGGAAATGTCGTGGTCCTGTAAGAATTCGAGCGAAAGCCTTGCCGCCATGCCCTCGAGCCGCCCGATCACCGCGAACAGCTCGCGCGCCTCCTTTTCCGTAAGGGTCCTTATGCGAAAGCCCTTGTGCGGAACAGACTCCAAAAGTCCCTCTCCCGCAAGCTGGATCAGCGCCTCCCGCACCGGTGTGCGGCTGATCGACAGTTCCTCCGACAGAGCCGTTTCCTTGATCGTGGTCGTCGGCTGGATCGCGCCGGTGCGCAGCTCCTTTCCGATGTAGTCGTAAACCAGGTCTCGGAGCGTTTTGTATTTGAACATAAGATCAGACCCTTCCCTATCGAGTGATAGCGATTTTTCTTATCATATCATATACCGCAAAAGAAAGTCAAAGCAAACAGATCATGAGGTGACTGAATTATTTTTATCGATAAATCTATTGACTTTTTTGTTAAGGATATATATACTTAAATTGTATACAGTATACTGTGTGCAAATAAAACAATTTTTTGAGGTGCGTTATGAAAAAGTTTAGTCATGTTATTGTCAGACGACCCTGCAAAGCGATGGTCGAGGGCATCACCAGCGGTCTGTACCCCGGCAAGCCTGACTATGAACTTGCTCTGAAGGAGCACGACGACTACATCGCGGCGCTCAAGCAGTGCGATGTCGATGTCACCGTGTTGGAGGCCGACGAGCGCTATCCCGACTCCTGCTTTGTCGAGGACCCCGCCCTCATCACCCGCAAGTGCGCGATCATCACGAACCCCGGTGCCGCCTCCCGCAACGGCGAAAAGGACGAGATCATCGGCGCGGTGCGCAAATTCTTTGACGAGGACCACATCGAGTACATCAAGGACCCCGGCACGCTCGAGGGCGGCGATGTCATGATGGTCGGCGACCACTTCTATGTCGGCCGCTCCGCGAGAACGAACGAAGAGGGTATCCGCCAGCTCACCGAGATCCTCGCCAAGTATGGCATGACCTGCTCCGAGGTCCCGCTGGAGAAGGTCCTGCACCTCAAGACCGGTGTCAATTATCTGGAGAACAACAATATGCTCGTCTCCGGCGAATTCGTCACCAAGCCCGACTTTGAAAAATACAACCGCGTCGAGATCCCCGAGGAGGAGGCCTACGCCGCCAACTGCATCTGGGTCAACGACACGGTCATCGTCCCCGCCGGATATCCCTCCGTGCTCAAGGCCGTGCAGGATATGGGCTACAAGACCCTGCTGGTCGATACCTCCGAGTACCGCAAGCTCGACGGCGGCCTGAGCTGCCTGTCCCTGCGCTTCTGATCCGCTCTGTACGCCCCGCCAATGTGTTAGGAGGACCGCTATGAAAAGTCCATATTTAGCCAAAAAATACTGGGAATTTCCCATTCCTCCCCTCAGCCGCACCGACGATATGGCCAAGCGCTATGACGATATCATCAACCTCAG
Organism: uncultured Oscillibacter sp.; assembly: GCA_964455915.1. GTDB lineage: Bacteria > Bacillota > Clostridia > Oscillospirales > Oscillospiraceae > Hominicoprocola. The sequence goes on along the minus strand of CAYWAS010000036.1, from coordinate 12,043 downwards.
CGTCGGCGACCCCGACTATCCCGCCGACAAGACCTGCATCGACCTGATGTATCAGGACGCGCTCGCCGGTCACACCCGCTACACGGAATTCCTCGGCGACCCCGAGCTTCGTCAGGAAACGATCAAGATGTATCGGGAGGATTACGGTCTCACCGTCTCCATGGACGAGCTGCTCATCACCGCGGGCGGCACGCACGCGCTCTATGTCGTGATGCAGACACTGCTCGACGAGGGCGACGAGGTGATCGCGATCGCGCCGTATTACACCTATTATAAGGATCAGGTCGAAATGGCGCACGGCAAGCTGGTCGTTTACAACGCGCCGAGCGAGAAGAAATTCGATGTGGAGCTGGACGAGCTGGAAAAGCACATCACTGCGCGCACCAAGGCGATCATCGTCAACTCGCCCTGCAATCCCAGCGGCAAGGTCTACAGCCGCGAAACCATTCAGGGCATTCTTGACCTCGCCGAAAAGCACGACTTCCTTGTCATTGCCGACGATATTTACGGCGCGCTCAACTTTACGGACAACAAAATGCCCATCTGCTCGTATGAGAAAACGCCCAAACGCGTCATCACCGTCTACAGCTACTCCAAGGACTATTCCATGACCGGCCTGCGCCTCGGCCACATCATCGCAAGTCGGGAGATCATTGATGCCGCCTGCAACGCCTGCGGCTCCATCACCTTCACGATCAGCTCCTTCTCGCAGCGTCTCGGGATCTACGCCATTCGACGCCGCAAGGAGATCCAGGCGGGGCTGCGTGCGGAATATCAGAAGCGTATGCTCTATGCCTACGAGCGCGTGAGCAAGCTCAAGCATGTCAAGTGCTTCTACCCCGAGGGGACCTTCTACATCTTCGCGGACATCAAGGAGACCGGCATTCCCTCTATGGAGATGTGGGACAAGATCCTTGATGAAGCCCATGTGCTCGTGCTCCCCGGCGACGGCTTCGGTCAGGCCGGCGAGGGCTATATCCGCATCTGTTGTACCGTTTCGGTCGAGGTTTTGAAGGAAGCCTTTGACCGCATTGAAAAAATGGAGATCTTTCACTGACTTCCCGCACAAAAAAGCAGGAAAGAGGGTGTTGCGATCAAGCAAGCTGCACCGAGCAACAGAAACCATTATTTTGAAAGGAGATTCACAGTATGCATATCGGCGATTGGATAATCATTATCGTTTACCTCATTGCCATGCTGGCGATCGGCTTTTTCGCAAAGGGTCAGATCCAGACCATGGACGACTTTATTCTCGGCGGCAAGCGCTTCGGCAGAGTCGCGCTGATCGGCACCATCGTCGCAACGATGGTCGGCTCCGGCATGACGATGGGCGCTGTCGGCACAGCGTACAACAACGGCTCCACAAGCACTGTTCCCTGGATGTATTTCGGCTTCTCGGTCGGTCTTCTCGTGATGGGTCTGATCGCTCCCAAGGTCCGCGCGACGAACGCGCGCAGCCTTGCCGAGATCATGAACATCAAATTCGGAAAGTCTGCCCGACTCGCGATGGCCTGCTGCGTCACCTTCTATGCCATTTCGCTCGTTGCGATCAACATTGCGGGTCTGCGCACGGTGATCATCAACTGCTTCGGCTTCCCTGCCGATAAGCTCGTTCTCGCCACCGTGGTCGCCGCAGGCATCGCCATCGTCTACACCTCCCTCGGCGGTATGTACGCCGTTGTGTGGACCGATGTCGTGCAGTTCGGCATCATGTTCCTCGGCGTCTTTATCCTCGGCCCGATCCTCGGCATTTCGCAGGCCGGCGGCATCTCCGTCATGGAGGAGACCATGCAGGCGATCGGCAAGTCCCTCACCAACCCCTTTGCCTGCGGCGTCAGCTCTTCGATGATCGGCATGATGCTCTCCTACTTCCTCTGCAGCCCTGGCGACCCGACCATGCCGCAGCGTGCGCTCGCCTCCAGAGATGACGCTTCCGCGAAGTTCTCCTTCCTCGTTGCCGGCAGCGTCGGCTTCTACATGGGCGCCGCTCTGATCATCATTGGCGTTGCCGTCCGCGTCATCATGCCCGACATCACCGATGCCAACGCGGTCCTTCCCATGTGGATCCTCGCGCACTATCCTCCCGTTGTCCGCGGCTTCGTGATCGCCGGTCTGATCGCCGCGATCATGTCCTCGTTCGACTCCTTCCTGATCCTCGGCACGACGCATCTGATGTACGATATCGGCCGCAGCATCAACCCCAAGCTCAAGGACGAGACGATCACAAAGTCCCTTCCCTATGTCACGATCGCCTTCGGCGTGATTGGCATTATCATCGCGCTCTACATCACAAGTCTCTTCGACTTCCTCTACATGGTCTTCTCCACGATGGGTGCCGCCTCCTGCCCCGCGCTCTTTGCGGCTGTGCTCTTCCGTGACAAGGTATCCTCCTTCGGTGCGACCGCCAGCATCATCACCGGCTTCGGTGTTGCCGCCGGTCTGTACCTGACGGTCGGCTACGATGTCTTCCTCGGCGACCCCATCATTCTCGCGCTGATCTCCTCCATTGTCGTTCTGTTTGTCGCCTCCGCGCTCGTTAAGGACAAGAAGTCCCTCTCCGAGATCGAGGCCGAGGCAAGGATCAACGATTGACCTCTCTGAGCGTATGGAGCACGCACGAATGTGCGTGCTCCATACCAGACTACAAGGAGCTTGTTTATTATGAAAATCTGTATACTGGATGCCGGGCAGTTTATTGAAAAGCCCGAATTCCTCGATCCGCTGAAGCCATTTGGCGAGATCTCCGTTTACAGCGGTATGCCGAAAGACGCCGACGAGGTCGTCGCGCGCGCGCAGGACGCCGAGGTCGTTGCCTTTGCCGTCATGCAGCTCACCCGTGAAATGATCGATCGCCTTCCCAAGCTCAGGATCCTTCAGTTCATCGGCACCGGTATGTGGAACTTTGTCGATGTTGACTACGCGACCTCGAAGGGGATCCGCGTGCTCAATATCGATGCCTACGGCAGCAACGCGGTGGCAGAATTCGCCGTCAGCCTTGCCATGTCGATGAACCGCTGCGTCGTTCCCGCCGTGAACCTCGTCAAGGAGCGCAGGTGGGATACCGACGGTCTGTGCGGTCAGGAGATCGCCGGATCCACGGTCGGCGTGATCGGCACCGGCGCGATCGGCCGCCTCGTTGTCGAGAAGTTTTTCGGGCTCGGCGCCAATGTCATTGCCTGCGATATTTACGAAAATGAATATCTCAAGGAAAAGTACGGCCTGAAGTATCATTCGATGGAGGATATCTTCCGTCTGTCCGACATCATCACCATGCACATGAAGGTGACGCCGGAAAACGAAAAGCTCATCGGCCGACAGCTTCTCTCGCTGATGAAAAAGAACGCGCTGCTGATCAATGTCTCCCGCGCGGAGCTCGTTGACAATGAGGCGCTTTACGAGGCGCTCGCAGCCGGACAGATCCGCGGTCTTGCCACAGATGTCTATACCAGCGAGCCGCCCTGCGCGCTGGACTACAAGATGATCGACCTGCCCAATGTGATCTGCACGCCGCACATCGGCTTCTATACGGAGCAGTCCAACGACAACTCCATCAAGATGTCGGTCGCGTCCATCGTTCAGGCGCTGGAGAGCTGAGCGCAGGCGCGACGCTCTCGCGCCGCTTATCTATGTATTCTCCCCCTCTCTCCCCCCTTGATCGGGCCGCTTTGCAAAAGGCGGTCCGATCGCTTGTTCAGCAAAAAGCTCCGCCGCGGGTTTCCGCAGCGGAGCCTTTTTCCTTTTTCTTAAAACCGCAGGGACAGGCAGGTCAGCCCGCCATCGATCTTCTTATACTCCGATGTGTCGGTCACGATCGTTTCGTATCCCCACTCTCTGAGCTTTTCAAGCACCGTGGGATAGCCCTCGGCCACGATCACCTTGCCGTTCATGAAGATCACATTCGCGCCGTAGGCCTCCTCCTCCGGCACCTCGAAGCGCTCGAAGGACGCAAACTCCGGACGGCTCTTGAACTCGCCGCTGATCAGCATACGGTTGTCGCTGACATAGACCACGCCCGTCTTCAGATGCAGGATATCCGTCACCGGCACGGCGATCGCCTTCATGCCGAAGCGCGCAACGATGTCGCGGAACTGGACAAAGCCGTCCACATTCGTGCGCCTGGAGATGCCGACATAATAGGTGTCCCCGACCAGCATCACATCGCCGCCCTCCATCGTGGCAGGCGGGGTGATCGTAAAGATCCTGTCATCGGAGAAGAACTTCCGGATCGCGCCGAGGATCTCTGCCTTTTCCCCGTTTCGGGAATCCGTCCCCGGATTCGTGATCACGGCGCAATGCGGCGTGATGATCGCAGGGTCCTCCACGAAGCAGGAGTCGGGATAATCTTCATTCGCCTCCAGCACCGTGACGGAAACACCCGTTTTTTTCAGCGCCTCGATATACGAGTCGTGCTGTCTGACCGCGTTGTCATAATCCACCGTACCAAGCTCCGGTGAGGTCGTGATCCCGTTGAGCAGCGCGTGGCAGGGTCTTCTGACGATCACATTCTGATAGGTCTGCATCGTTTCAATTTCCTCCTCAGATCAGTTTTTTATTTTCCGGTTGACTTTTCTGTAGGAAATTATATACTGTCTTTACTATGACTGCAAGCGATGAATTATCATTACTTTCATGATAGCTTATCATGAAAAGAAAGGAGTCGGCATGAACGCGGTACAGTACAGGGCGCTGCTCAAGGCGGTCGAGGTCGGCACACTCACGCAGGCGGCGGAGGAGCTCGGCTACACACAGTCCGGACTCACCAAAATGCTCAACGCGCTGGAGGACGAGATCGGCTTTCGTTTGCTGATCCGCAGCAGGAGCGGCGTCAAGCCGACATCGGAGGGCAGGCTCCTCCTCCCGCTTTTTCAAACCGCCTTAAACGACCATCAGCGGCTTGAGCAGACGATCAGCGAGATCAACTGCCTCAATCGCGGTCTCATCTCCATCGGCACCTTCAACAGCGTCTCGGCGCAATGGCTGCCGCGGCTCATCAAGGAGTTTTCCGCGCACTGCCCGCAGATCCGCTTCGAGCTCCTTCACGGAACGAATGACCAGATCGTGGAGTGGGTGCGCAGCAGCCGCATCGACCTCGGCTTTACGAAGTACGGCTCCGCGCCCGACCTTGACGATGTCTTTCTCGTGCGCGATCCGATCGTCTGTGTCTTTTCCGCCAATGCGCCGCAAGCCGGAAAGAAGTGCGTCCGTTTGCAGGAGCTCACCTCCCTGCCCTATATCGCGCTCAACGAAGGCGTGGACGATGAGATCACCGATGTGCTGAACAAGAGCCATGTGAAGCTCCAGCCGAGCTTCACGGAAAGCGATGACCACGCCGTCATCGCCATGGTCGAGCAGGGGCTCGGCACAAGCCTCATGTCGCAAATGATGGTGCAGGGCTTTTCAAGGCACATCGCCGCGATCCCGCTTTCCCCACCACACTACCGCGAGCTGGGGATCGCCTGCCGCGACCGCACGATGCTCTCTCGGGCAGCGGCGGAATTCCGTCAGCTCTGCATCGATCGCGTCGGCAGCTACTGACCGTCGGAGTGCCCCGATCGGCTTCCCGCAGCGTGCATTCGCCCCGAGAAATAGCACCCCCCGACGCAGGATCGAAGCTGCGTCAGGGGGTGTCTTTCTCTATGGTCAGGAAATGAACATCGCATCGCCGAAGCTGAAGAAGCGATATTTCTCGCGCACCGCCTCTTCATAGGCGGCAAGCGTATGCTCGCGTCCCGCGAGCGCGCTCACCAGCATGATGAGCGTGGACTCGGGCAGATGGAAATTCGTGATGAGTGCGTCCATCACCTTGAAGCGGTAGCCCGGATAGATGAAAATATTCGTCCAGCCGCCCGCCGCGGTCATAGTGCCGTCCTCCCCCGCCCAGCTCTCAAGCGTGCGGCAGGAGGTCGTGCCGACGCAGATCACGCGCCCGCCCGCTGCCTTGGTGCGGTTGATGAGATCCGCCGTCTCCTGCGGGATCGTGCAGTATTCGCTGTGCATATCGTGCTGCTCGATGTCCTCCTCCTTGACGGGGCGGAAGGTCCCAAGCCCGACATGGAGCGTCACATAGCCGATGCCGACGCCCTTGGCGGCAGCCTGCTCCAAAAGCTCCGGCGTAAAGTGCAGCCCCGCCGTCGGCGCGGCCGCCGAGCCGCTGACGCGGGAGTAGACCGTCTGATAGCGCTCGCGGTCCCGCAGCTCCTCCTTGATGTAGGGCGGCAGCGGCATCTTGCCGAGGCGGTCGAGCACCTCAAGGAAAATGCCCTCGTAATCGAAGCGCACAAGGCGGTTGCCGTCGGGCAGGACCTTTGTGATCTCCGCCGTCAGCTCGCCGTCCCCGAAGCTCACCCGCGCGCCCTCGCGCAGATGCTTGCCCGGACGCACAAGGCACTCCCACTGCTTATCGCCCTTGTCCTGCAAAAGCAGGACCTCACAGGCGCCTCCGCCCGGAAGTCGGTGCCCCAGAAGGCGCGCGGGCAGCACGCGGGAGTCATTTAAGATCAGGCAGTCTCCCGCGCGCAAAAATTCGGTCAGCTCGTAGAAATGCCGGTGCTCCCACCTGCCCGTTGTCTTATCCAGACACAAAAGGCGCGAGGCGTCCCGCCGGTCGAGCGGGGTCTGCGCGATCAGCTCGGGCGGGAGCTGATAGTTAAAGTCTTCTGTTCTCATGCTTGCTCATTCCTTCGCATCAGCTCAGCGTGATGCCCGTGTAGTAAAATTGCAGAATATCGCGGTAGGTGTAGCCCTGCTCCGCCATCGCAAACGCCCCCCACTGGCTCATGCCGACATTGTGTCCCCAGCCGGAGCCTGTAAAGGTAAAGGTATTGTCAGCATTGACTGTCTCACGCTCCAGCGACTGCACGCCGTCCGCCGTGATGACATAGGTGTTCTTCGCCGGATTGTTGTTCGCGCGCACGCTCCCGTCGCCGGAGATCACATACAGCCCTCCGCTGCCCGTGACCGAGGTCGAGGCGTCGTTGATGTAATAGGTCCCCGCGTCGCCGCCTGTGACCGTGTAGCGCAGGCTGCGCACACTGATGTGGTCATAGACGCCATTGAGCAGCGTGCGGCATTTCTCGCGCTGCGCGGTGTAGCTGCCCTTCGTCCCCTCAAAGGTCAGGGCGATGACATTGCCCGTGTCGCTGTACTGCGAAACATAGACATTTTTTACCGTGCCGATGTCGGTCTTAGCCTCCGACTTCAGCACCTCGCGCAGCTCGTCCCCCGTCGCGGTGAAGGACCAGTAGTACCGTGAAAAGCGCCACGCGACGCTCGCCTCATAGGGGTCCATCTTCCCCTGCAGATACGGCACATCGCTGCCCCACACATTCTTGCAGCTCTCGCTCGCGCCGCCGTTGCAGGAGTAGTAGACCGCGTTGGTGACAAGGGAGCCGTTGTAGTAGATATAGACGCCGCGCGTCTCCTCCGCTGCCGCGTCGGAGCGCTCGTTGGTGAGCGACGCGCCGCGGTACGCCTGACAGTCCGTCGTCGAGCAGACATCGAAGCCCGCGCTGCGGTGCCGCGTCTGTGCCGCGGCGTAGGTGCGCGCGCAGACGGTCTGCGCCTTGAGCGCCTCCAGCGGCCAGTCGTTGGACATCTCCGCCGCGATGACGCACTTGACATAGTCCTCGATATCGACCACATTGATGACGCTGATATAGCCGCCCGTCGTGCGCTGGTACTCGAAGCCGCCGTAGTAGCGGTAGCCGGAGAACCAGGTCACGGTCTTCTCCCCGCTCACCGAGCGGGGTCGAATGCCGAGGCTGCGCAGCCCCGAGCAGTCAAACTCAAAGAGGATCGTATCCGTATCCGTCACGGAAACGACCACGCCCGTGCTGCTCGGCGTGACGATCTGTGCGCCGTAGCTGAGCACATCGGTCTCCGACAGAACGCGCGCGGACTCGTCATAGCTCGCGTGGTTGCCGATGCGCACGCGGTATTCGCCGTCGATATAGGCGACAAAGCCCTTGCGATAGCTCTGCGCCACGGCCTGCGCTTCCCCATAGCTTCCAAAGCTCGTGAGCAGCTCGATGTGGTACGCGCCGAGAATGGTGGAATAATTCGTCGGCCGCGTCTCGTAGCAGACGCCCCCCGAAACATAGGCGTTGCTGTCCACCGTGACGGTGATCTTCTGCTCGTCTGTCGCGGCAAGGGAGACAAAATTCCGGTCGCTGTCATAATACCCGAACTCGTAGCCCGAGCCGCTGAGCGTATCGTTATAATTTTGCAGCCGCGCGGTAAAAAGCGCGCCCGATCCGTATTTTAAGCCGACCTTGAGCATAGTATTCTCTGCGGCCTGCGCGCCGACGCACAGCGAGCAGGCGAGCAAAAGGCTCAGGACGGCAGTTTTCATCAGTTTTTTCATAGGTCCTCCATTGGTCTCGTTTCCCTGTATTGCTACATTATAGAATAGAATCCAAAAGGTTTCAAGGAAAACCGCCATTTTTCTCCTGACAATATTTTCCATGCGACCCATTTTGATCGAGAGGAGCTTCCACCATGTCTCAACCTCTTTTCCTCGGCTCGGGCGTCGCGCTTGTGACGCCCATGACGCCCGACGGCGTCGACTTCCCCGCCCTTGCGCGCCTGATCGACTTCCATCTTCAAAGCGGCACGGACGCGCTCGTCGTCTGCGCGACCACCGGCGAGGGCGCGACACTGACGCATGACGAGCGCAATGCGATCATCGAAGCGACCGTCCGGCAGGTGAACGGACGCATTCCCGTCATCGTCGGCACGGGCTCGAACAACACCGCCTCCGCTGCCGCGCTCTCGCGCGAGGCGTGTCGGCTCGGCGCGGACGCCGTGCTGGTCGTCACGCCCTACTACAATAAGGCGACGCAGCGCGGGCTCGTGCGGCATTTCACCGCCGTTGCCGACGCCATCGACCGCCCGCTGATCCTCTACAATGTCCCCTCGCGCACCGGCGTGAGCTGCACGGCGGAGACCTACCGCACGCTCGCGCGGCACCCGAACATCGTCGGCGTCAAGGAGGCGTCGGGCAATTTCGCGCTCCTTCAGGATACCCGCCGCTTGTGCGGCGACGACTTCACCGTCTGGTCCGGCAACGACGAGGACACCGTCGCCGTCTGCGCGCTCGGCGGCGCGGGCGTGATCTCCGTGGCCGCGAATGTCATTCCCCGGGAAATGCACGCCCTCACGCGCCTCTGCCTCGCCGACCGCTTTCAGGAGGCCGGCCGCGAGCAGCTTCGGCTCACGCCGCTTCTGCGCGCACTCTTCTGCGAGGTCAACCCGATCCCCGTCAAAACGGCGATGGCGCACCTCGGACTGTGCAGTGCCCTCCTGCGCCTGCCGCTGTGCGAAATAGGCGAGGAACACCGCGCGCAGCTCCTCGCCGCGATGGAGGAATGCGGCGAATTTTGAAGGCATCGGCCTTCGGCGGCATCGCTGATGCGGCGAAGATTGGAGGTGCCGACCTCCGGTGGCACCGCTTTTGACCGACCAAAAGCAGTGGGAAAAACCGCAAGGGCTGCCGCCCTTGACCTATTTTCATCGCCCATCTCTGCGAGAGCAAGCTGCACACGCTGCGCAAAAAAGTGCCTGCAGAATTTTATTGCGGCTTTCGATTTGGTCAGCTTCTTGCTCCGCTTGGCCGCTCCATTGGTAGGGTTTCGGAATCGCTTCGTTGGACGCTTTAGACGAACTGTGTTCATAACCGCACCGCAACAACGTCTGAACGCTGGCGTAAAAATGCAGGAGCATCTGAATGATGCTCCTGCATTTTTATATCAAAAGATAAATCAAACCGATCGCGCTGAAAACGCAAAAGAGGGAAAATGTAAAATATGGATGCGTTCCGAAATCACTCGCAGAGATCCAATTCGGCTTTTCGCGCTGGCTTTTTGGAAGCCTGCTGTGAAGATAGGCAACATAACCGGATATAATAGCAAAAATCAGCGATACAACGGTCAAATACAACGCGGAGTTCCAAAAGTCATACTTTTTCAACAGCAGATTAACGGCAAATAATACAACAAACACTCCGTCCAAAACAGACGCAGCCTTTTCGTACTTTTGCTTCGCGCTTTTATCCCGTTTTTTCATCGCGCTTACCCCACGCGCTCGATCAGCGCGACTGCGTGCGCCGCGATGCCGAGCCCCTCGCCGGTGAAGCCGAGTCCCTCCTCGGTCGTCGCCTTGACGCTCACGCGGTCCGTGTCGAGCGAGAGCGCGCGGGCGATGTTCGCGCGCATCTCCTCCCGCCGGGGCGCGAGCTTCGGTGCCTGCGCGAGGATCGTTGCGTCGAGGTTCACGACCGCGAAGCCTTCGGCGCGCAGCCGTTCCGCCACGCGCTCCAGGAGGAGAATGCTCGAAATGCCGCGAAACTCCTCGCTCGTGTCGGGAAAGAGCTTGCCGATGTCACCCAGCGCGGCCGCGCCGAGCAGCGCGTCCATCACCGCGTGCGTCAGGACATCTGCGTCGCTGTGGCCGAGCAGCCCTTTTTCATGCGGGATCGTCACTCCGCCGAGAATGAGCGCGCGCCCCTCCGTCAGACGGTGGACATCATAGCCGTGTCCGATGCGCAGATTCGTCATACTTCCTCCGCCTCCTCGCGGCGACGCAGAATGACCTCCGCCAGCGCAAGGTCGAGCGGCGTGGTGATCTTGATATTTTCCTCAGAGCCTTCAGTTAAGTAAACTGCCTTGCCAAGCCGCTCCACAGCGGCACAATCGTCGGTCGGTGCCAAATGCTCCGCCTGTGCGGACTGCAGCGCCGCCTTCAAAAGATCGGCGTCGAACACCTGCGGTGTCTGCACGGCGAAAAGCGTTGCGCGCTCCGGCGTCTGCTCGACGAGCCCCTCCCGCGCGACCTTGATCGTGTCGCGCACAGGCACCGCAGGCGCTGCCGCGGCGCACTTTGCCGCGCGTGCGACCACTGCGTCGAACAGCTCGCCCGTCACGAACGGACGCGCCCCGTCCTGCACGGCAAGGAGCGCCGCATCGGCGCGCGCCTCCAGCGCGGCGCGCAGCACGGACTCCGTCCTCGTCTCGCCGCCCACGATCACCTTGACCGGCTTTCGGATCCCGTAGGTCTTGCAAAGCTCCGCATAGGCGAGGATATCCTCCTCGCGAGCCGCAAGCACGATCTCGTCCACGCTCTCGGCGCAGTCGACCGCGCAGAGCGTATGCGCCAGCACCGGACGGTCACCCAGCATCGCCAGCAGCTTATTTTCCTCCCCGAAGCGGCGCGAGCTTCCGGCCGCAGCGATGATCGCCGTGCAGACCGGACGGGCGGACGCACCGTTTCCGCGCAGCAATTTCCGGAACAGACCCTTCATGCCTTCTCCTCCGCCATCATTGCGGCGTTGACCCGCGCCTCTGCCTCGGAATACTCGGCGCCCTCCGCCAAAACAAGCTCGGAAACGAGGATCTGCTTTGCATTGTGCAGCATCTTGCGCTCACCGGTCGAGAGCCCGCGTTCCCTGTCGCGATGCATCAGCGCCTTGATGACGCCGGCGACCTCGATCAGATCCCCGCTTTTGATATGCTCCATATTTTCACGGTAGCGGTGGTTCCAGTTCGTCGTCATATCCACGCTCAAGTGCGGGATCTCGGCGAGCACACGCTCGAGCTCCTCCGCCGACGAGACGGCGCGAATGCCGATCATCTCGCTGTTTGCCGTCGGGATCTTCAGCGTCAGACCGGAAACAGGCATCTTGAACACATAAAAACCAATCAGGTTCTTGCCGATTTTTTCCTCTACAATGCTTTCGATCACACCGGCGCCGTGCATCGGATGCACGATCTTATCCCCTACGCAGAACACTGTGTCCTCCTTCTGTTAAATACATCATAATCACACAACACGGCGCGCTTTCCCGACAGGGCCGCTCTGTCCTTTGTATACAAGTATAGCGCAAGATGGAGTTTTTTTCAAGTTTTTTCTGCGATTTTCATAAATTATTACATGAAATTTCTCCATTCTCCATAAAACTATGACAATACTGCATAAAAAAGAACGATCCTGATCGGCAATGTCATTAAGTTAATCTAAAAACCCAGCCGTTGAGGGGTGGAAAGGTACT
>CAYWAS010000035.1:0-21147 GCA_964455915.1 uncultured Oscillibacter sp. | reverse complement strand
GCATATCAAAGAGCGCGTCGTAGAGCGGGCGGAGATAGGGGTCGACCTTGCTCTGGAGGTCGCCCGGAAGGAAGCCGAGCCGCTCGCCCGCCTCGACCGCGGGGCGCGTTAAAATGATGCGATTGATCTTCCGCTCGCGGAAGGCCGCGACCGCCGCGGCGACGGCAAGATAGGTCTTGCCCGTGCCCGCGGGTCCGACGCCGATCGTGACGGAATTTTCGAGGATCGAGTCCACATACTCCTTCTGTCCGATGGTCTTGGGCTTGATGGGGCGGCCCTTGGCGCTGATGCAGATCACATCTTGCGTCAGTTCGCCGAGCTTGTCCTCCCGTCCCGCGCGCGTGAGACCGATCACATAGCGCACATTCTGCTCGTTGATCGGCTCGCCGCGGTTCGAGAGCGTGAGCAGCGCGTTGAGCGCTTTGCAGGCGAGCATCGTATCCTCCGCATCGCCGTTCACGCGCAGCTCGCCCTCGCGATTCGCGACCGTGACATGAAATTCCGACTCGACCAGACGAATATTCTCGTCAAACGAGCCGAAGAGATTGACCGCCTGCTCAAGGCGTTCGATGCTGATGCGTTGTTCCATGGCTGAAAGCCTGTCCTTTCCCTCCCCTTCGCGCTATGGCGCAAAGGGGCTTATTCCTCCGTTAAGATCGGCACGCTCCTGCCGATCTGCTCCAGACACTCCGCCGAGAGCGTGACGAGCAGCCACCCGCCCTGCTCTGTCGAACGCACGCGCGCGGTGGTGATCGTCCCGTCGATGCGCGAGAGAAGGTAGTCGGTGAGGAGCGATTTCCCGATCGCCTCAGCCTCCTCGCGTGAGCGCTCGACCGTGCGCAGCTCGCCCGCGAAGCGCGTCGTCTTCTCCCAGACGAGCGGCAGCGCCATGCCTCCGGGCAGCGTGAGTCTGGTTTGATGTATTATTGTATCACAACCGCTCTGTAAATTGCTACTCCCTTTTGCACCAATTTTTACCCGCATTGTGCCAAAAAGCAGCGCATAGCTGTTCTCCTCCTCCCCGCCGCGGCAAAGCTGCTCATATTGGAGCGGGATCTTCGCGGAAAGCTCGTACCAGGTCCGACCCCAGACCTCGCCGCGTCCCGCGACAAGGCGGCTCGCCACGCTCGGGCGCTCAACATTCTCGGTCTCCACCGCGCCGGAGATCAGGAGCTGCCCCTGCGTGACGGTCGCGCCGCGGCGCACGAGCGTCTTTCCGTCGTAGGCGCGCACCTCGGTGATGATCGCGTCGCGCGAGGCGACGATGTTCGTGCTCTCGCTCTCGTTGACGATCTCCGGCTTCGCCACGCGCTCGCGCACCTGAATATAGGCGCGGCAGCCGCGCACATTCACCGTCAGCCACGCAAGCTCGGGAAGCTCCGGCAGCACGCGGTTGCACAGCTCGCGCGGGCGGAAGGAGTAGGCGAAGCTGCCGCGGCGCAGCCCCTGCTCCTCCAGTACGCGCACGATCTTCTCCGACGGCACGGCCTCATTTCCGCTCACCTCGATGTCCCAGATAAAAAAGGAGTTGAGCAGCACGAGCAGCACCACCGCCGCAAGTCCCGCGAGCAGCGCGCGGCGTCGGCGCAGACGGCGCAGGAAAAACGGCACGCCCTCCGCGCGCTCGACCGTGAGCGTCACGCCCAGCGGGGCAAGGAGCGCCTCGAGCCGCCTGCGCTCCGCAGCGCGCAGGGAGAAGGAGAGCGCCCGCGCACTCTCCCGACACAGCTCCGAAAAGAGGATACCGTGCGCGCCGCAGAGATTGAGCACCCGCTCGGGAAAGTCGCTCTCCACGCGCACGCGCACACTGCCGCGCAGCAGTCTTGCGGCTCGCTTCATGCTCTCGCCCTCCCGTCAGCGCAGAAATTCCATGCCGTCGATGCGCCCCGCGATGCGCAGCTCGCGCTCGCTCATGCCCTTGAGCGTCAGCTCCGCGCCCGTGATGCGCAGCACCGCACCGCCGACGCTCACATCGATCAGCTCCGTCCCGTAGGCGAGCAGACCTTCGTGCCCGTCGAGCAGGAGCTGCCGGTCTCCGAGCAGCTCGATATGGCTCAGTCCCGCCGCCACATCACCGGGCAGGTCGAAAAGCTCTGCCATACGCGCCAGATATTCCCTTCCGTTTGCTTCCATCGTCCGCCGCCTCCTCATCGTATTCACCCGAAGCCTATGCGCGTGGCGGCAAAAACTTGCCCGCGCTCTTGCAAATTCCCCGCGCGGCTTTTATACTGTAAAAAACCGATCTCAGGAGGCAGACTATGGGAACGAACGGCTTTCGCGCGCTCAACTCCACGCTCGTCTACATCGAGCGCGGCGGGGAGTATCTGATGCTCCACCGCACCAAAAAGGAAAACGACCTCAACCACGATAAATGGATCGGCGTGGGCGGCAAGTTCGAAGCGGGCGAGTCGCCCGACGAGTGCGCCCTGCGCGAAACGCTCGAGGAGACGGGGCTGACGCTCACGAGCTGGCGCTGCCGCGGCATCGTGACCTTCGTTTCGGATATTTATGAGACGGAGTATATGCACCTCTTCACCGCCGACGGCTTCACCGGCACGCCGCGCGAGTGCGACGAGGGCGAGCTTGCATGGATCAAAAAGAGCGACCTCCTCGCCCTCACGCTCTGGGAGGGGGACAAAATTTTCCTCCGCCTGCTCGACTCCGACGAGCCGTTCTTTCTCCTCAAGCTCCGCTACGAGGGCGACACGCTCGTTTTCGCGCAGCTCAACGGCCGAGAACTGGAGGTGGGACGATGAAGCCGAAGCTCCTTGTGAGCGCGTGCCTGCTCGGCACGCCCTGCCGCTACGACGGCGCAGCGAAGCGCAATGACGCCGTGTGCGCGCTCGCGGAAAATTTTGAGCTCGTCCCCGTCTGTCCCGAGGAGATGGGCGGTCTTCCCACCCCGCGCACACCGAGCGAGCGGCAGGGCGGGCGTGTCGTGACGCGCGACGGGCGCGATGTGACGGCGGAGTATCGCCGCGGCGCGCAGTGCGCGCTGGAGCTCGCGCAGCGCGAGGGCGTCCGCGCCGCCGTCCTCAAAGAGCGCAGCCCGAGCTGCGGCAGCGGCGAAATTTACGACGGCAGCTTCACCGGCGCGCTCACCGTGGGCAACGGCGTGACGGCGGAGCTTTTGCGCGCCCACGGCATCGAAGTCTTCGGTGAGAGCGAGGCGGAAAGCGGCGCGCTTGGTCATTTTTCATAAGAAGCGCTTTCTTCTTTTGTCACCCGTCGGGCTTGTTTTTCGTTTCCGTTCGGTATATACTTTTTTATGTGGATAACCATGCATTCCCCGCATTCTTTATATTGTTTTATCTTTTTTGAGGAGGAAATGACGATGAAGTTTTCCAGCAAGGTCGAAAAGTGCGGCCAGTCCCCCATGCGTAAGTTCCACCCCTATGCGGTGGCAGCCAAGGCCCGCGGCATCAAGGTCTATCACCTCAACATCGGTCAGCCCGATGTGCAGACCCCTCCCGCTTTCTTTGAGGCGATCCGCAGCTTCGAGCAGCCCGTGCTCGAATACGCGCCCTCCCCCGGTATCCCCGCGCTGATCGACGCCATTCAGGGCTACTACGATAAGCTCGATATGCACTTTGATAAGAGCGAGATCTACATCACTACCGGCGGCAGCGAGGCGCTGTCCATCACGCTCCAGTGCATTCTCGACGATGGCGACGAGATCCTCATTCCCGAGCCGTTCTATCCCAACTACAATACGATGGTGCGCACCTGCGGCGCGTCCATCACGCCCATTCCCACCTGCCCCGAGGAGGGCTATCACTACGCCGAGCGCGCAAAGATCGAGCCGCTCATCACCGAGCACACCCGCGCGATCATGGTCACGAACCCCGGCAACCCCACCGGCGTCGTGCTGACCGACGAGGAGATGAAGATGCTCGTCGACCTCGCCAGGAAGTATGACCTCTTCCTCATCGGTGACGAGGCGTACCGCGAGTTCGTCTATGGCGGCGAGCCGCTGCAGTCCTTCGGCTCCTACGCGACCGAAGCCCCCGAGAATATCGTTGTCATCGACACGGTCTCCAAGCGCTTCTCCGCCTGCGGCGCGCGCATCGGCTGCCTCATCACGAAGAATAAGGAGCTCCTCGGTCATGCGCTCAAGTATTGCCAGTCCCGCCTCTCGGTCGCAACGCTCGATCAGGTCGCGTCCGCGAACCTCTACACCGTCGGCCCCGAGTATTTCGCCGCCGTGCGCGACGAGTACAAAAAGCGCCGCGACACGCTCGTGCGCAAGCTCGGCGAGATCCCCGGCGTTATCTTCGAGTGCCCGAAGGGTGCGTTCTACCTGATGGCCGCGCTGCCCGTGGAGAATGCCGACGACTTCCAGCGCTGGCTTCTTGAGGAGTTCGACGACAACGGCGAGACCGTCATGTTCGCCCCCGGCGCACCGATGTACGCCACCCCCGGCAAGGGTCTCAACGAGGTCCGCATGGCGTATGTCCTCGAGTGCGACAAGATCGAGCGCGCCATGGATATCCTCAAGAAAGCCATTGAGGTCTACAACGCCAGATGATCCGCCATATCGTGATGTGGAAGTTCCGCGAGGGCACGGAGCGCGAGCAGGAGGAATTCCTCACGCGTCTCGCAGGGCTCTATGGGGTGATCCCCCAGATCAAAAGCGCGAAGGTCGCGCGCAATGTCGGTCCCGAGAGCAACTACGACGCGGTACTCTGCGCCGAGTTTGAGAGCATGGACGATGTTGCCGCCTATCGCGACGATCCGCGCCACAAGGCCGTGAGCGCGCTGTGCAAGGCGATCCGCGTCGACCGCGTCGCCGTGGACTACGAGCTGTAAAAATCGAAGCAAAGGGGAGCTGCCTGCGGGCGGCTCCCCTTTTTCGCCGCATGAAGCCCGCGCCGCGCGCATATCGTTTCCCGAAGGGGGCGAGGCGATGCGGACATGGCAGGAGGGCGCGGCGCTCGGTTTTCTGCTGCTCGTCGGCGCGGGACTGGTGTGCTTTCCCGCCGAGAGCGCCGCCGCC
The DNA here is from genome assembly GCA_964455915.1 of uncultured Oscillibacter sp. Lineage (GTDB taxonomy): Bacteria > Bacillota > Clostridia > Oscillospirales > Oscillospiraceae > Hominicoprocola. Next base: position 16,151 of record CAYWAS010000035.1, on the reverse strand, counting down.
GCGCAGGACGCGCTCGCACTGTGCTTTGAGACGGTCATTCCCTCGCTCTTCCCGTTTTTCGTCCTCTCCTCGCTCGTGGTGCAAAGCAGCGTGCCGCGGCTCTTTTCGCGTCTGCTCGCACCTCTCATGGCTCCGCTCTTCGGCGTGAGCGGCGCGGGCGCGAGCGCGCTGCTGCTCGGACTGCTCGGCGGCTATCCCGTCGGGGCGCGGACGGTCGCGGAGCTCTGCGCGCACGGCACGATCGACCGCGATGAGGCGGAGCAGCTCCTTGCCTTCTGCAACAACTCCGGCCCCGGCTTTTTCCTCGGCGTGTGCGGCAGCGCTGTGTTCGGCAGCGTCCGTGCGGGCGCATATCTCTATCTCATTCACGCACTCTCCGCGCTCCTTGCGGGACTTCTCCTGCGCCGCCCGCTCGCGCGCGCCGCGCGCCGCGCGAAGATCGTGCGCGCGAAGTCCTTCCGCCTCGGCGAAGCATTGCCCGCCGCCGTGCAAAGCTCCTTTTCCGCCGTGTGGAGCGTGTGCGGCTTCGTGGTCTTTTTCATGGTGCTGCTGCGTCTCGCCGCGCAGCTTCCTCTGCTCGCCGCGCTGCCGCCGACGGCGCGCGCTGCGCTCTTCGGCTTCGTCGAGATGACGAACGGCGTCACTGCCCTCCCGCCCACGCGCGAGGGCTTCGTCCTCTGCGCCGTCATCATGAACTGGGGCGGGCTGAGCGTCCACGCGCAGACGCGCGCGATGCTCGCGGGCAGCGGACTTTCCGCGCGGCGCTGCCTTGCGGGGAAGCTCATACAGGCGCTCGCGGGCATTCCGCTCGCGCTCGCCGCGGCCACGCGGCTTTTCGGTTGAAATGCCGCGAAAAATCGGCTATACTGTTGCCACCACGAAAGAAAGGCGGCCTGCCCATGCCGAACCTGCTCCCCATTTCCGACTTTTCCGACCCCGCGCTCGATGTCTACGCCCGCCTGACGGAAAACCAGCTCGTCTGCCGCGAGGATCTTTCGCAGGGTCTCTTCATCGCCGAAAGCCCCAAGGTCATCGAGCGCGCGCTGAACGCGGGCTACGCGCCCGTCTCCTTTTTGATGGAGCCGCGCCATGTGGAAACGCAGGCGCGCGAGCTGCTCGCGCGCTGTGAGGGCACGCCCGTCTATACCGCGCCGCTCGAAGTCTTAAAGCAGCTCACCGGCTTTCCGCTCACGCGCGGAATGCTCTGCGCCATGCGCCGCCGCCCTCTCCCCTCGATAGAAGAGGTCTGCCAAAACGCGCGCCGCATTGCGGTGCTTGAAGATGTGATGAACCCCACGAATGTCGGCGCGATCTTCCGCTCCGCCGCCGCTCTCGGCATGGACGCCGTGCTGCTCACGAGCGCGTCGAGCGACCCGCTCTACCGCCGCGCCGTCCGCGTGAGCATGGGGACGGTCTTTCAGGTGCCGTGGACGGTCCTCCCCGCCGAGGCGGACTGGTCTGCGCGGCTGCGCGCGCTCGGCTTTCGCACGGTCGCCATGGCGCTGCGCGAGGACTCCCTCCCGCTGCACGACGCGCGGCTCGTGCGCGCGGAAAAGCTCGCCGTCGTGCTTGGCACCGAGGGCGACGGCCTTGCCGCGTCCACCATCGCCGCGTGCGACTACACCGTGCGCATTCCGATGACGCACGGTGTCGATTCGCTCAATGTCGCCGCCGCGAGCGCGGTCGCCTTCTATCAGCTCGCCCTGCTCGCGCAGCTCCCGCCGCAGGAAGCGTAACGCTTCGCAAGTCAAATCAAGCGGCGCGGCGCACGACGCGCTATACTCTCTCCCGGAGCGGACAGACAGGGGGAAGATCGATGTACGAATGGCACAGGCTGATCCAGCAGGTCGTAGACCGCATCGACGAGAGCATTCTCGCGCACGACGACGCAGCGCTCACGCTGCGCGCTCTTGCCGAGACGCTCGGCTACTCGGAATACCACACCACGCGGCGCTTCCGTGAGATCTCCGGAATGCCGCTGCGGGATTATCTGCGTCTGCGCCGTCTCGCCCTCGCTCTGCGCGAGGTGCGCGACAGCGAGCGCGGGCTGCTCGACATCGCGCTCGACTACGGCTTTTCCTCGCACGAGGCGTTCACCCGCGCCTTTCAGGGAGCCTACGGCATCACGCCGAGTGCCTACCGCCGCGCGCCGAGGCCGGTCGTCCTGCGCACAAAGATCCACCCCTTTGACCGCTACTTTCTTGGTTTAGGAGAGATCGGTATGGTCAAATCAACAAACGGCGTGAAAACCTATTTTGTCACGATCCCCGCACACAAATTCCTGCACATCGAAAACCGCGAGAGCAACGGCTACTGGGACTTCTGGCAGAAGCAGGCGCTGATCCCCGGTCAGGACTGCGACACGATCTGCGGACTGCTCGAGAGCATCAAGGGGAAGCTCGACGATCACGACGGCAGCGAGTACGCCGGTCAGGTCATGGGCTACCTCAACGACGCCACGGGTCGGCTGTGCGACTGGGGCTACCTGCGCACGGAGTGCTACGGCGTGCGCCTCGACGCGGACTACGCGGGTCCCGTCCCGCCGCAGATGCTCCTCACCGACATTCCCGAGGGGGAATATCTCGTCTTTGAGCACGGCCCCTTCGACTATGAGCAGGAGTGCCGCACGGTGGAGGAAAAAGTCGAGGAGGCGATGCGCTCCTTCGACTACGCCGCCGCACACTGCGCGCTCGACACCGAAACGCCCGGGCGCATCACCTACTTCCACTTTAACCCCGGGCAGTATTTCAAGTATATCCGCCCGATCAAACGCAGCGCGGAATAAAAAAGCGAGAGGGGCGTCTGCCGACGGCAGACGCCCCTCTCTACAGAGAAGAGATGTGAGGTATCTTTCATTTTTTGAGGAAGCCGAACAGCCCTCTTCCGGCTTCAGTCTCCCTCGTCTCCACCGCCGTGACGGTGTAGCCGGTTTTGGCGACGGCAGCGCGCAGCGCGGACTCGTCGAGCGGCTGCTCGGAGAGAACGACCGCGTGCCCCTTACGGTGGGACGCGCTCGCCTTCTTCACCGGAAAGCTGCCGCGCAGCACATCGCAGATGTGCGCTTCGCACATCGAGCACATCATGCCGTCAATGGTGATCGTCGTTTCGATCATGCCGCTCCTCCTTATTTTGGGGAATGGAAGGGGAGACGCGGGAGCGTCTCCCCTTGTCTGCTCACTGACCGCCGTGGCACTTGCCGTTCATGGCACAGTGTGCGCAGCCGCAGCCGCAGGAGGACTTTCCCCGTTTTCTCTGCCGGATCAGATAGAGAGAAATGAAGGTGACAATGGCAAGCAAGACAGCAGAGATCACTATGGTGGCCAGATTTGCGGTCATCCAGCTCAGCATGGAAAATCAACTCCTTCGGAAGAAAATATCAATCAAATGGGGTGGGTGTGAAATCAGACCTTGGTGGTCAACTTGTCGGCCTCCTTGTAGGGGCGGAAGAGCAGGTAGAGCATACCCGCGAGCACCGCGATGGCGGCGACAAGACCGATGGCGCTCAGGCTGCCGGTGACGGCCTTGCCGAACTGGTTGACCATCAGGGCGCAGGCGTAAGCGAAGATGCACTGATAGCCGATGGCGAACCAGGTCCACTTGCGGTTGTTCATCTCGCGCTTGATCGCGCCGATGGCGGCGAAGCAGGGCGCGCAGAGCAGGTTGAAGACCAGGAAGGAATAGCCGCTCACGGTGGTGAAGGCAGTGCCGAGCGCCTCGTACACGGTGGCATCTCCGCCGCCGTAGAGGACACCGAGCGTACCGACGATGTTCTCCTTCGCCACAAGGCCGGTGATGGAGGCGACAGCCGCCTGCCAGTTGCCCCAGCCGAGAGGCGCGAAGATCCACGCGATGAGCCCGCCGAGCTTGGCGAGGATCGAAGCGTCGAGCTGCTCATCGGAGAGCATACCGAACGCGCCGTCGACCCAGCCGAAGTAGGTCATGAACCAGATAACGATGGTGGAGAGCAGAATGATCGTGCCGGCCTTCTTGATGAAGCTCCAGCCGCGCTCCCACATCGAGCGGAGGACATTGCCGAGCGTCGGCATGTGGTAGGCGGGCAGCTCCATGACGAAGGGAGCGGGCTCGCCGGAGAACATCTTGGTCTTCTTGAGCATGATGCCCGAGAGAATGATCGCAGCCATGCCGATGAAGTAGGCGGAGGTCGCCACCCACGCGGCGCCGCCGAAGATCGCGCCCGCGACCATGGAGATGAAGGGAACCTTTGCGCCGCAGGGGATAAAGGTCGTGGTCATAATGGTCATCTTGCGGTCGCGCTCATTTTCGATGGTGCGCGAGGCCATGATGCCGGGAATGCCGCAGCCCGTGCCGACGAGCATCGGGATAAAGCTCTTGCCGGAGAGACCGAACTTGCGGAACACGCGGTCGAGAACGAAGGCGATACGCGCCATATAGCCGCAGGCTTCGAGGAAGGCGAGCAGCAGGAACAGAACGAGCATCTGCGGCACAAAGCCGAGCACCGCGCCCACGCCGCCGACGATACCGTCGAGGATCAGGCCGCTGAGCCAGTCGGCGCAGCCGACGCTCTCGAGCGCATTGCCGACGAGCACCGGAACGCCCGGCACCCAGGTGCCGTAGTCCGCGGGATCGGGCTCATCGCCGATCTCCTCGATCGTGGCAAGCGCCGCCTCGTAATCGGCGATGGTGGCAGTCTCTTCGGAGATCTCCAGCGTCTCCTCGTCCTCCACCTCGTAGGTGAAGCTGTCGCCGGTCGGCTCGCCGTTGAGCTCGACATAGGTGTCGTAGCCGTCAACGATGGTCGCCGCACCGGCATACTCCTCGGAGATCTCGGCGTAGCCGCCGTCCATACCGAAGAGGTGGAAGCCGTCGCCGAAGAGACCGTCATTCGCCCAGTCGGTCGCCGCCGCGCCGACGGTGACCATGGCGAGGTAGTAGACCATATACATCACGAGCGCGAAGATCGGAAGGCCCAGCCAGCGGTTCGTGACCACGCGGTCGATCTTATCCGAGGTGGTCAGCGCGCCGCGGTTCTTTTTCTTGTAGCAGCCCTTGATGATGCCGGCGATGTAGACATAGCGCTCGTTGGTGATGATGCTCTCGGCATCGTCGTCGAGCTCGGTCTCCGCCGCCTGAATGTCGGACTCGATGTGCTGCATCGTCTCGGCGGGGATCGTGAGCTGCTCGAGCACCTTGTCGTCGCGCTCGAAGATCTTGACTGCATACCAGCGCTGCTGCTCGAGCGGCAGGCTGTGGACCGCCGCCTCCTCGATGTGCGCGAGCGCGTGCTCCACAGGACCGGAGAAGGTGTGCATCGGCACGGTCTTCGCGCCGGACGCCGCCTTCACGGCAGCCTCTGCCGCCTGCATCACGCCGTCGCCCTTGAGCGCGGAGATCTCCACGATCTCGCAGCCGAGCGCGCGGGAGAGCTCGGGAATGTTGATCTGGTCGCCGTTCTTTCTGACAATATCCATCATGTTGATGGCGATGACCACGGGAATGCCCAGCTCGGTGAGCTGCGTCGTTAAGTAGAGGTTACGCTCCAGGTTCGTGCCGTCGATGATGTTCAAGATCGCGTCGGGGCGCTCGCCGATGAGGTAGTTTCTTGCCACGACCTCCTCGAGCGTGTAGGGCGAGAGCGAGTAGATGCCGGGAAGGTCCATGATGACCACATCGTCATGCTTTTTGAGCTTGCCCTCCTTCTTCTCCACCGTCACGCCCGGCCAGTTGCCGACGAACTGGTTCGAACCGGTGAGCGCGTTGAAGAGCGTCGTTTTGCCGCTGTTGGGGTTGCCCGCAAGGGCAATTTTGATCTGCTTTTCCATTTTCTTACCACTCCTTTTGGTTAAATAGACTTAACCTATACGGAAAATAAACTCCTTTACTCGACCTCGATCATTTCGGTGTCCGCCTTACGCAAGCTCAGCTCATAGCCGCGCACCGTGACCTCCATCGGGTCGCCCAGAGGCGCGACCTTGCGGACATACACCTCAGTGCCGCGGGTGATGCCCATATCCATGATGCGGCGCTTGATGGGGCCCTCGCCGTGCAGCTTGACGACCTTGACCGTTTCGCCGATCTTGACCTCTCGCAGCGTTTTCATGCTTCCTCTCTCCTTTTATCCAAAACTAAAAAATGAAGACTGCTCATACCATGATCCGGCGCGCCATCTCTTCACTGATGGCCACGCGGGATTCCTTCACCTTCACGATGACATTCCCGCCGAGCGCCGCGACCACCGTCGCCGTCCCGCCCGCGGTGAAGCCCAGATCCTCCAAGTGCTTGCGCATCTCGGGACTTCCGCCGATCTTGCGGATCACATTTTCCTCGCCGATGTCGGCCAGTGCAAGCGGCATCATAAACTCCCCTCCCGGATCTGCGCGGTTAAATTTGATTAACCGATCGTGAATAAAGAACGGTCATAGGGTTAACACCCTTTAACCATGATGTAGTTTAACACCTCTAATCCTATCTGTCAACCTCTTTTTGGGAAATATTTTTCCTTCTTGCATTTTTGGTTAAAGTGTGTTAACCTAAAGAGAATCCAAGGGAGAGGACGGTGCATTTTGTATGGAGATCTTACGCGCGTCGGAGGATTATCTGGAGTCTATGCTGATGATGCAGCTCCGCCACGGCTACATTCGCTCCATCGATGTCGCCGAGCATCTGGGCGTGACGAAGCCGAGCGTGACCTACGCCACGCGCCGGCTGAAGGAGAGCGGGCACATCACCATGGATAAGGACGGGCTCATCACCCTGACGGCCGACGGCATGGCGGTCGCCTCCAAAATGCTCGACCGCCACAAAACGCTCACGGCCTTTCTCGTCGCGCTCGGCGTGGACAGTGAGACCGCCGAGGCGGACGCCTGCCGCATTGAGCACGACATCAGCCAGCAGAGCTATGATGCCATCTGCGCGCACGCGCAAAAAACGCTCTGGTCGAAGAACTGAACGCCACCAAAAAACGAGGAGCCGAGGCACACGCTTCGGCTCCTTTTCTTTTTCAAACTACGCCGCAGAGATACGTCGCGAGCGCGAGCTGCACGAGCAGGATCGCGGGCAGGCCGTACTTAAAATACCAGTGGCGCGTTTTGTGGTGAAAGATGCGCATTCCGGCGACCGCGCCGAGGCTCCCGCCAAGCAGCGCGAGCAGGAAGAGCGTTTTCTCCGGTACGCGGCGCGCGCCGCGCGCCTTGCTGCGCCACTTGTCCCAGCCGTAGACGGCGAAGGCGAGCAGGTTGATCGCCAGCAGATAGAGCGCGATGGGCCACAGGCTCCCCGTGACGAAGATCGCCGTCGGGCCGTCCGCGCCGCCGATGTAGGCGAGCGTCGCGTCGTTCGACGCTTCGGGCAGAAACAGCTCTTTCATTATATTTAGCCGAGCTTCGCGAGCTCCACCGCCGCGGCGGAGGCGAGGCGGGCATTGTTGTAGACGAGCTGAATATTGGAATCGAGGCTGTCACCGCCGGTGAGGTCCTTGATCTTCGCGAGCAGGAAGGGCGTGGTCTCCTTGCCGTGGATCCCGTTCGCCTTCGCTTCCTCGACAGCCTCGGCGATGGCGCGGTCGATGGTCGCCTTATCCATCGCGTACTCCTCGGGAATGGGATTCGTCACGAGCAGACCCCCGCGCAGACCCAGCTCACGCTTGACATGGAACGCCTTGGCAAGCTCAGCGGGGGAATCCATGCGGTAATCCACACCAAAGCCGGAGGCGCGGGTGTAGAACGCGGGCAGCTCCTCGGTGCCGTAGCCGACGACCGTGACGCCGTGCGTCTCCAGATATTCGAGCGTCAGGCCGAGGTCGAGAATGGACTTCGCGCCCGCGCACACGACCATGACCGGCGTGCTCGCAAGCTCCTCGAGGTCGGCGGAAATGTCCATCGTGGTCTCCGCGCCGCGATGCACGCCGCCGATGCCGCCGGTGGCAAAGACGCGAATGCCCGCCATGTCGGCGATCATCATGGTGGTGGTCACGGTGCAGGCGCCGTCCTTGCCCTGCGCGACGAGCACGGGCAGGTCGCGGCGGCTGGCCTTGGGAATGCCCGCGCCGGTCTTGCCGAGGTAGTCGATCTCCTCGTGGGAGAGGCCCGCCTTCAGGCGGCCGCCGATGATGGCGATGGTCGCGGGGACAGCGCCGCACTCGCGGATAATGGCCTCGACCTTGAGCGCGGTCTCCACATTCTGCGGATAGGGCATACCGTGGGAGATGATGGTGGACTCGAGCGCGACGACGGGCTTGCCGGCGTCAAGGGCTTCCTTCACTTCGGGGGCAATGTCAAGATAACGGTTCATGGTGAAAACTCCTTTATCAAAATATTCTTATATCCTCTCCGTCACGGCGGCAAGGCTCATGGCGGGATTGATGGTGTCAGCGCTCTCCATCGCGAGCGCGGAGGCGGCAAGGCCGCGCTTGGCAGTCTCCTCCAAAGGCAGAGCGTCGAGCGACGCGCGGGCGACCGCCGCCATAAAAGCATCGCCGCAGCCGGTGGTGTTGACCATGCGCGCGGGGGGATTGGCGATGTGGAGCATCTGCGCGTGGTCGGCGGCGAGCACACCGTCCGCGCCCAGCGAGATGAACACGCGCTCCAGTCCTGTCGCGAGCAGCGTTTCCGCCGCGCGGCGCAGACTTGCCTCGTCCGTGACCGTCACGCCCGAGAGAAGCTCCGCCTCCATGCGGTTCGGCTTGAGCGTGTGGAGCTTCCCGAGCACGGCGTGCAGCTTCCCCGCCTTCGCCGCCGACACGGGGTCGGCAAAAAGCGGCGCGGTGCAGTGCTCGGCGAGATAGCAAATGCTCTCCTCCGGCAGATTCGTGTCCAGCACGACGAGCGCAGCGGCGTTGAGCACAGCGAGCTTCGTCTCCAGAAACGCGCTCGTCAGATTTTCATAGATCGCCATGTCGCTCATCGCGAGCGCCATGTCGCCGTTGTGATCCGCGAGAAACAGATAGGTCGAGGTCGCGCCGTGCGCGACGCGCAGGCTCTCCGCAAGGTCGATGCCGAGCGCGCGGCAGGATTCCTCGACACGCCGCGCGTTGTCGTCCTCCCCGAGTGCGGTGATGAGCTTCACCTCCGCGCCGAGCAGCGCGAGGTTGTGGGCGATGTTCCGTCCCACACCGCCGAGGCTCGTGCGAATGTGTCCGGGGTTCGAATCCCCCGCCACGAGCGGCGCGATGCTCCGCCCGCCGATGTCGATGTTCACGCCGCCGACCACGACGGCATAAGGCCGTATATCCATAGGAGCGTCCTCCTTTTCTCTTCCTGCCCTCAGCATAGCACAGCGCGGCTTTTTCTTCAAGCCCTCGCGCGCCCGCCTGAACAAGAAAAGTTAAAATACCACCTTTCCGGTGGAATGTCAAGCCATTTTCCGGAAAAATTTTTTCGGAAAAACGGGAACAAAATTTTCCTTTTTCTCGTCCAAAAAAGCAGAGACCGAATAAAGGAGGAACCTTCCCATGAAAAAGAGCCTTTCCCTGCTGCTGATCCTCGCCCTCTTCTGTACCCTGCTCGCCGGCTGCGGCGCAGGCGAGACGGGCGATCCCTGCCTCGCAGACGAGCCAGACGGCGGTACGCAGATGCTTTCCGCCGAGGAGCCTGCCGCGACGATGCGCTGCCGCGTGGTCGCCTCGAACGGCAGCAGCCTGCTCATCGCAAGCGTCGATTCAGAGTATCCCGACATCTACGACCTCTCCACGGACGGCGTGGAGCTGCTGATGCGCCGGGGTGACGGCACCGCGGTATCATCTTCTGAAGCGAACATCACCGTGCCGACCGCCGGCGCGATGATCGAGGTCGGCTTCAACGGTGACATCATGGAGACTTACCCCGCACGCTGCGGCGGCGTCACGCGCGTGACCGTCCTGCCCGACGAGTTCGACGACCGCTGCGCGTTCTACCTCGCCATTCTCGAGGAGCTTTGGGGCGAGGACGAGGGGCTCAACAGCACGGGCGTTGACTATGTGAGCGTCGACCTCTCCGAAACCTCGCTCGCCCCCGCCGAGCGCAGCGCGGTGGCGTGGACCTTCGCACAGTCCCACGGCGCGGAGGTACTGGAGCTCAGCTACGCCGAGCTCGTCGAGGAGGGCTATATCTCCGGCACGGAGGAGGGCGGCTTCCCGCAGTGGGACAGCGGCGTGCTCTTCACGCTCACAGAGGACGAGGACGCGATCTTCTACCTCCCCATGCTCGCCAAAAATGCGGTGAGCCTTGAGGCGAGCAAATGGCGCTCGGCGCTCGGTGCCTACGGCTTCACTGCCACCGCCGTGCAGGACGGCACCGGCGCGTGGGGCGAGCCGACCATCGGAGCATCGTGGATCAGCTAAGCATACAAACCGCGGCGCGCAGGCAAAAAAGGCTTGCGCGCCGCTCTCTTTTTGCGCATAATAAGGGGGAATGAATTTTGGAGGTATCCTTATGTCCAAGCCCATCTTAAAACGCAGCGAGGTCCCCGTCGAGTCCACCTGGGACCTCACCGACATTTTCCCCTCCGACGAGGCATGGCGCGAAGAGTACGATTCTCTCCGCCCCTGCGCCGACGAGGTCGCCGCCTATCGGGGCCGCCTCGGTGAGAGCGCCGCGACGCTCCTCGCCTACCTGAAGCTCGACGACGCGCTCTCCGTCCGCATCGGCAGGCTCTACGGCTACGCCAACTGCAAGGCGGACGAGGACGCCGCGAACGGCTTTTATCAGGATCTGCGCGGCAAGGCGCTGAACCTCTCCGTCGCACTCTCCGGCGCGGGTGCCTTCGCCGCGAGCGAGCTGCTCGCGCTCGACGGCGATACCCTCGCGCGCTTTTTTGCCGAGCAGCCGGAGCTTGAGGTCTACCGCCGCCCGATCGAGAAAATTCGCCGCCGCGCCGCGCATATCCTCTCCCCCGAGTGCGAGGCGCTGCTCGCCCTCTCGGGCGAGATGGCAGACAGCCCCGACACCATCTTCGGCGCGTTCCACAACGCCGACCTGCACTTCCCCGCCGTGACCGACAGCGCGGGGCAGTCCCACCCGCTCACCGACGCGACCTTCGTCCCCCTCCTCCAGTCGCCCGACCGCACGCTGCGCCGCAACGCCTTCGAGACCTACTACGCGACCCTCGGCGGCTATCGCAACACCCTCGCCGCGACGCTCGACGCGCAGTTCAAGCAGCTCCGCTTCTATGTCGCCGCGCGCAAGTACCCCTCGACCATCGCCGCCGCGCTCGACGCGACCGAGGTTCCGGTCAGCGTCTACGACAGCCTCATCGAAAGCGTCCACGCGAACCTCGACAAGATGTACCGCTATGTTTCCCTCCGCAAGCGTCTCCTCGGCGTGGACGAGCTGCGTATGTACGATGTCTACACGCCCATCGTCCCCGACGCGGCGGAGGAGATCTCCTTCGAGCAGGCGAAGGAGACCGTCCTCGACGCCCTCGCCGTCCTCGGCGAGGACTATACCGCGATGCTGCGCGAGGGCTTCGACCACCGCTGGCTCGATGTCTACCCGAACGAGGGCAAGCGCAGCGGCGCCTACTCCTCCGGCGCGGCGCGCCCGCACCCCTATGTCCTGCTGAATCAGGTCGACGACCTCGACAGTATGTTCACCATCGCCCACGAGATGGGTCACGCGCTCCACAGCTACCTGAGCACCAAGCACCAGCCCGTCTGCACGAGCGACTATGTCATCTTTGTCGCCGAGGTCGCCTCGACCTGCAACGAGGTCCTCCTCATGCGCCACCTCCTTCAAAAGACCACCGACCGCCGCACGCGCGCCTACCTCATCAATCACTTCCTCGACCAGTTCAAAGACACCGTCTACCGCCAGACGATGTTCGCCGAATTCGAGCGCGAGCTGGGGAAGATGTCCGAGCGCGGCGAGCTGCTGACCGCCGACGCCCTCGGCGAAAAATACCTCGCGCTCAACCGCCTCTACTTCGGCCCCGACATGACGAGCGACGCCGAGATCGCCCTCGAGTGGGCGCGCATTCCGCACTTCTACTACAATTACTATGTCTTCCAGTACGCCACCGGCTTCTCCGCCGCCGTCGCCCTCGCCGACCGCATTCTGCGCGAGGGAGCCTCCGCCGTCGCGGACTACAAGCGCTTCCTCTCCGGCGGGTGCAGCGCCGACCCGATCGCGCTCTTAAAGCTCGCGGGCGTCGATATGTCCACCCCCGCGCCCGTGAACGCCGCGCTCGCGCTCTTCGGCGAGCTGGTCGATGAGCTGGACGCCCTCACCCGTTGAGCCGCAAAAAATTTCCGCCCTCTCGGGCGGAAATTTTTTTGCCCTCGTTGCACTCCCGCGGTCACCAAAACGGCGAATTACCCCTGAGGGTAATTCGCGAATTCTGCGCGCCGTGAGAAAAAGACTTACCACCGGCGCGCGGCTTCGCGGCGCGCCGCGGGGACACCCCCGCCGCGCGAAAAACCCGCGCGAAAACCGCGCGAAAAATTCGCCGCTTTGCGGCACAAATCAAAGGAGACAACACCATGACCCAAACCCAAAACTATCAGCTCCCGAAATGGGAAAGCACCGATCGCGTGATGATGAGCACCTTCAACGACATGACCGCCAAGCTCGACACAGCGCTCAAAACCAACGCCGACGCCATCGCCGCGATCGGCATTGTCACCGGCACCTACACCGGCGACGCCACCTACCCGCGCGAGATCAACCTCGGCTTTCAGCCGAAGCTCGTGCTGCTGTGCACGCAGCAGGGGCGCACGGAGCACAACGGCTGGGTGTACGGCGGCATCATCATGCGCGGCCGCGTGCTCGGACTGGAGCAATATCCCGTTGCCGAGCTCACCGCGAACGGCTTCCGCCTGCTGCGCGACTATGCCAATGTGCAAAATGAGGTTTACCTTTACGCCGCCTTCCGTTGACAGGCAAAAAAGAAAGGCTCCTTTCGGAGCCTTTCTTTTTTTGCTTTTCAGCAGAGGGTATTGCTGTGCGACAGCGGAGCTTAGATGCTCAGGTTGCCGGTGGCGCAAACGGTGCCGTCAGCAGCGGTGACGCTGTAGGCGTACACGCCGGCAGGCCAGTCAACCTGCTGGCGATACTCGGTGCAGACAGAGAAGTCGCAGCCCCAGGTCACAGGCTTCACATTGAAGAAGATGAAGTGGTTATCGGGGGAGCTAGCAGTGAGCGTAGTGGTCGTACCCTCATAGTACACATCGCTCGCATCCTCGATGTTCCAAACCCTCAGGGTGTATGTGGAGTCCGAACCGATACCCTCGAACTTCACGACGCGGATATCGCCAGCCTTAAGCTGATCAGCGGTGGAACCGCTCAGGGCACCGGTGAGGGCAGTGTTGGTCGCGGTGTAGATACCGTTCTCCAGAGCCTTGATGCCGGCATCGGTTGTCACATTAGCAGCCATGGGCATCGTGCCGTCGCTATCATACTCGATGAAGACGTACTTCGCGGTGGTGGGAGCCTCGGAGCCGCCGAGAACGATGGAGATCATGTCTCTCTTGAGGCCCTCGGTGATGATGTCCTCAGCGCTCGCCTCGGTCATCTTGCCGTCCTTGATGCTGAAGAACTTGGTCTGCTCGTTGTAGAAGTAGCCGTTCACAACACCCTCGGAGGTGGAGCTGCTCGTCAGGCTCGCAGCAGCAACGGGCACCATGTTCTGCGCAACAGCGGCAGTGCTGACGCCGGTGACCTCATTGCCGGTGAAGGTGACATTATACAGACCGGCCTTGATCACGCGGTCGACCCTGTCGGCAACAACGGTGGTCTGCTCGCCGTCACGGACGACATCATAGGTGTAGACCTTGTTGCCCTTCTCGTCCTTGGTGACGGTGGGATAATCGCTGAGGAAGTAGATGAAGTTGCTGGAGCTGGTCGAGCCCTTGCCGCCGAAGACGAACACGATGCTGGCGAACGTGTCATTCGCGTTCTTCACAGCGTACATAGAAACATCTTCACCGGTAAGCGCGCCATTGGTGCGGGTGGGAACATTGTTGATGCCGGTGTAGAAGCTGATGTTGCTGCCGTCCTTGACCACGAACGGGGTGGTGTTATCGGCATAGAGCGTGCTGTTCGTGGAAGCCACATCGAAGCTCAGGGTCGGGTTCTTCTTGCTGAGGATAGCAGTGATGGTAACACCGGCAACGATCTTATTATAGTCGGTGGTCGCCGTGGTCAGGACATAGTCGCCATTGGCCTTGACGGTGTAGCTGTAGATCTTGATACTGGCGGGAGTAGCGCCGTTGTAATTGGTGCCATCAAGCGTGCCCGCCTGCGTGCTTGCGTTGGACGCATTGATCTTGGTATTGTCGATCTCGGCGATCTGAACGGTCTTCTTGGTGCCGTCGGAGAGGAGGACCTTCGCCTCAACGCCGTCGCCCCAGTTGGTCGCCTGAGCCTTCTCGATCATCAGGTAGGTGGTGGTGGACTCGACCTCGGTGACATAGAGGACATAGCCATAGTCATCGAGATAGACAACAGCGTCCTTGCCGACCTCAACCGCGGTGGGCAGGGTAGTGTCGTTATTATCGTTCAGGTTGGTGGTCAGCGTGGACTTCTTGTAGGTGGCGTCAGCGACGAACTTGCCGCCGTCGTTGCCGACCTCACCGATGGTGGAGACGACGGAAACGGTCTTGCCCTCGGCCTTCGCGACATAATACATATCGGAGCCGTCGACATAGATGTACTTCACATAGTCGCCCTTCGCGAGATCGAGGTCAGCAAAGTCAGCGACCTTGTCGTTCGCCTCATTCTCGTGGATAGCATTGCCCTTGTTGCCGAGCTTGGTGACATTCAGCAGGCCATCGCCCTTGGTGGAAGCGGAGGTGACCTTACCGAAGCTCATCTCGAGCACGAGGACATTGTCGATGTAGCCGTCGCCGTCAAGGTCAACGAAGGAGACCTCGATGCCGTTGCCGGTCAGGGCAGCGAGAGCGGCATAGCTGCCGACGGTATCGGTAGAATTATCGTTGTCCGCGTCCCAGTTGAAGTTGGTCATGACATCAGCGCTGGCGCCGAGCTTGAGACCCTGCTCCTTGAGCTTCTTCTCGATCTTGTCGGCCTTGATCTGGTCGCCGGTGGTGAAGATGTCGTTGTTGTCGTTCACGAACACGGAGCCGAGAACGGTCGCCTTGTCAGCGTTGTTGGGGTTGGACTTGTAGAGCCTGACATACAGCGTGACGCTCTTGCCGAGCTCGTTCGCGCCGGTGTCAACATTGAAGGTAAGAGAGTTGCCGGTGGCCCAGGTGTTGGGGATCTCAGCGCCGTTGCTGAGGATGATGCTGGTCTTGCCCTTCATGCCGGTGCCGGACATGAACTCGTTGTCATAAGCCTCGCCCTCGACCTTGTAAGCGCCGAAGGTCTCGCTCAGCAGGCTCTTGGTGGGATCGGGCTCATAGGTATACTGAATGGTGCCGGTGGTGATGTTCAGGGTGGGGGTCTTCTTGATCATGTCGGCGACGACCGCATTGTAGATCATCTGCGCGGCCTGATCACGGGTCAGGACGGCGTTGGGGCTGAGACCCTTGAGATCCTCATAGAAGCCGGACAGCTGCGCGTCGCGGGCGACGGCGATCTGCCAGTCACCGCCAACATAGCCCTGCACGGTGGCGTTGTAGCCGATCGCGACGAGGAGCATCTTGGCGGCCTCAGCAGCGGTCACGCTGGCATCGGGGTCGAACTTGCCCTCACCCTTGCCGGCGATGACGCCCTGGCTGTAGCAGTACTTGATGAAGCCTTCAGCCCAGTGACCGGTGATGTCCTTGAGGTCGGTGGAGGTGCCGACGAAGGCAGCGCCGTCCACATCGCCAAGCATGATGATCGCGATCATCTTGGCCATCTGAGCGCGGGTGACATTGCCCTTGGGAGCAAAGCTGCCGTCGCCCATACCGTTGATGACACCCAGGGTGTTCATCACATCAACAGCTTCCGTGTGCTCGATGGAATCGGCATCGGAGAAAGCTGCGTTGCTGATGGTGACGAGGGACATGGTCATGACCAGCGCCATCATCAGTGCGAGTAACTTTTTCATATAATGTTACTCTCCTTTCTAAAATTTCCGTCTTCCGGAGATTCGAGAGCACGTTTTCGGGTGGTTTTTGCGCGGTTTTCGCGGGTCTGCGTCATAATAAGGAGAGAGCCTTGTTTTGTGCAAACCGTAGAAAATGTTGTAAAAACACCCTGTTTTGGCGATATCGTATCCCCAGCGGCAGGAAGACGGAAAGGGGCGAAAAAGCC
>CAYWAS010000034.1:0-21770 GCA_964455915.1 uncultured Oscillibacter sp. | reverse complement strand
GATTACCACACCTTCTTCCGCTTGTCAACACCTTTTTTCGATTTTTTTGAGATTTCTCGAAAATATTTTGAAGACAAACCGCGCCGCAGGTGTTATACTATGGTATGACCGATCCGCAGGGTCGGACACACAGACCAAAAAGGAGACAAACCATGCGTTTTTCTTCTCTCAACGCTACCTTCGGCAAACTCGAGCAGCGCAGAGTGCGCTTTGCCGAGGGGCTGAACATCATCGAAGCGCCGAACGAGGCGGGCAAATCGACGCTCTGCGCGTTTTTGCGCGTGATGCTCTACGGGCTCCCGACGCGCGAGCGCGGCGCGGGCGCAGACAAGAACCTCTACGCGCCGTGGAGCGGCAGCCCCATGCAGGGGCGGCTCGAGCTCGTGACGGACGACGGCACCGGCATCACGCTCACGCGCGACACCGCGCGCGCCAACGCGCCGATGGGACGCTTTTCCGCCGTCTACACCGGAACGGGCGAGGCCGTGGACGGTCTCACCGCCGCCGGCTGCGGCGAGCAGCTCCTCGGCATTCCGCGCGAGGTCTATGAGCGCAGCGCTTTCATTCGGCAAAGCGGGCTTGCGGTCAGCGCCGATGCCGAGCTGGAGCGGCGCATCGCCGCACTCATCACGACCGGCGAGGAGACGACCTCCTACTCCGAGGCGGAGGCGAGCCTGCGCCGTCAGCTCAACGCGAGGCGGCACAACAAGACGGGTCGTCTTCCCGCGCTGGAAGCGGAGATCGCCGCGCTGCGCTCGTCCGCCGATGAGCTGCGCGCGCTTGCCGCGGAGCAGCGTGATGCCGAGGCCGCGCTGGAGGCACAGACCGCGCGCGCGGACGCGCTGCGTGCCGATCTGGAGCTCCATGACCTTGCCGACGCACAGGAGCGGCAAAGGGCGCGCGCGGACGCGGAGCGTGCCGCGCAAGATGCCGAGGCGCAGTACGCGCAGCTTTCCGCGCTGCTGCGCGAGGAAAAGCTCCCCGCGCGGGAAACGCTCGCGCTGGCGCGGGCGAAGCTCCCCTCGCTCCGTGCGCTGGAGCAGCGCGCCCGGGAGGCTTCGCAGCGCAGTGCCGAGGCGCGTGCCGCGCTCGATGCCTTTGATGCCGGTGCGCAGGCGGGCGGCGGGACACAATTATATATGGCAGCCGCGGTCCTCTTCGCCGCCGCAGTCCTCTTTGCCGTCGCGCTCGCGCTGTGGCTCGCGCCTCGTTCGGTGGGCGGCCTGCACTATGCCGCGCTGCTGCTTTCGCTTGCCGCCTCTGCCTTCTTCGCCGCGAAGGGACGGCGGGCGCAGAGAAAGCGCAAGACCCGCGATGACGCGCGCAGCGCGCTCGAGCGCACCGCGCAGGAGGCAAATGCCGCCGCCGACGCGCAGCAAAAGCTCTGCGAGGACGCCGTACACGAGCTGCTCGGCGCGCTCCCCATCGATACGCTCGCGCAGGCCGACCGCTATCTGGACACCGCGCTCGGCTGCTGGGACCGTCTTGCCGCACTGGAAGCGGACGCGCGCGCCGCGCACGCACGCTGCGATGCCCTCACCGCGCAGGGCGGCGGGAGCGAAGACCCCGACGAGGCGATCGAACGCCCCGCAATGAGCCGCCGCGAGCTGCTTGCCGCGCTCAATGAATGCGAAGCCGCGGCGCGGGAGGCGCAGCGCCGCATCGACTATATCGACGGGCGCAGCCGCGCCCTCGGCGACCTTGCCGACACGGAGAGCGCCATCGCGGAAAAGCGTGCCGAGCACACGGCGCTCTCGGCAGAGTACGATGCACTCGTGCTCGCGATGGACACGCTCGCGCGGGCGAATACCGCGCTGCAAAACCGCTTCTCCCCCGCGCTCGGGCAGCGCGCGGCGGAGCTTTTCGGCCGCATGACGGACGATAAATACCGCGCCGTGCTGCTCGACCGCAGCTTCAACGCCTCGGTCGAGGCGGCGGGCGACCCCATCGCACGCGACCTGCTCTCGCTCAGTCAGGGTGCAGCGGATCAGCTCTACCTCGCTGTGCGGCTCGCCGTCTGCGAGCTCGTGCTGCCGGAGGATAAGTCCGTTCCGCTCGTGCTCGACGATGCGCTCACGAATTTCGACGATGCGCGCTGCGCCGCCGCGCTGGAGCTGCTGGCCGAGGAGGGCAAACGGCGGCAGATCCTGCTCCTCACCTGTCAGCACCGCGAGGCGGAATACCTCGCAGGGCGCGAGGGCGTCCATGTGATGACGCTGTAAGCATACATTATATATAATGTATCGTGATATCATCTTACATAGAAAGAAGGTTTCCTTATCCCCATGCCGATCCCCCGCTCGTTTGACGATCTCTGCGCCGTTTTTCTCCTCTTCATCGCCTACAGTATTCTCGGCTGGTGCGGTGAAATGCTCTACTGCTCGCTCCCGAAGGGGAGGCTGTGCGAAAAGCGTGGCTTTTTGAACGGCTGTCTCTGTCCCATCTACGGCTTCGGCGCACTGCTCGTGCTGTACGCGCTGCGCGGTGGCTTTGAAAATCCGCTGCTGACCTTTCTCTTCGGCGGGCTCCTTGCCAGCGCCCTTGAATATTTCACGAGCTGGCTGATGGAGCTCATCTTCCACATGCGCTGGTGGGACTACTCGCACTACAGATTCCAGATCAACGGGCGCGTGTGCCTGCTCAACTCCACCTGCTTCGGCCTTGCCTGCGTGCTGCTGTGCCATGTCGTTCACCCGCGGCTGTGGACGAAGCTCCTCTCGCTCGGCAGCGCCGTGATCGTGCCGCTCGCCTCGTTCATCTGCGGCATCTTCCTGATGGATACCGTCCTCTCCGTGCGCAGCGCGATCCAGCTCAGCGCGCGGCTCGAAAAGCTGCACGCGCTCAAAGAGCAGCTTGCCGAACGCGCCGAGGAGCGGGCGGAAGAGCGCGCCGAGGAGCGCGCCGCCCGTGCCGCGGAACGCGCCGCAAAAGCAGAGGAGCTGCGCGAGCGCATTCGCGCTGTGCGCGACGGGCAGGATATCTTCGAGCGCCGTCTGCTGCGCTCGCACCCTGCGCTGCGCACGCGTCACCCCGAGCTGCTCGACGCCATTCGCCGCCACCGCGACGACTGATCTTTGTTTTCTCAATATTTTTACCATATCAAAGGAGAATCCGTCATGAGTGAATGCACCCACAACTGCTCGACCTGCGGCGAAAGCTGCGGCGAGCGCACCTCCCCCCAGTCCTTTTTGAAGAAGCCCCACGCCGAATCTCACATCGGCAAGGTCTTCGGCGTCGTGTCCGGCAAGGGCGGCGTCGGCAAGTCGATGGTCACGAGCCAGCTCGCCGTGAGCCTGCGGCGCAAGGGCTACCGCGTCGGCATTCTGGACGCGGACATCACCGGCCCCTCGATCCCGAAGGCGTTCGGGATCCACGATAAGGCCGTCGGCACGGAGAACGCCATGCTCCCCTGCCTGAGCTCGACCGGCATCGAGGTCATGTCCATCAACCTCCTGCTCGACGATGAGACCGACCCCGTCATCTGGCGCGGGCCCGTCATCGGCGGCGTCGTGCAGCAGTTCTGGACCGATGTCCTCTGGGAAGTCGATTATCTCCTCGTCGATATGCCCCCGGGCACCGGTGATGTGACGCTGAGCGTCTTTCAGTCCATTCCGCTCTCGGGCATCGTCGTGGTCGCCTCGCCGCAGGAGCTCGTGGGCATGGTGGTCGAAAAGGCCGTGAAGATGGCGGAGAAGATGGCCGTTCCCATCGTGGGACTGGTGGAGAACATGAGCTATCTCGCCTGCCCCGACTGCGGGAAGAAGATCTACCTCTTCGGCGAGGGCAAGTGCGCCGAGGCCGCGAAAAAGCACGATATCCCGCTCCTCGCGCAAATGCCGATCGACCCCGCGCTCGCCGCGCTCGCGGACGAGGGCCGCATCGAGGAATTTGAGGGCGACTGGCTCGCCGACACCGTCACCGCGCTCGAGGCGCGCTGACGCGCACCATGCAAAAGAAAACGGAGAAGGCTTCGTGCCTTCTCCGTTTTTCACTTTTCCAGCAGCCCATGCAGCCGGTAGAGCACTGGCTCAAAGTCCACGCCCTCGCGTGCGGGCAGTTTTTGCGGCATGGTGTGCTCCGCGCATTCGCGCACGAAGATCTCCGCAAGGCGCACCGCCTCGCCGAGCGGTCTTCCGCGCACGAGCGCACCGGTGAGCACCGAGGCGAAGACATCGCCCGTGCCGTGAAATTCCTTGCCGACGAAGCGGTCGAAGAGGAATTCGGTCGTGCCGGTCGCGCGGTCGAAGACGCACGCGCCGATTTCGCCCTTTTTGAGCGTCACGCCCGTGAGCACTACGCTGCGCGCACCGTCCAGACTCAGCCGTTCGGTCAGCGCGCGATAGCCCGCCTCGCTCTGCTCCAGCGCGCCGAAGGAGTGATCCTCCCCGAGCAGCACCGCCGCCTCGGTCAGGTTCGGCACGATCACATCGGCGCACTCGGCAAGGCGCGTCATGCCCGCACACATCTCGCCCGTGTAGGTCTTGTAGATCTTGCCGTGGTCGCCCATCACGGGATCACAGACGAAGATCGTCGAACCGTCACGCCGGAAAGTGCGGATAAAGTCCGCCACAATGTCCATCTGCGCTTCGCTGCCCATGAAGCCCGTGTAGACCGCGTCGAAGGTGATGCCGAGCGACGCCCAGTGTGCGGCGGTCTTCGGCATCTCGTCCGTCATGTCGAGGAAGGTATAACCGTCGAACCCGCCCGTGTGGGTGGAGAGATAGGCGGTCGGCAGCGGGCAGCACTGCACGCCCATCGCGCTGAGCACGGGGATCGCGACGGTCAGCGAGCAGCGGCCGAAGCCGGACATATCGTGGATAGCGGCAACTTTCGGGGTAGGCATGGGCAACGCTCCTTTTTTCTGCATTGTTCCATTATAGCCGCCCGCTCCCCTCTTTGCAAGCGGAAATCTCGGATAGCGTCCGCTCTCGGCGCATAGGCTGGGGCGAGGTGATATTTCTATGGTGATCCATGTCGTGCGCGCGGGGGAAAGCGTTTCCTCCGTCGCCGCGCACTACGGCGTCCCGACGGCGCTCGTCGCGGGACTCAACGGCATCTCCCCCGCGTCGCCCCTCGCCGTGGGGCAGACGCTCGTGGTGCGCTTCCCGCGCGAGGTACACACGGTATGCGCCGGCGAGAGCCTGTATTCCATCGCCCTGCGCTACGGTCTGAGCGTGCGCACGCTCTATCAGAACAACCCCGCGCTCGGCGGACGGAGCCGCATTTTCCCCGACGAAACGCTCGTGATCGCATACGATGACGAGCCGCGGCGCTCACTCGCCGTCAACGCCTACGCCTATCCCTTCATCGACACCGCGCTGCTCGACGCGGCGCTGCCCTATCTCACCTATCTCACGCCCTTCACCTACGGCGTCACCGCCGCGGGGACGCTCGTGCCGCTCGCGGACGAGGCGCTGCTCGCCGCCGCGCCGCAGTATCGCACCGCCGCCCTGATGCACCTCTCGACACTCACGGAGGAGGGGCGCTTCGACAGCGACCGCGCCGCGCGGATTTTGGAGAGCGCCGACGCGCAGGATACGCTTTTGCGCGCGCTCGAGGATACGCTGCGCCGCAGGCGCTACTTTGGGCTGGACATCGACTTTGAGTATGTCCCGCCCGCGCTGCGCGAGGCTTATGCTGCCTTCGTCGCGCGGGTGCGCGAGACGCTCGAGCCGCTTGGCTATCCGGTCATCGTGGCGCTCGCGCCGAAAACCGACGCGCAGCAGCGCGGGCTGCTCTATGAGGCGCACGACTACCGTCTGCTCGGCGCGGCGGCGAACGCGATCTTTTTGATGGCCTACGAGTGGGGCTACACCTACGGGCCGCCGATGGCGGTCGCGCCGCTGCCTCAGGTGCGCGCCGTGCTCGACTACGCCGTGCGTGAGATCGCGCCGGAAAAGATCTTCCTGGGCATTCCGCTCTACGGCTACGACTGGACGCTGCCCTTCGTGCGGGGCGAGTCGCGGGCGGAGTCCATCTCGCCGGTCGAGGCCGTGGCGCGCGCCGTGCGCCACGACAGCGCCATCGAGTACGACGAGAGCGCGCAGGCGCCGTACTTCTACTATACCGACGGCGCGGGACGCGCGCACGCCGTCTGGTTTGAGGACGCGCGGAGCATTCGCGCGAAGCTCCTGCTGGCGGAGGAATACGGCTTGCAGGGCGTTGGATACTGGAATCTGACGCGTTCCTTCCCGCAGAACCGGGCCGTGCTCGCCGCGCTCTTTGAGATCGAGACGCTGCTTTAGTCCTGCTGCACGATGGCGTCCGCCACGACGCTGACCACATCGCGCACCGTCTCGTCGAAAAGATGGGTGTAGACCGCGCTCGTGATGCTCGTGGAGCTGTGACCGAGCGCCTTGGAGATCGTGAACATCGGTACGCTTCGGCTGTTGGCGACGCTCGCAAAGCTGTGGCGCAGACCGTGGAGGGAGATCGGCGGCAGTCCGCTCGCGGCGACGAAGGCGGCAAGCTGCGTCCCCAGCCGGTCGGGGCTCCACGGCTCGCCGCGCTCTGTGACGACGACATAGCCCTCGGGATTGAAGCCGCTCCCGCGCTCGCGCCGTGCGCGCTCCCACGCCTCATGCAGCCGCGCGAGCAGCTCCTCCAGATCGCGCACGCCGCCGTAGCCGAGCCGCCGGACGGAGGAGTTGGATTTCGGCCGCTTTTCGATCGCCGTGCCGCCCACGGCGGTGCGTACCTCGCGCACGGAGATCACGCGCGAGTCCAGATCGACGCTGCGCCACTTGAGCCCGCAGATTTCGCTGCGCCGCAGCCCCAAATAGCCCGCGAGCTTGACCGCCGGTTCGAGCGGGTCGCCCTCGCAGCGGCGAAAGAGCTCGTAGAGCTGCGCCGTGTCGTAATAGCGGTGGCGGGGCGGCTCGCGGGTCGGCGGCGTAACGAAGCGCGTGACATTGTCGCGCAGCAGCCCCTGCCGCACCGCCGCCTCCAGCGCCGTGTGGAGCAGGACATGGTGCTTTCGTACCGTGTTGTGCGAAAGTCCTTTGTCGAGCAGCGCCGCGTAATAGCGCTGGAGCCGCGCCGGTGTCAGCTCGTCGAGGCGCACCTCGCCGAGCATCGGGATCAGGTGCAGGCGAATGATATTGCCGTAGCCGTGGACCGTGGTCTTTTCCCGATTCGGGCAGATGAAATCCCGCAGCCAAACCTCCAGCCAGTCGGCGAGCAGAGTCTCCCCGCCGCCGTGCGCGCGGCGCAGCGCGCGCAGGCGCAGGAATTCCGTCAGCGCGCTCTCCGCCTCCTCAAGACGGCGGAAGGTGCGCACGCAGCGCTCCCGCGAGCCGTCGGGCCGCATTCCAAAGTGCATGGTGACATAGTAGAGATCCTTTTTGTCATCGTAGGCAAGGTTTCGTTTGATCGCTTTTCGCATGATTCTCTCTCCTTTTCTGTAGTGCCCTCAGTGTATCATATCATGCGCCCGCGCGGCACGCCCTGTTCACTTCTCCGTGACCGAGGCGCAAAAAAAGAGGAGACGCCGTGAAGCGTCTCCTCTTCTTCAGGTTTTCTCTATCGGCGGAGCGATGCCGAACAGCCGCCGTCCGTTCTCGGCGGTGCGCTCGATCAGCTCCTCCCCGCTCATGCCGCGCAGCTCCGCGATTTTTGCCGCGATGTGGCGCACATTGCGCGAATCGTTGCGCGTGCCGCGCACGGGGACGGGGGACATATAGGGGCTGTCGGTCTCGAGGAGCATTCGCTCGAGCGGACACTCCAGCGCGACCTCGACCGTCCTGCGCGCGTTTTTGTAGGTCACGGGACCGTCGAAGCCGAGATACCAGCCGAGCTTCACCAGCTCGCGCGCCATCTCCACGCTGCCGGAAAAGCAGTGGAACACGCCGCGCACCGTCGGAAATTCCCGCACGATGGCGAGCGAATCGGCGTGCGCCTCGCGGTCGTGGACGATGACCGGCAGGTCCAGCTCCCGCGCGAGCGCGAGCTGGTCGCGCAGCACCTTCTGCTGCCATTCGCGCGGCGGATTCTCCGCCCAGTAGTAGTCCAGCCCGATCTCCCCGATGGCGACGACCTTCTCCTCCGCCGCCCACGCGCGCAGCGTGTCGAGGCTCGAGTCGGTGTAGGGCGCGCAGTTCTCGGGGTGCCAGCCGACGGTGGCATAGACATGGGGGAAGGTGCGCGCAAGCTCCACCGCGCGGCGCGAGGTCTCGAGGTCACAGCCGGGGTCGAGGATCAGTCCCACGCCCTGCGCGGGCATGGACGCGAGAAGCGCCTCGCGGTCGGCGTCGAAGGCTTCGTCATCGTAGTGTGCGTGGGTATCGAAGATGGACATGGTCATTCTCCTCGAGGCCGCTCGAAGATCAGATCCATGGAGCTGATGCCGCCGTGACCGGTAAAGGTCAGGGGAATGAAGCCCACATAGCGCCAGCCCAGAGCGGCGTGCTCATCAATGATATGCTGATGCCCCGCATCGCGGTTGCCAAACCAGAAGCCGCCGCCGGTATCCAGCGTCACATACTTATATTCGTACATATCCGGCCTCAGCAGAGCTTCGCGCCGGCGGGGATCTTATCGTCCACCATGATGAGGTTCAAGACCTCCTCGCCCTTTTCGGTGTGGACGGCGGAGAGCAGCATACCACAGCTCTCCTGCCCCATCATCTTGCGCGGGGGCAGGTTGACGATGGCGACGAGCGTCTTGCCGACGAGCGCCTCCGGCTCGTACCACTTGTGGATACCGGAGAGGATCTGGCGGTCGGTGCCGGTGCCGTCGTCGAGCGTGAACTTGAGGAGCTTTTCGCTCTTTTTGACCGCCTCGCACGCCTTGACCTTCACGGCGCGGAAGTCGGACTTGCAGAAGGTGTCGAAATCGACCTTTTCCTCGGCGTAGGGCTCGATCTCCAGCGGCGGGAGCGCGGCCTTGCGCTGCTCCTCGCGGATCGCTTCAAGCTCGGCGAGCGCCTTTTCCGCGTCGATGCGCGGGAAGATGGCGTCGCCCTTGCACACGCTGACCGTCTCGCTGAGGCTCCCCCACTGCGCGGCGCTCTCATAGCTGCGGCAGTCCCGACACGCGCCGATCTGCGTGAAGATCTTCTCGCAGCTTTCGGGAATGAAGGGCGTGAGGAGGATCGTGCAGACGCGGATCGTCTCGAGCAGATTATACATCACCGTCGCAAGGCGCGCGCGGTTCGCCTCGTCCTTGGCGAGAATCCACGGCGCGGTCTCGTCGATATACTTGTTCGCGCGCTGGATCGTCTTGAAGATCAGCTCGAGCGCGTTCTGGAACTGGAACTTCTCCATCTCCGCTTCGTACTTGCCGCGCAGGGCGGAGGTCATCGCGATGAGGTCGGCGTCGAACTCGCCCGCCTGACGCTCCGCCGGCAGCGTGCCGCCGAAATACTTCTCGACCATCGCGGTCGTGCGGGAGACGAGGTTGCCGAGGTCGTTGGCGAGGTCAACATTGATGGTGTTGATGAGCAGCTCATTGGAGAAGTTGCCGTCCGAGCCGAAGGGGAAAGTGCGCAGCAGGAAGAAGCGCAGCGCGTCCACGCCGAACTTCTCGGCAAGGATATAGGGATCGACCACATTGCCCTTGGACTTCGACATCTTGCCGCCGTCCATCACGAGCCAGCCGTGGCCGTAGACCTTCCTGGGAAGGGGCAGCTCCATGCTCATGAGCATGGCGGGCCAGATGATGGAATGGAAGCGCACGATCTCCTTGCCGACAAAGTGGACATCGGCAGGCCAGAACTTGTCGAGGTCATCATAGCGGTCATTCATGAAGCCGAGCGCGGTCATATAGTTGAAGAGCGCGTCCACCCAGACATAGACCACATGACCCGGATCGAAGTCCACCGGCACGCCCCAGGTGAAGCTGGTGCGGGAAACGCAGAGGTCTTCCAGACCGGGCTTGATGAAGTTATTGACCATCTCGTTCACGCGGGAGGCGGGCTGGAGGAAATCGGTATTCTCCAGCAGGTCCTGCACGCGGTCGGCGTACTTGGAGAGCTTGAAGAAGTAAGCCTCCTCCTCCGCGTCCTCCACATCGCGGCCGCAGTCGGGGCACTTGCCGTCCACGAGCTGGCTCTCGGTCCAGAAGCTCTCGCAGGGCTTGCAGTATTTGCCGCTGTACTTGCCCTTGTAGATGTCGCCCTTGTCGTACATCTTGCGGAAGATCTTCTGCACAGCCTCGACATGATAGTCGTCGGTGGTGCGGATAAAGCGGTCGTTACTGACGTTCATAAGCTTCCAGAGGTCGAGAATGCCCTTCTCTCCGCAGACGATATTGTCCACGAACTGCTGCGGAGCCACGCCCGCGGCCTTTGCCTTGTCCTCGATCTTCTGGCCGTGCTCGTCCGTTCCGGTGAGGAACATGACATCATAGCCCGTCAGGCGCTTGTAGCGCGCCATCGCGTCGGTCGCGACCGTGCAGTAGGTGTGGCCGATGTGGAGCTTATCCGAGGGGTAGTAGATGGGGGTGGTGATATAAAAGCGCTTTTGTTCCATAGATGGTTCCTCTTTTCCTGCCCGCGCCGAATGGAAGCGGGGCATAAATTACAATTTATGATTATACTACAGCGCGCACTGCTTTGGCAAGAGGGGCGGCGGTCACAGCGCGCGGCGGCTCTCCAGCGCGCGCACGAGCGGCACGCCGAGGAGATAGCACACGGCGGCCTCGCCGAGCCCGACGGTGAGGGCGTGGTAGGCGAACAGCCCCGCGAATGCCGCGGAGAAGCCCGCGCTCTCCCACGCGAGCATCGCGCCGACCAGCAGCGCATTGCACAGGACCGGCGGCAGCGCGGCGGCGGCGTTCGAGCGGCAGCGCGCCGAGCAGAGGGCGGCGAGCGCCGTTGCGAGCGTGCCGACCACGAGGTCGAGCAGTCCATAGGGGCTGAGCAGATTCGTGATGAGGCAGCCGACGATCAAGCCCGGCACCGCCGTCCTGCGCTCATAGCGCGGCAGCAGGCACAACGCCTCACTGACGCGAAGCTGAATGGGGCCGAAGGTAAGACCGAAGAGGGAGGATATCCATGAGAGCGCCGCGTAAACGGCGGCGATCACGGCAGCGCGGGCAAGGTCGCGGACGGAGTCATGCAGCTTCATCAAACAGGTCCTTTCGGGAAAATGGCACGATAGGCTATCACGGGAAGCAGGCGGCTCCGAAACGGGAGCCGCCTGAAAAAAGGGCTTTTTAGGTGAGGTCGGGCAGCGTGCGCATGACCTTCGCGCAGCGCGGGCAGAGACCCTCGGCGTCCGCGGCGGTGGAGTGCTTCCAGCAGCGCGGGCACTTCTCACCGGCAGCGCTCTCGACCTTGACGGCGAGTTCGCCGCCGACGGTCAGCTCGACCCGCGAGACGATCAGGAGATCGGCGAGGGTGTCGCCGCCGAGGTCGGTGAGGAAGGCGTCCTCCGCGGGAACGGTCAGGTGAACATCTGCTTCCAGGCTCTTGCCGATGACCTTCGCCGCGCGCGCCTCTTCGAGCGCGCCGTTGACGGCGGTGCGGACAGCGATGATGCGCTCCCAGTTCGCCATGGTCCCGGCGTCGAGAGAGTAGGCAGTGAAGGGCTTGTTCATCCCATTGAGCACCACATTGCGCGCATCGTCCTCTGCGGTGTGCGGCATGGCGAGCCAGATCTCGTCGCAGGTGAAGGCGAGGATCGGCGCGAAGAGCTTCGCGAGCGTGGAGAGCGTGAGGTAGAGCGCGCTCTGAGCGCTGCGGCGCTCGGCGCTGTCCGCCGCCTCGCAGTAGAGGCGATCCTTGACGATATCGAGGTAGAAGCTCGAGAGCGTGTTGACGCAGAAATCGTTGACCGCGTGGGTGATGATGTGGAACTCGTAGTCGCTGTATGCCTGCGCGACCTTCTCCATCAGCTCGTTGAGCCTGGTGATGAGCCAGCGGTCGAGCACGGGCATCGCCTCGGGCTTGGTGAGGGTGCTGGGGTCGAAGTCCACAAGGTTATCGAGCATGAACTTGCAGGTGTTGCGGAACTTGAGGTAGTTCTGGCTGAGCTGCTTGAAGATCTCCTTCGAGCAGCGCACATCGGCGTGATAGTCGGCGCTCGCCGCCCACAGGCGCAGGATATCCGCGCCGTACTCATTGAAGATGTCGGCGGGGTCCACGCCGTTGCCGAGGGACTTGTGCATCGCGCGACCCTGACCGTCGACCGTCCAGCCGTGGGTCAGGCACTCTTTGAAGGGTGCCTGCGCCTTGCCGGTGGAGCCGACGGCAGTCAGCAGCGCCGCCTGGAACCAGCCGCGATACTGGTCGAGCCCCTCGATATACATATCGGCGGGCCAGAAGCCCTGGTCGCGCTGCATGGCGGCAAAGTGCGTGGAGCCGGAGTCGAACCAGCCGTCGAGCGTGTCCTCCTCCTTGGTGAAGCCGGCGTTCTTGCCGCAGTGCGGGCAGGCGAAGCCCTTGGGCAGAATGTCGGCGGCGTCCAGCTCAAACCAGGCGTTCGAGCCCTTTTCGGCGAAGAGCGCGGAAACCGCCGCGATCGTCTCGTCCGTGCAGACGGGCTTGCCGCAGTCGGCGCAGTAGAACACGGGAATGGGCAGACCCCAGCGGCGCTGACGGCTGATGCACCAGTCGGCGCGCTCGCGCACCATGCTCTTCATGCGCTCGATGCCCCAGCCGGGGACCCAGCGCACCTCGTCGCAGGCGGCACAGGCATCGTCCTTAAAGGCATCGACGGAGCAGAACCACTGCGGCGTGGCGCGGAAGATGATGGGCTTCTTGCAGCGCCAGCAGTGAGGATAGGAGTGGACGATCTCCTCACTCGCGAAGAGCGAGCCGTTGGCGCGCATATCCTCGAGAATGACGGGGTTGGACTCCTCCACGAGCATACCCTCGTACTTGCCCGCATAGTCGGTGTGGCGGCCCTGATCGTTCACGGGCACGACCATCTCCATGTCGTAGCGGCGGCAGGTCTGATAGTCGTCCGCGCCGAAGCCGGGGGCGGTGTGGACGCAGCCGGTACCGGAGTCCATCGTGACATAGTCCGCGAGGACGAGGCGGCTGGTCTTGGGCAGGAAGGGGTGCGCGGCGAGCATATTTTCATAGAAGCTGCCCTCGTGCGTCTCAACGACGGTGTAGTGCTCCACGCCGCCGATGCCCATGACCTTCTCGGCGAGGGCTTCCGCAACGATGTAGAGCTCGCCGTTATCCTCGTTCTTCACGACCGCGTAGCTCTCGTCGGGGTGGAGCGCGATGGCGAGGTTGCCGGGGAGCGTCCAGATCGTGGTCGTCCAGATGACGAAGCTGAGCTTAGACTTGTCAAGATGGCTGAGCTTGCCCTGATCGTCGTGCATGGGGAACTTCACATAGACGGTGGTGCAGGGATCGTCCTGATATTCGATCTCCGCCTCGGCAAGCGCGGTCTCGTCGTGATAGCACCAGTAGACGGGCTTGAGGCCCTTATAGATGTAGCCCTTTTTATACATCGCGCCGAAGACCTTGACCTCCTCGGCTTCAAAGCCGGGGTCCATGGTCTTGTAGGGGTGCTCCCAGTCGCCGAGCACGCCGATGCGCTTGAAGCCCTCCATCTGAATGCCGATGTACTTGTCGGCATACTCGTGGCAGGCGGTGCGGAAGTCCGCGACGCTCATCGCCTTGCGGTTGAGCTTCTGCTCCTTGATGATGGCGGACTCGATGGGCATACCGTGATTGTCCCAGCCGGGGATATAAGGCGTCCAGTAGCCGCGCATCGCGTAGGAGCGGACGATGAAGTCCTTGAGGGACTTATTGAGCGCGTGACCCATGTGGGGATTGCCGTTGGAGAACGGAGGGCCGTCGTGCAGAGAGAAGCGGGGCTTGCCCTCGTTCTTCTTGAGCATGAGGTTATAAAGATCCATCTCCTCCCAGTGGGCGAGCATCTCCGGCTCGCGCTTGGGAAGTCCCGCGCGCATGGGGAAGCCGGACTTCGGCATATTCAGCGTCGCTTTGTAATCCATGATGTGTCTCCTTTTATGTGAATATTTTCTATCGGCAAAATAAAAAACGCCCCGTCTCACAAAGAGACAAAGGCGCTGACCTCTGCGGTACCACTCTTCTTGCTGCAAACGCAGCCACTCAAATGCCGCGATGTAACGGTCGCACCCGTGCGGGCCTACTGCTCGTTCGACCCGCCTGCTCCGAGGTGATCTTCCCCCTCCGCGCCCCGCTGCCTCGCACCGACCGGCAGCTCTCTTTGCGGGCGAACGGAGGACTACTCGTCCTCATCTGCGCAATTTCTCATATTACGCCTATCATACCCGCTTTCTTTTGCGTTGTCAACCGGAAAGTGCTTGCACAGCGGGGAAAAATGTTCTATACTGGTGGCAAAATCTGACAAAGACCACAAATGCGGAGGGAAAGCCATGATCCACGATATCGAGCCGAAGCATCTTTATAATGAATGGAAGCCGAACGCCGCGCCGAAAAAGTCGAGCGCCGTCGTGCAGTTCTGTGGGCGCGACCTGCTCTGCCGCATCGATGACAACGGTCTGCGCTTCCCCACGCGCGCGATGTTCGCGGAGGGGGACGAGGCGTTCACCTATCTCTTCTCGCTCGGCGGGCAGGAATACTACCTTCTGCGCGAGGAGACGCGGCGCGAGCTCGACGGCTGGTCGTACCGCGACATCAATCTCTTCCGCACCGAGCAGCCGAAGGAGCTGGCCTACGCCGCCGTGAGCGCGTGGCATCTTTGCTGCTGGTATCGCGACACGAAGTTCTGCGGGCGCTGCGGCACCGCGCTCGAGCACGATGAAAAAGAGCGCATGATGCACTGTCCGAAGTGCGGCAACATGATCTTCCCGCGCATCAATCCCTCGGTGATCGTCGCGGTGACGCACGGGGACTACCTTCTTTTGACGCAGTACGCCAACCGCCCCGGCGCGACGCGCACGGCGCTGATCGCGGGCTTCACGGAATTTGGCGAAACGGCGGAGCAGACCGTCCAACGCGAGGTGATGGAGGAGGTCGGGCTCAAGGTCAAAAATCTGCGCTACTATAAGTCCCAGCCCTGGGGCATCTCCGGCGGCGGACTGCTGCTCGGCTACTGGTGCGAGCTCGACGGCGAGGACGATACCATTCATCTCGACGATTTTGAGCTCGCGGACGGCGCGTGGGTCAGCCGCGAAGAGCTGCGGCGCGACTATCACGACAACGGCATCGCCCTCACGAGTGAGATGATCGCCCGCTTCGCCGCGGGCGAGGACCCCTACAGCAAGGAAAAATGAAGAAAGAGCGCTCCCCGAACGGCAAGCCGTTCGGGGAGCTTCTTTGGTCTTATCACGATCTGTTGTTTTCCGCTCGGTTCGCGGGCGTTCTCAGCGTGATCGCATAAACGGTGTTGATCTCCAGCGGGTCGGTCTCCTCGATGCTGCCATCATAGTAGACCGCGATCTCGTCCCCAACGCTGAAATTGGTCATGCTGTCCTCATTTTCCACTTGCAGGGACACCTTGTATTCCGCGCCGCCGAGATAAGCGTCCGTCTCCGCATAGAGGAGGACATAGTCATCGTGGACCTCCTCAACGATGCCGACGATCTCCGGCTCGTTGGCGATGATGTCGTCCATCGTGCGGCCGCCGCAGGCGGTCAGCGTCAGAAGGCAGAGCAGCGTCATGGCGAAGGCTGTCAGCTTTTTCATGGTAGTTCCTCCTTTGCGATGTGGGCGAAGAGCGCATGGGGCTCTCCTCAGGGTTCGGGGGCTGCCGCGCGGAGCGAAGCGAGGTCGGCGAGAAAGGCTTCCCACGCCTCGGGCTGCTCGACATAGAACTTCGGACAGACCTTGCCCGTCACATCGTAGTGGCGAATGACGGCGGAGGTCTCGAGCTCCAGCTCCTCGCAGAGCCAGACGGTGAGTTTTTGGAGCGCCGCCATCGTCGCGGCGGAAAATTCGCCCGTTTCGTCCTCGTGGCAGACCTCGATGGAAACGGTGTGGTCGTTCGCCTGCGAGGAGCAGTAGGCCACCTCGGTCAGCGGGACGCATTGCAGGACTTCGCCCTCGAGTCCCACGACGAAGTGGGCGCTCGCGTAGGTTTCGTGCGTGAGGGCGAGGTTCGCGAAGTAGCTGCGGTTCGCCTCCGCCGAGGTCGCGGGATTGCCGACATAGTGAACGACGATGCCGTCGATCTCGCGCAGCGGCGTGCCCGGGCGCGACCATGGATTGCGCGGCAAAAGCGCCTGTTCGACCCAGTCCGGCGGCGTGATCTCCGACGCGGGCAGGTTCTCATGGCGATGGCGCCAAATGAGCGCCGCGCCGAGCAGCACGAGGGCGGTCAGCGCGAGGACGCACCGCCGCGCCCGATGCTTTTCCCCGCGTCTGCTCATGCCTGAGCGGAGAGCCGGACGCCGTCAAAGAGGTCCATGCGGTTGAGCTCCTCGATGGCGTAGGTCATGGTCGGCAGGATCTCGATATCGAAGCCGTAGTTGGCGTGATCGACGACCTCCGTGGCCGAGCCTTCGGAGATGTAGACCTCCGCCGAGATCGTTTCCGTCACGACCTGCGGGGTTTGGATCGGCTTGGCGTACCAGAGTTCGATGTGGACGATGTATTCGGCGGTATCTCTGCGGCCGAAGAAGAGGTCGTTCGCGGCGATGTGACCCGCGCGGAAGTCGCGCTCCACCGCGTCGTACAGCCGCCGCGTCTGCTCGGCGGTCAGCTCGGCGGAATCCTCGCGGTCACGGACGCTCAAGTACTTCCCTTCGTCATAATAATAGAGATAGGCACGGCCGCCGGTGAGGGTACAGGTCTCGCTGTCGAACTCGCCGAGCGTCTGGAGACGCAGCAGCTCGGGGCAGTTCGCGAGCGCGGTGAGCTTATAGGTCAGCGAGTCGGGGTCGTGGAGCTCGTCGGCGAAGACCGTGCCGCTGTAGTAGCGGCGCTCGATCACGCTGCCGTCCTCCAAATAATAATAGATGCGGAAGGAGAGGTAGCTCGTGCCGTTTTCGGGATCGGAGGGCGTATCGGTATGGCGGAGCTGGCGCGCCTTGTCGGCGACGAGCGCGCGGTGCGCGTCGGCGGTGAGGGCGATGCTCTCCGGCTCGGAGAGCGTTTCGTAGATGCTCACACCGTAGGTGTTCAGGTTGATGCGGACGGACTGCACTTCATCGAGGTCGGGGACATAGCCCTCATAACCCGTGAGGTCGAGCGACATGGCGAAGCCGAAGCACACGAGCACGACGGAGAACACCAGCGCGCCCACGCGTCCCGAGCGCCAGACGCGGAAGCTCTTTTGCAGCAGCATTTCGGCGGCGAAGTAGCCGAGGAGCCCCGCGAAGAGCATACAGCCGAGCGTGCCCGCGAGGGAGTATTCGCCGCACGCGAGGTTGACGCCGAAGAAGAGATAGTAGATGATCTGGCCGAAGGAGAACGCCGCGCACAGCGACACGCCGTACTTAAAGAGCGGGCGCGCCCAGGGAATGGCGACGGTCGAGCCGGTCGCCTCGCTCGCGCGGCGACGGTAGACGAGCAGCCCCAGCACGGCAAAGACGATGCCGCCGGCGGCGTAAGCCGCGAGGACGCCGAGGCCGTGCAGCTCCCACTGATCGGTGGGAACGCCCATCATCACGCCGTCCACGAGCTGCTGCTCCCGCACGCGGGAAATGTCGATGGTCGTCGCGATCTTGTAGACGGGCGAGAGGAAACCGAAGACCATTTGGCCGTAGTTGTCACTGAAGCCGAAGAGGAAGTTGCCCGCGAAGGTACGCACGAGCACCTCCATGCCCACGGCAACGACATTGAGAATGCCGTAGAACACGGGCGCGGCAAGAATTTGACCGGTGAACATCATGCAGAATACGGCGAAGGAGTAGAAAAAGAGCACCGAGAAGATGGCGGCGAGCAGTCCCTGCCCGAGCGCAGCGAGCTCCGGCACGCCGTAGACCGCGGCGGTCAGCTCCGCGAGCGCGAAGGCGAGGAGCATCGACGAGAGCAGGCAGAAAAGGCCGGTCAAATAGTTCGTCGCGTAGAGCGTTTCACGGCGGACGGGCATCGCGTGGTAGCCCTGTGTCGCGCGGGGATTCGTGAGATAGGCGAAGAGCACCATGGCGAAGCATATACCGAAGCCGGCCGCCATCACGATGCCGCCGATGGAGCCGTTGGAGAGGAATAACTGCGCGACATCGGTGCTGTCAAAGCGGAATTCATCGGAAAGGTTGATCAAAAGCGGCAGCGGCAGCACCATCAGCCACCAGAGCGTGTAGGCGAACCACAGCGGCCAAGAGCGGCGCAGGTTGCCGCGGAAGAGGGAACGATTAAAGAATGATGTCGCGGACTGCATAGTCGGCACCTCCCAGCTCATAGATGAAAATTTCTTCAAGGGTCAGCGGAACAGCTTCCATGTAAACGGGGTCGAGCGCGGCGAGGCGCGCGGTGATCTCCTGCGTGCTGCCGCGGAAGATGATGGTAAAGACGCGCCCGAGGTGGCTCTCGTGGAGGGGCTTGAGCTCCGCGGGGAGCTGCGGCGCCTCCTCGCCGCGAAAGACCACCTGCATCTTGACGGTATTCTCCTGCAGGTCGGAAAGGCTGCGCTCGAGGAGCACCTTGCCGCGATTCATGATGCCCACATGGTCGCACACATCTTCAAGCTCGCGCAGGTTGTGGCTCGAGACGAGGACGGTCGTGCCGCGCTCGGCGACATCCTGCATGATGAGGCTCCACACCTGTCGGCGCATCACGGGGTCGAGACCGTCCACCGGCTCGTCGAGCACGAGGTAGTCGGGCATACAGCACATCGCGATCCAGAACGCCGCCTGCTTCTGCATACCCTTGGAGAGACGGCGAATGAGCTGCTTTTCATTGAGCGAGAACACGCCGCGCAGCTTTTCGTAGCGCTCCATGTTGAACTGCGGGTAGAAGCCGCGGTAGAACTTCATCATATCGCGAATGCTCGACTGCATAAAATAGTGCCAGTCATCGGGAATGGAGGCGATGCGGCGCTTGACCGCGATATCCTCCCACACCGGCGAGCCGTCCACCGCGAGGGTGCCGGAGTCCTGCCGGTAGACGCCGGTGAGATGGCGCAGGAGCGTCGATTTGCCCGCGCCGTTCGGTCCGACCAGTCCGTAGATCGCGCCCTGCGGCACGGTGAGCGTCGCGCCGTCGAGCGCGGCAAAGCCGTCAAAGGTCTTGACGAGGTCACGAATTTCGATCATTTCTCTTCTACCTCCTGAAAGATCGTCTCAAGCTCCCCGCGCGTCATGCCGAGGGCGTGCAGCTCGGTGAGCGTTTCGCGCAGCGTCTGCGTCAGCGCGGCGCGGCGCGCGTCGTTCTCCCCGCGCCCCGCGCGCACGGCGAAGCTGCCCTTGCCGGGGACGGAGGCGGCGTAGCCCTCCGCCTCCAGCTCGCTGTAGGCGCGTTGAATGGTATTCGGATTGATGGCGAGCTGGCTCGCGAGCGCACGCACCGAGGGGAGCTTCTCCCCGTCGGCGATCGCGCCGGTGACGATCAGCCGCCGCAGCCCGTCGCGCACCTGTTCGTAGATCGGGCGGGCGTCTCGATAATTTAAGGTGATCATGCTTTTTGCTCCTTATCCGTTTTTATCGGTTCAGAAGGACCACGACGGCGGCGAGCAGCACGAGTACGATCGCGCCGACGCCGACGGTCAGAATGCTGAGGGAAAGCATCAGGGCATCACTCCAAACTGTATTAACCGTATTAGTACAGTTAGGATAGCACGCTCCTCCCCTCCTGTCAACTGTTTTTTAAGTCAAGGCAGTCGATTTATTTGTTTTTTCTATCGCTTCTTTTGCCTCGATCGAAACTTTGACTAAATTTAATAATTTTCAAACAGTATTTTAACAAAAATGGAGAAAGTGCTGTGGGGCGGTTGATTTCGCGCGCGAAATCTGCTATCTTATAAAGCATGAGAGAATCTCATAAGGCAATTCATAATTTCTAAATCGAGGAGTGTGTTGTAATGGAGGCATTCGTACAGGCAGTAAGTGACATTAACAATGCGATAAACGGCGTGGTATGGGGACTGCCCATGATGGCGCTGATCGTCGGCACCGGTCTTGTGATGAGCTTCGGCATCGGCTTCAAGCAGTTCGCCAAGTTCGGCTACTGGTGGAAGAACACCATCGGTAAGGCACTCAAGCGCACCGAGGCGAAGGAGGGTGCCGTCACGCCCTTCCAGGCCATGTGTACGGCGCTCGCCGCGTCGGTCGGTACCGGCAACATCGCGGGCGTTTCCGGTGCCATCGCCATCGGCGGCCCGGGCGCGGTGTTCTGGATGTGGGTCTCCGCGCTGGTCGGTATGGCAACCAAGTTCTCCGAAGTCACCCTCGCCGTTCACTACCGTGAGCGCAACAGCAAGGGCGACTGGGTCGGCGGCCCGATGTACTACATCAAGAACGGTCTCGGCAAGAGCTGGAAGTGGCTGGGCATTCTCTTCTGCCTGTTCGCCTCCCTCGCCGCGTTCGGCATCGGCAACATGACGCAGGTCAACACCATCGCCGCCACCGTCACCGAGGCGATCCAGATCTTCAGCCCCGATGTCGATGTCTTCCGCACCAAGCTCATCATCGGCATCATTCTCGCCATCATCGCGGCGGTCATTCTCATCGGCGGCATCAAGCGCATCGGTCAGGTGTGCGAGCTGCTCGTTCCCGCCATGGCGATCCTCTACATTGTCGCCGGTATCGGCGTGGTCATCATGAATGTCGACCAGATCCCCGTTGTCTTCGGCGCGATCATTAAGGGCGCGTTCAATCCCGAGTCTGTTTCCGGCGGTCTCGTCGGTGTCACCATCATGACCGCCATCAAGAAGGGCGTCGGCCGCGGCGTCTTCTCCAATGAGGCCGGTCTCGGCTCCGCGCCCATCGCGCACTCCGCTGCCGATGTGGACGATCCCGTCAAGCAGGGTCTGTTCGGTATGTTCGAGGTCTTTGCCGATACCATCGTCATCTGTTCCCTCACCGCCTTCATCGTGCTCTGCGGCAACGGCGTGGACGGCATCGAGTACGGCAACGACATCGGTGCAACCCTCACCATCAACGGTCTCAAGTCCCTCTACAGCCCCGCCATCGCGACCGTCCTTGTCGCCGTCGCGCTGACGCTGTTCGCCTTCTCCACCGTTCTCACCTGGGCGCTCTACGGCGCGCGTTCCATCGAGTATCTGCTCGGCACGAAGGCGATCCTCCCCTATCAGGTCATCTTCTGCATCTTCATGGTCGTCGGTACTGTGATGAAGCTCGACCTCGCCTGGGCGATCGCCGATACCCTCAACGGTCTCATGGCGCTGCCCAACCTCATCGCCGTCCTGCTCCTCAGCCCCGTGGTGTTCAAGCTCACGCGCGAGCACTTCGCCAAGGTCAAGTCCGGCAAGCTCGAGGGCTAAATCCTTCGATCGATTCGCTATCCCCCAAGAGGGCGGACCGCAGGGTCCGCCCTCTTTTTGTCCAAAATCGACCGCGCGGGCAAAAAGTGCGGCGAAGCCGCATTTTTTCCGCAAGTTTCTCTTTACAAGGCGGGAAAAGCGTGATATGATACCAAGGCGTTTGAAACGCACCATGAGCATACCCAGACTTAGCGCGCGGATCATCACCTGTCCCGCGACTCAGTTTCGGGCAAATTTAACTGAAAGGTGGAAACACAACTATGATGCTCAAAGACCAGAAGACTGCCATTATCGAAGCCAACCGCACCCACGAGAGCGACACGGGTTCTCCCGAGGTCCAGATCGCAATTCTCACCGAGCGCATCAACCAGCTCACCGAGCACCTCAAGGTCCACGCGCACGACAATCACTCCCGCCGTGGCCTCTACAAGATGATCGGTAAGCGCCGCAGCCTGCTCGACTACCTCATGAAGAAGGACA
>CAYWAS010000033.1:0-21969 GCA_964455915.1 uncultured Oscillibacter sp. | reverse complement strand
AGAGGCCCTTGCCCTCCTTGCCCTCGCTCTCGCCGTAGAGCTGCTTCCACCACTCCGCCATGAAGCGGAAGGAGGGCTCGAAGCAGGCGAGCAGCTCGATCTTTTTGCCCGAGCGGTAGAGCTCGTGGCGCATGGCGGCGTACTGCCACGCGGGGTTGGTGTAGTCGGACACCTCGCAGGCGGTCATCATCGCCTCTGCGCCCGCGAGCAGCGCGTCGGTGTCGATGCCCGCGACGGCGATGGGGAGAAGCCCCACGGCGGTGAGGACGCTGTAGCGCCCGCCGATGTCGTCGGGCACGACGAACTCCTCATAGCCCTCGGCATCGGCGAGGGATTTGAGCGCGCCGCGGTGCGCGTCGGTGGTGGCGTAGATACGCTTTGCCGCGCCCTCGCGACCGTACTTCTTCTCGAGAAGCTCGCGGAAGAAGCGGAAGGCGACGGCGGGCTCGGTGGTGGTGCCGGACTTGGAGATGACATTGACGGAGAAGTCCTCGTCTCCGACCAGCTCCATCACCTCATGCAGCGCGGCGGTGGAAAGACCGTTGCCGACAAAATAGATGTTGGGCGTGGATTTTTTCTTCA
The DNA here is from genome assembly GCA_964455915.1 of uncultured Oscillibacter sp. Lineage (GTDB taxonomy): Bacteria > Bacillota > Clostridia > Oscillospirales > Oscillospiraceae > Hominicoprocola. The sequence continues at coordinate 21,387 of CAYWAS010000033.1, read as the reverse complement.
GGTTGTAGTTCGGCGAGCACAGGCACTCGATCACGCCGCGCGCGCCGAGGTAGCTGCCGCCGATGCCGATGACGACGAGTGCCTTGGAATCGCTCCGGATCCTCTTCGCCGCGGCGAGAATGCGCGCGTACTCCGCGCGGTCATACTGCGCGGGCAGGCGGACCCAGCCGATGAAATCGTCGCCCTTGCCGCCGCCATGCAAAAGGGCGCGTTCGGCACGCTCGAGACGGGGGCGAAGCACCTCCTCATAGGGATAGGGGAGGAAGGGAAGCGCATGGGAAAAGTCAACAGATAGCATGGATAGATCCTCCTTATAGCACTTGATATCAGATTCAAGCGGGCATCAGCCCGCAGGACGGTCGACCTTCATCACGCCGCTGATCTGGTGGAGTCGGCGCATGACGGCGGAGAGCTGTTCGCTGCCGGAGACGAAAATATCGAGATGGACGAGGGCAAAGCCGTCCGCCGTGGATTTCGCGTTCAAAACCGCCACGCGCGTCTGCGTGGAGGAGAGGACGGCGGAAATGTCGAGCACGAGGTTAAGGCGGTCCTTGGCGTAGATGTCGAGCGAGGTGAGATAGGACTCGTTCACATCGCTGCTCCAATCGACCTTGATCCAGCGGCCGTACTCCTCGGGGCTGCGGCGCGAGGGGTCGGCGTTGGGACAGTCGGCGCGGTGGACGCTGACACCGTAGCCGCGGGTGATGAAGCCGATGATCTCATCGCCCGGGACGGGCGTGCAGCATTTGGAGAATTTGACAAGGCAGTTGGAAAGCCCCTGCACCACGATGCCCTGCACGCTCTTCTCCCGCTTGGGAACGGCAGGGCGCGTTTTGCTCGGATCGTCGGCGAGGGGGACGGTCGCGTCGCGCTCGCTCTGTCGCTGCTTGTGCAGCGCCTTGAGCTCGTCGCGAATGCGATTGACCGCCTTCTGCGCGGAGAAGCCGCCGTAGCCGATGGCGGCGTACATATCGTCAAGATTGCCGAAGCCGGTTTTTTTGAGCAGCGCGGGGCGCAGCTCGTCGCCCGTGACCTCGCTGAGCGAAATGCCGTAGTGCTTGAGCTCGGATTCGAAGGAGGAGCGGCCGTTGACGATATTCTCCTCGCGCCGTTCCTTTTTGAACCACTGGCGGATCTTGCCGCGCGCCTCGTTGGACTTGGAGATCTGTAACCAGTCGCGGCTGGGACCGCGTGCTGATTTGCTCGTGAGCACCTCGACCACATCGCCGTTTTTGAGCTGATAGTCGAGCGTGACGATGCGCCCGTTGACCTTCGCGCCGATCATGGAGTTGCCGACGGCGGAGTGGATCGAATAGGCGAAGTCGATGGGCGTTGCGCCGGAGGGCAGGTTGGTGACATCGCCGCGGGGGGTAAAGACAAAGACCTCGTCGGCGAACATATCGACCTTGAGCGTGTGGATAAATTCCTCCGCGTCGGTATTCTCCTGATTTTCGAGGAGGCGGCGCACCCATTCGTAATTCTGCTCGTTGGCGCTGCCGGAGATGCCCTGCTTATATTTCCAGTGGGCGGCGATGCCGTATTCCGCGACCTCGTGCATCTCCTGCGTGCGGATCTGCACCTCGAACATCACGCCGTCGGGGCCCATGACGGTGGTGTGCAGGGACTGATAGCCGTTGGGCTTGGGTGTGCCGATATAGTCCTTGAAGCGCCCGAGCACGGGGCGGTAGAGATCGTGGAGGATACCGAGGACATTGTAGCAGTCCGCCACGGAGTCGACGATGACGCGGAAGGCGAAGAGGTCGAAGACCTCGTCCATCGTCTTGCTCTGGGCGTACATCTTGCGGTAGATGCTGTAGGGGTGCTTCATGCGGCCGTAGACGCGGCGGAAGGGAATGCGGTCGGCGGCGAGCTTTTCCTCGATCTGCTTTTGAATGCGCTCCATGAATGCGCCGTACTCCGCGCTCTTTTCCGCAAGCGCCTGCGTGATCTCGCGAAACGCGGTGGGGTCGAGGTACTTGAGCGAGAGATCCTCCAGCTCCCACTTCATGCGCTGCATACCGAGGCGGTGGGCGATGGGCGCGTAGATCTCCATTGTCTCAAGCGACTTCTGGCGCTGCTTATCGGTGGACTGATACTCCATGGTACGCATATTATGCGTGCGGTCGGAGATCTTGATGAGAATGACGCGGATATCCTTCGCCATCGCCATGAGCATCTTGCGCAGATTCTCCATCTGCTCCTCTTCCTTGCTCGTATAATGAACACGGGTGAGCTTGGAGACACCCTCGACGAGGTCGGCGACGGTGGGCGAGAAGCGCTTGGCGATATCGTCGTAGGTCGCGTCGGTATCCTCGATGCAGTCGTGGAGGAGCGCGGCGATGACGGACTCACTGTCCAGATGCAGCTCCTCGGCGACGATCTGCGCGACGGCGATGGGGTGGGTGACGAAGGGCGAGCCGTCCTTGCGCTTTTGCGTGCCGTGATGCGCGGCGGCGTAGCGATAGGCGGCATCGATCTGCGGAAGGTCGGCGGCGGCATTGTAGCCGCGCACCGTCTCGACGAGGCGGGCATACTGTTGCTCGACCTCGGGGGGAAGCTCCGGCAGAATGGGGGCCTCGATCCGTTCGCTCTTGTGTTCACTCATGACTCATCACCTCGATTTGTTCCGTTCAGCCCCTCGCGCAGCGCGCGCAGATAGGGGCTCTCGTCCAGTGCAACATGCTTGCCGTCTCCCGTGAGACGGAGGGTAAGCGTTCGGCCGCTGCGCGTGATGTCCACGAGCCCGCGCTCGGCAAAGACGCTCAGGCAGACGGCGGTGCGCAGAAAGCTCTCCGCGCCGGAGACCGCGCCGCTCAAACGGCGCAGAAAGGGCAGCTCGGATACGGTGAGCGTGCCGCTCACCTCGCGCTCGAGCGCGCGCCAGACACACACGAACTGCTCACGCGAGGGCAGGAGCCGCGCGGCGTCCTTCGCGCCGATCGTGCCGCCGTGGACGAGCGTGTCGCACAGGGCGAGCTGCTCGGCCTCGCGCAGCCCCGGCTCGGGCGCGCTGCGCAGATCGACGAGCTGGAGCTGGAGGGAGCGGCTGCCGCGGAATTCGTTGATCTGAAGATAAAACGCGGCGTCCACGCGCTCACCGACGACGAGCGCGCACTCCTGCGGCGTGACGGAGAAAAAGATGCCGTCGAAGGTCGTGTGTCCCTTCTGCAGCCGCAGCTTGAGATGGCGGTTCTGCCCCACGCTCTGCATACTCTCCAGCCGCGCACCGCGCAGGCAGAAGAGCGGGCGGTTGTTGCCCGCGCCGTAGGGCTCAAGGCGCGAGAGCTCCTCGACCTCGGCGAGCGTGATGAGCGAGGGGCGGGTGAGCACGGCGTCGATCTCCAGCGAGGAGACGGGCGTCTCCTCGCCGCAGTGGGCGCGGACATACTGGTTGATGCGCTTGCGGAAGGCGGGGATATTTTCCTCTTTGATGGTAAAGCCGGCGGCAAGCTCGTGCCCGCCGAAGCCGACGAGCAGATCGCTGCACGCGTCGAGCGCGGCGAAGAGGTTGAAGCTTCCGTAGCTGCGGCAGGAGCCCTTGCCCATGCCGCCGGAGAGGTGGATCATGAAGCTCGGGCAGGAGAATTTTTCGGAAAGGCGCGAGGCGACGATGCCGACCACGCCCTGATGCCACGCCTCGCTCGAGAGGACGAGCGCGCTGCGCTCGCTGGGGGCAAGCGTCTCCATCTGCTCCATGGCGCAGCGGAAGATATTCTGCTCGACGGCCTGGCGCTCGCGGTTGAGATCGCACAGCTCGCGGGCGAGCTGCGCCGCCTTGAGCGGGTCCTGCGTGAGCAGCAGCTCTGCGGCAAGCTCCGCGCGCCCCATGCGCCCCGCGGCGTTGATGCGCGGGGCAAGGACGAAGCCGATCTGCACCGACGAGAGCGGGCGGGAGGTGAGCCCCGCCTCGCGTAGCAGGGCGTGGAGACCGGTGAAGCCGCAGCGGTCGATGCTCTCCAGTCCGAACTGGACGATGGTGCGGTTCTCGCCCTCCATGCGCATGACATCGGCGATGGTGCCGATGGCGGCGAGGGTGCAGTAGCGGGCGAAAAGCGCGCTCTCGCGCTCCGCGCCGCCGAGCGCGAGCACCAGCTCGAGCGCGACGCCCACGCCGGCAAGATGCTTGAAGGGGAAGGGGCAGTCGGGACGGTGCGGATCGACCACGGCGGCGGCGCGGGGCAGCGTCTCCTTGCATTCGTGGTGGTCGGTGATGACGAGATCGACGCCGAGGGAGGCGGCAAAATCCGTCTCCTCCACGCCGGTGATGCCGCAGTCCACGGTGATGATGAGCGTAACGCCGCGCTCGGCAAGCGAGCGGATCGCGTCGCAGCCGAGGCCGTAGCCCTCCTCCACGCGGCGGGGAATGTGCATCAGCACTGTCGCGCCGCGGGAGCGGAGATAATCGGTGAGCAGGCAGGTCGAGGTGATGCCGTCCACATCGTAGTCGCCGAAGACGGCGATGGTCTCGCCGTCGGTGAGCGCGCGGTCGATGCGCGCGACTGCCTTGTCCATGTCGCGCAGCAGAAGGGGCGAGTAGACGAGCGAGCGCTCGCGGTCAAGGTGCGCCGCCGCCTGCTCGGGCGTGGTGACGCCGCGCGAGACGAGGACCGTGGAAACAAGATACGGGTAGCCCGCGTCCATCAGCGCTTCGACCGCGGCATCGTCCGCCGCGGGGACGATCCAGCGTTCGTATTTCATGGCAGGCACCTCCGATCGATGCGGCAAAAGCGCCGCGAATACTGATTCAATCTAATATTATAGCAAAGACGAGCCAAAAGGTAAAGAGCAAATATCTGCCGGCGGTTCTTCGGATTTTTTTGAAAAAGCTCTTGACAAACGCGTGTCCTCTTTGCTATACTAACCCTTGTCCTGTCGGGCAGGATATGGCGGCATAGCTCAGTTGGCCAGAGCATTCGGTTCATACCCGAAGTGTCCCCGGTTCGAATCCAGGTGCCGCTACCAGAAGCACGGGATGCGAGAGCATCCCGTGCAGTCTATGGCCCGTTGGTCAAGTGGTTAAGACACGGCCCTTTCACGGCTGTAACATGGGTTCGAATCCCGTACGGGTCACCATTCGCGGGCTTAGCTCAGCTGGTTAGAGCGCATGCTTCACACGCATGAGGTCACTGGTTCGAGTCCAGTAGTCCGCACCAAAAAAAGAGACACGCGAGAGCGTGTCTCTTTTTTTGCGTCGGGTCGTGAGGAGGGACAGACCTGCGGGAAATTGGGCACAGAGCGAGCAAAAAACGCCGGTGGTGCAGCCCATCTGCGGGGGAAAGCGGCAGGAGCGGAAATGCCGCGGCGCAGGGATAGAGGGCGGCGGAAGCGTGAAATTTATGGAAAAGTGATAAATCCCTCGAATTTTTTCGGCGGAATTTTACAAAATTGGGGCTTTACAAACGATGTGGACGCGTGCTATAATCAGCGCAACATCCAGATAGAGGCGCGGGCTTCATCAGTACCGGACGGCATTCGCTCAGGCAGCGGCCGCACGGGAAAGGGGAGACCGCCGAAGCGGCGAGGAGTGCCTGACTGCCCGCTGCTGGGTCGGCTGAGAATATCCGCCGGACTGTCACAAAGACAACGTTTGTGAAGCGCTATGTTGGAAAGAGGATCATGGGGGGAGTGCATATTCCCCGATCGGTCGTCATTTTCGCGGAGCGCCTGCATAAGCGCTCCGCGTTTTCTTTTGTCTGTGACGGTGCCTCTTGCGTTTGTCGGCCGTGCAGGCGGCGCGCCGCCTGTAAAAAATATCCGATCCAAAAATAAAAACAAAACGAAAAGGAATGGTGACGATCATGAGAAGAATTTTTGCACTGTGTCTGGCACTGGCGGCGGTGTTCACGCTGACAGCCTGCGGGCAGAAGAATGACAACAGCGGCAGCGGGGCGGAGAAGTTCACCGTCGGCATGGAGTGCGCCTATGCGCCCTACAACTGGACGCAGACCGATGATTCCAACGGCGCGGTGCCCATCTCCAATGTTCCGGACGCCTATGCCAACGGCTACGATGTGATGATCGCGAAGAAGATCGCCGAGGCGAACGGCTGGGAGCTGGAGATCGTCTCGAGCGAGTGGGGCTCCCTCACGCCCGCCGTGCAGGCCGGCACGATGGACGCGAACATCGCCGGTCAGTCCATGACTGCCGAGCGCATGAAGGAAGTCGATATGGCGGGCCCGTATTTCTACGCGACGATCGTGGTGCTCACGAGCAAGGACAGCCCCTACGCCTCCGCGACCTCCATCGCGGACCTCGCGGGCGGACGCTGCACCTCCCAGTCCGGCACGATCTGGTATGACTCCTGCCTTCCCCAGATCGAGGGCGCGGAGCTGCTCGCTCCCGCGGACAATGCCCCCGCGATGATCATGCAGCTCCAGACCGGCACGGTGGACTTCGTCTGCACCGACCTCCCGACCGCGATGGGCGCGGTGGCGAAGGACGACAGCCTCGTGATCCTTGACTTCTCCGGCACGGACGGCGACTTCCGGTTCGCTTCCGAGCAGGAGCGCGAGGAGAATGTCAATATCGGCATCGCCGTGAAGAAGGGCAACACCGAGCTGGCGGACGCCATCAACGCGGTGCTCGGCGGCATGAGCGTGGACGACTTCAACACGCTGATGGATCAGGCCATCGCCATTCAGCCTGAGGTGTAAAGAACGAACGGGCGGCACGCCGCCCGCTGCGGAAAGGAATCGACCCTATGGATAAGCTTGCCAAGCTCGCCAAGCTCGCGCAGGACATTGCGCTTTTGTGGGACAAATATCAGGGAATGTATTGGAGCGGCATCTACAATACGCTCGCGCTCGCGCTCATCGCGACCGTGATCGGCTGCCTCATCGGTCTGGTGTGCGGTGTGCTCAACACCATTCCCTATTCGAAAAACGACCCGCCGCTCAAGCGCTTTTTCCTCAAGCTGCTGCGCGTGGTGATCCGCATTTATGTGGAGGTGTTCCGTGGAACGCCGATGGTCTTGCAGGCGGTGTTCGTGTACTACGGGCTTCCGTACTTCACGGACAATGCCGTGAATTTCAGCAGTATCTGGGCAGCCGCCATCTTGATCGTCTCGGTCAACACGGGCGCTTATATGGCGGAGTCCGTGCGCGGCGGCATCATCTCCATCGACCCGGGTCAGACCGAGGGCGCGAAGGCCATCGGCATGACCCATGTGCAGACGATGACCTGCGTCATCATGCCGCAGGCGCTGCGCAACATCATGCCGCAGATCGGCAACAACTTTATCATCAATGTGAAGGACACCTCCGTCATGTTCATCATCGGCTTCACGGAGTTCTTCGCGCAGCACCGCTACATCGTGGGCGTGAACAATATGTACTTCCCCTCGGCGGCGATCGAGATGGTGGGGTATCTGACGATGACCTTGATCGCGTCGTTCCTGCTGCGCATGGTGGAGAAGATGCTCGACGGGCCCGACAACTATGAGCTGGCGCAGGTCGATGCGCTGACGATGTCGGCGGGGACCTACAGCCACCCGACGCACGGCAGCCCCTTTGACGAGAAGAATGAGGAGGAGCGCAGCCGCATTCGGCTGGGGCTCAAAAACCGCAACGGAAGCACGAGAGGAGAGCGCTGAATGAGTGAGCATATTTTAGAGGTACGCCACCTCAGCAAGTCCTTCGGCTCGCATGAGGTGCTGCGGGATATCGACTTTACCGTGGACGCGGGCGATGTCATCTCCATCATCGGCGCGAGCGGCTCGGGCAAGTCCACGCTGCTGCGCTGCATCAATCTGCTCGAGACGCCGACGAGCGGCGAGATCATCTATCACGGCACGGATATGACGGGGCGCGGCGTGAGCGCGTCGAAGTACCGCTCGCGCGTGGGCATGGTGTTTCAGTCCTTCAACCTCTTCAGCAACATGACGGTGCTCGACAACTGCACCGTGGGGCAGGTGAAGGTGCTGGGACGAAGCAAGGCGGACGCGCAGCGGCAGGCGATGACCTATCTGGAGAAGGTCGGCATGGCGCCGTACATCAACGCCAAGCCCCGCCAGCTCTCCGGCGGACAGAAGCAGCGCGTGGCGATCGCGCGGGCGCTTGCGATGGATCCGGAGGTGCTGCTCTTCGACGAGCCGACGAGCGCGCTCGACCCCGAGATGGTGGGCGAGGTGCTCTCGGTCATGCAGACGCTTGCCAATGAGGGCATGACGATGCTGGTCGTGACGCACGAGATGGCGTTCGCGCGCGATGTGAGCCGCCGTGTGGTGTTCATGCACCGGGGCGTGATCTGCGAGGAGGGCGCGCCGGAGGCGCTGTTCGGCGATCCGCAGCAGCCCGAGACGCGGGATTTCCTTGCAAGGTTCCGTCAGGCGTAAAGAAAAATAAAGAAAAGCGGAAAGCGCACGCAGGTGCGCTTTCCGCTTTTTCGGCATAGAATGAGGGCAGCGGCAGAGCGCACGGAAAACCGTGCGCTCTGCCGCTGTTGTATCGTGTGATTCTTGACCGAAGATCACTTCAGGAACTTCGCGAGCTGCACGCCGCCGAGATCCTCGTAGGCAGCGGAGGTGTAGAGCTCGTCATAGCTCGGAACGCCGCTGTAGCTGACCGGACGGTCGGGGTGGGCGTTGTTATACGCCTGCGAATACTCGTAGATGCCCTGCAGATGGCGGCCGCAGCGCTCCTCAACGGGGTGCGCCTTGCCCTCGCTCCAGGGAACATAGAGCATACCGAGCTTCTGGCTGACCTCGTAGCACTCGTCCTCGCCGCCGAGCACCTGCTCGATGCTGGTCGCACCGCGCAGACGGCCCTGCGAAGCATTCGCCGTTTCCATCAGCAGCGCGTAGGTGTCGGTGTAGTCACCGAGCTCGCGGTGGGTCAGACCGTGGAAATTCGTGGGCGACTGCTCAAGGGACATATCGATGCCGTTGAGCATGATGTTGATGCAGCCCTCCGCGGCAATGGTCATCGCGTCCTGATGCGCCACGGTCGCGTTGATAACGGGATACTCGGGGGAAGCCTCGTGCAGGTCGAAGGTGAGGTCGACCTGCTCCGTGCGGATCAGCTCGGCGACGCCGTAGGCCATCTTCTCCGTCAGGTTGCCGTCCGCGCGGCCGGGATAGGCGCGGTTGATGTTGCGCGTCTCAGAGCCGGAGAGCTGCTGACCGGAGGGATAATGCGTGTAGACATCGGGGTCGGGCCACTGATCGATCGGGTTGGTCGCGCGGGAGCCGTAGCGGAAGGTGCGCTCGCCGCTTTCCGTGGTCAGGGTGAAATACTGAATGTTGCCCTCGCCGGGGTCGTTGTGCGTCATTGCGCTGTGGTTGGTGTAGGGGATCACATAGACGGTGCCCTCCTCCACCACGGCATTTTCAATGAACAGGAATGCGGACATATAGCCGGAGACCTCGTTGGCGTGCGTGCCGCCGAGCACCAGCATGGAGCCGCCCTCCTTCTCGCCCTTGAGCACATAGACCGGCGTATCGCCGTTCGTGCCCTTGAGCCCGTCGAACCAGTCGGAGAGCATTTTGACCTCACTGACACTCGGCCCCCACTCGGGCAGAGGCAGCTCACGCGCGGCAAGGAAGTTCATGCCCGTTACGACCATGATCGCAACAGAGAGCACCAGACAGAGACTGGCTCTGATCGTTTTGTTCTTCATTCCGCACCTCCTTACTTGATCATCAGTATACGCAGCACCAGCGGGATCAGCACCATGGCGCTGTTGAGCTGAAGCGTAAACTTTTCCTCGGTGAACAGATTCCAGCCGATGAGGGCGACGATCCCCGCAAGGATCGCGCGGTAAATAAGAGTCATCATAATTTGTTTTGCTCCTTCCTGCTTTAAGTCAGCGTCAGAAAACTAAGCTGGTTGGCAAAGACGATGAACAGGATACCCCACGCAATCACGATCAGGCAGGGGATCAGGCACTTCTTCAGAATGGGGGTGTATTCCTTCAGACCGACGACCTGCGCGGCAAAGATGCCCGCCAGCGCCGTGGGCGGCACCATGTCGCCGAGAGAGGCGATGAGAGAGAGCGCCGCGGCGACGATGATCTCGTCCTTGGAAAGGAAGGAGAGCAGGAAGGGAACGCCCAGCACGCTCGCGGAGCCGAACGAGGAGATCGCGCCGAAGGCCGGCATGGAGACCGCCAGGGCGAGATAACGCGCAATGCTCGGCAGGCTCAGGCAGCTCGTGACGATCAGGCCGCGCACGCCGGTGAGCGTCATGACCTGAATGAACATACCGACGCCCATCAGAATGCCCATGACAGGCAGAGCGGAGCGGACGGATTCCTTGGCAGCCTTGAGGAAGTTGAACTTATAGCCGGTGAAGCAGCCGACGAACGCGCTGATGAGGAAGGCGAGCGGCATACCGAAGTCGGGAACCGCGGGGACCGCCTTGTTGAGCACCATCAGGATAATGACAACGATCAGCGGGAGATAGACCTTGAAGCCGAACTTCTCGCGCGAATCGGTGTTGAGCTTTGCCTCCACCTCAAGATAGTTCATCTTCTTGACATACTTATAGCCGAACATCAGGACGAAGAGGAAAGCGAGCGGGAAGGTGAGCATCGTCAGCGGCAGACCGAATCCGCTGTAGGGGATATCGATACCGGCGCCGATGATCATGGCGGGGATATTGGTCGGCGGGGCGATCATGCCCAGAATGCCGCCCATCGCGAGAATGCAGGCCGTTTCCAGCGCGGGAACGCCCATGAGCATCAGGACCGGCGCCATGATCGAGCCGGCGGAGAGCACAGAGGCGGTGGAAGAGCCGGTGATCATACCGGGGAACATGATGATGACCATGATGAAGATCAGCATCAGCGCGGGGATCTTATGGAACTTCTGAATGATGAGGGAAGCGACGGCGTCGAGCGCGCCGGACTCCTGCACGACCTTCATGAAGATCATCGCCGTTGCGATGACCATGATCGTATCGACATAGGAGAACATACCCTCGACCACATGGCGCAGTGCAAGCCCCTCGCCCGCAACAACAGCGCCGGAGACAGAGGCCAGCACCATCGAGAGGCTGACCGGCAGCTTGCACAGGAAGCAGCCGAGCAGGAACACCGCAACCATCACAAGCAGGGTGATCAATTCTATTGTCATAAATTCCTCCGTGAATTATCGTTCGGGAGAGGCGGGATACGCCTCTCCCGATAAGGTTTTCTTACTTGAACGCTGCGGGCAGGACGGAAACGACATCGCTGATGCTCTCGATCGTATCCATCGGAATACCCTTGTCCGCGCACAGACCGGCCATCAGACCGTCAGAGTCACCGGCCGCAACAACGATGGCATAGTCCGCCATGTCGAACACGGGGGTGATGAACTTGTCGGACAGGTCGCCGCGGCGAGCCTCGCCGCCGGTGTGCATGGCGATGATGGAAACGCCCGCGTCCTTCGCGGCACCCATCAACTCATTGAGACGCTCCAGCTCGCCGTCGGCGTCGATGCCCGCAGCACCGAGACCCTTGGAGGAGCCGCCGATGACCACGATCAGCGTCTTGGCGTCGCCGAGGTCGGCGGAGGTGGCGAGGTTATTGGTGGTGAACTCCATCTCCTGCTTGCTCATGACGGTCGCGATCATCTGGTAGTCGGCGCTCTGGCCGCCGGAGGTGACGAGCGCGGGATACTCGGCAAACGCCTCGGTCAGACCGGCGGCTTCGCCGCTGCTCTGGCTGTCGCCGGAATTGCTGCTGGCAGGGGGCGTTTCGCTTTCGCCGCAGGCGACCAGGCTGAGCGCCATCACGCCTGCAAGAAGAAGTGCAAGAAACTTTTTCATGGGAATCAAATCTCCTTTTTGTCCTTTTTGTTTTTCGCTGCCGCGGGCGGGCGAATGCCGCCCGCGGCGATCTTGTGTGGTTTAGTTGCCCACGCCTACCGCCTTGCCGTCCTGACGCGGGTCGGCCGTGCCGTAGAGCGTGCCGTCCTCAAGGAACTCGATCGCCTGCACCGCGCCGGAAGCGGCAGTGCCGATCTTCTCGTGACCCATGGCAGTGAGCTCGGCGATCGTCTCGTCGCTGACGGCATACTGCTCATAGCCCTTGAGCGGGGTCTCATAGGTGATATTGTCCGTGGTGCTGGTGTTCCAGATCTTGGGGACGCAGAGAGCGTCGTGAATGCTCATGCCGTGGTCGATCACGCGGGAGATGATCTGCAGCACGGAGGCAAAGATACGGGAGCCGCCCGGCGTGCCGAGCACCAGATAGGGAGAGCCGTCCTCCTTGAGCACGATGGTCGGGGACATGGAGCTCAGAGGCTTCTTACCGGGTTCGATCTTGTTGACGGACTCGGCATTGGTGGAGAAGTCGTCCATCTCGTTGTTCATCATGAAGCCGTAGCCATCGACCATCACGCCGCTGCCGAAGTAGTAGTTGATCGTCTTGGTGATGGCGACGCAGTTGCCGTCGGCATCTGCCACGGAGTAGTGCGTGGTGTCCGTGTGCTCATAATTGAAGGCATCGCCCACGCCGAAGTCCTGATCGACCTCAAGATCAATGAGCGCGGCGCGCTCGGCGGCAAACTCCTTGCTGGTCAGACCGTTGAGCGGGACATCGGCGAAAGCGGTATCGGCCATGTATGCCGCACGGTCGGTATAGCCGAGCTTATACGCCTCGGTGAAGAGGTGGATATACTCGGCGGAGTTGATGTCCATGGAGGCAACATCGAAATTCTCCAGAATGTTGAGGATCTCGATGAGAATGCTGCCGCCGGAGGACGGGGGTGCGGAAGAGATGATCTGATAGCCGCGGTAGCTGCCGGTGACGGGCTTGGAGACCGTGGGCTCATAGCCGGCCAGATCCTCGAGCGTCATCACGCCGCCGTACTTGTTGAGGGAGTCCACGATGGCCTGAGCGATCTCGCCGGTGTAGAAGCCGTCCTTGCCCTCGTCCGCGATCTTTTGCAGAGCCTTGGCCAGATCGGGGTTGGTGATGACATCGCCGACCTCGTAGGGCAGACCGTCCTCGGTCCAGTAGACCTTCTGCATCTCGGGGAACTGCGTCGCCTTTTCGTAGGCATCGGAAATGGCGTTGGCGCAATACTGCGAGACCTCGAAGCCCTCCGTGGCGATGCGAATGGCGGGCGCCATCACCTCTTCACGGCTCATGGTGCCGAAATTCTCCAGCATGTAGAGCAGACCGGCAACATCGCCGGGAATGCCGGAGGCCAGACCACCCGACACCGTGTTGCCATTGCTCTCACCGTTCGCGTCCACATACAGATCAAGGGTCGCTGCGGCAGGAGCGATCTCACGGAAGTCGATGAAATAGGTCTCACCGTCGGCGGTGCGAATGGTGGCAAGACCGCCGCCGCCCAGACCGGAGGTGAAGGGCTCGCATACACCGATGGCAAAGCCCATGGCGACCGCCGCGTCGACCGCGTTGCCGCCCTTTTCCATGATCTCCGCGCCGACCTGAGAGACCTCATACTTGGAGGCCGTCGCAATGGCCTTTGTAGCGGTGGTGTCGCGTCCCGTGGTCACGCGGTTGCCCTCGGCATCGACGGTCTCAAAGCCCTCGACCGAATAGGCGGGCGTGAGCACGGTTTCCTGCTGCTGCTCATCACCGCTGCCCTGATCATCGACCGGGGGAGTCTCCTTTTCCCCACAGGCGACGAGCGAGAGCGCCATTGCGAGCGCAAGAACGAGCGACAGGTACTTTTTCAGGCTGTTCTTCATTCCTTTTCCTCCTCGTTTTTATTTCCGACAGGACCGCGGAGGAGCAATAGCTTCTCCGCGATCCTGTTGGTAGAAGAGATTATATGGGATCGCGCGGGGATCGTCCATTAAATCTCTTATTTCTCTTTCAAAGCGACTTTTTTCGTCAAAATAGACAAGGGTTTTCCTGCTTAATAGCCGATGGCCTTGCCGTCACGACGCGGGTCGGCGCCGCCCTGAATGCCGTCGTCCGTGAACAGAATGCCCTGGCAGCCGCCGAAGAAGAGGTTCCAGCTATCCTTGTCGGAGGTCTTGTGGCCCTGCGCCTCAAGCGCGGCGACCACTTCCGCCGTGACAGGATTTTCGCCGCCGGACTCGTAGCAGATACCGTCATCGTTGCCGCGCTCAAAGATACGCGCGCAGTCGATCGCGTCCTGCATACTCATGCCGTGGTCGATGACATTGGAGATGACCTGCGCGACCGTGGGCCAAATGCGCAGACCACCGGGAGAGCCGACGGACATGAAGGCGTTGCCCTCAGCGTCCAGAACGATGGTCGGGGACATGGAGCTCAGAGGCTTCTTGCCGCCCTCGAGCTTGTTGACAGACTCGGGATCGGTGGAGAAGTCGTGGAGCTGGTCGTTCATGATGAAGCCGTAGCCGGGGACAGCGATCTTGCAGCCCCAGAAGCACTCGATCGTCTGCGTGACGGAAACGATGTTGCCGTCGGCGTCCGCCACCGAGTAAGCGGTCGTGGAATTGCCCTCATACTCCCAGGGATCGCCCTTTTCCCAGTTCTGCGACTCGTCGGTGATCTTGTCGGCGATGGTCTTGGCGTAATCCTTCGAGGTCAGACCGGCAAGCGGCACATCGGTGAAGGCGGTGTCGGCCATGTAGGCGGAGCGATCCGCGAAGCAGGCCTTGAGAGCTTCGGACCAGACATGGAGGCTCTCGGCGGTGTTGACGCCCATGGAGGCAAGGTCGAAGTTCTCCAGAATGTTCAGCACCTCGACGATGTGCGTACCACCGGAGGAGGCCGGCGGGCAGGAGACGATCTGATAGCCGCGATAGGTGCCCTTGACCGGCTCGCGGATCGCGGGCTCATAGTTTGCAAGATCTTCCAGCGTCATCACGCCGCCATAGGAATTGAGGGCGTCGATGATGGCCTGCGCCATCTCGCCGGTGTAGAACGCGTCGCGTCCGCCCTCGGCGATCATCTGCAGGGACTTGGCAAGGTCGGGGTTGGTGATGACATCGCCGACCTCGTAGGGCAGACCGTCGGCGTTGAGATAATAGTCGCCCAGCGTGGTGTAATCGGTGACCATGTAATCATAATAGTCCGCGATCGCGCCCGCCGTCGTTCCGCCGATGATGTAGCCCTCGGTCGCCAGATCGATCGCCGGCTGCATGATCTGCTGACGGGTCAGCTTGCCGGAGCCGTAGTGCTCGAGCGCATACTCAAGACCCGCGACCGTGCCGGGGACACCGGCAGCCAGCGCGCCGACGCTGTTGGCGTTGCCGTTCTTCACGGTGCCGTCTGCATTGAGCCAGGTGTAGGCGTCCTGCGCCATGGGAGCGACCTCACGATAGTCGATCACGACCTCGCTGCCGTCCGCCATGTGGATATTGAAGAAGCCGCCGCCGCCGAGACCGGAGGCGTTCGGCTCGACAACGCCGAGCGCGTAGGAGATGGCGATGGCCGCGTCGACCGCGTTGCCGCCCATCTCCAGCACCTCGAGACCGGCCATGGTCGCGTAGACATTCGCCGTGGTGACCATGCCGTTCTGACCGACATCGTCACGCTCGTTGAGCTTCAGTTCTCCGTTTTCATCAACAGAGGACCAGACCGTTTCCGCAACGGGGGGCTGCTCCGGCTGATCGGTGCTGCTGTCACCGTCGGGGGAAGCAGGCGTTTCCTTCTGACCGCAGGCGACGAGCGAGAGCATCATCGCAAGGGAGAGAAGCAGTGCAAGATATTTTTTCATTTCCTTTCCTCCTGAATGTTTTAGTGGGAAGACTTGCAGAAGACCCTCCTGTCCCTGTAAATCTTAGCAAAATCATTATAATTTTCGCGTTTGCCGCCGTCTACTTTTTCTCTTTTTTCTCTCGAGACTTCGTTTATTTTGTCAAAATAGGCAAAAAGGAAAGGAAGGATTTGAATATTTTTCCAAATCCTTCCTTGCAAGTATTCTCTTCAAATCTTGCGAAACACCTGCTTCGGCCGCCCGACCTTCCCGTAGAGGTCCAAACGCTCGACCTTTTTCTCCTGCACGAGATATTGCAGATAGCGGTAGACGGTCTGATAGGCGAGTCCCGTCCCGTCCGCGATCTGGTTGACCGTAAGGTGCTCCGACTGCACCGAGAGGAAGGAGAGAATGATCTCCAGCGTGCCGCCGCTGATGCCCTTGAAAAAGGAGGCTTCCGCGTGATTCTGCTGCGCCATGCGCAGGTGCAGGCGGACGCGGCTGACGATATCGGGCGCTTTGATCGGCTTGAGCGCGAAATCGCTCGCTCCGGCGGCAAGAAACTCGTCCGCCACGCTCTGGCTCTCGTCGATGGTGAAGACGATGATCGGCACATTCGGCGAGCGGCGGCGCAGCAGGCGCACGCCCTCGATGCCGCTCATTCCGGGCATGTGGTAGTCGATGAGCACGACATCGGGCGAGCTGCGGCGGAACGCCTCGATGCCGGACTTCACATCGCTTGCGCTCACGGCGCGCCAGCCCTGGAATTTGAACAGTTCGTCCAGCGCGAACCTGATCTGCGGATCGTCGTCGATCGACAAAATGGTGACCTTTTCCTTCATTTCGCTCCCTCCTCCGGTATGGTTATGGTGATCTGTGTCCCCTGCCCCGCACGACTTTGCAGCGTGGTCGTGCCGCCCTGATTCTCTACGGTGTTTTGCACGAACGCAAGGCCGAGACCGCTGGACGATGCGCCGGAGCTTCCGCGCTGCCACACGCTCTCCTGCCGCTCGGGGCTGATGCCGACACCGTTGTCCGCGACGGTGAAGCGCACGAGACCGTTTTCCGCCGCCACGCGCAGCTCGATGCGCGGCTCGCGCCGCTCGCGCACTGCCCTCGCGGAGTTTTGCAGCAGATTGACCAGCGCACGCGGGAAGAGCACATGGTTGACGCTCACGCGGGCCTGCGGCACGCGGTTTTTCACGCGGATACAGCCCGCGTAATCCGAGGTCGAGACCTGCGCGAGCACGATGCGCACGATCCGCTCCGTCGTGATCGGCGAGCGGCGGTCTTCGTAGAGGATCTCGGAGATCATGTTGCTCATCTGCTCGACATTGTCCTCGATGCGCGTGAGATATTTTACATCTTTCGTCCGCTTGTCGGCTTCGCTCTCCATTTTCAGCACGCCCACCAGTGTCTGCACCGCCGTCAGCGGCGATTTGAGGTCGTGGACAAGATACTGGATCTCCTGATAGGTGCGGTTTTTCATCTCGTTGACCTGCGCCTGCGTGCGAATGGCCTCATTCTGCTCCTTGAGCGCGTTGAGCTCGCGCAGATTGTTTTCCGCTCGCAGCTGCGAGAGGATCAGCACGCCGAAGAGGAGGAAGAAGAGGAGCCCCACGATGCCCACCGTGTCGATCAGCCGCGCACAGTCGAGCACCTGCGCCGTCAGCTTGATGTCCTGCGAGAGCTCGCCGCGTCCGACGGGCAGACGGTCCATCATCGGCATCACATCGAAGAACTGGAAGGCGGTGAGAAAAATGGAGATGAGCATCGCCTTTTTCGTGCGGGAGATGTACTTATAATTCAGATGCTGGAACAAAATGCCGGAGCACGCGCACAGCATCGCGGGAATGCCGAAATCGTAATGCACGCCGTATACCAGATCGATCGTCCGATAGGCCGCGCGCAGCAGGGCGATGGTCAGCACGGCGTTGCACACCTCCGACGGCTTTCCCTTCCAGGTGAAGTCGACGGATTCGCTGACGAAAAAGGCCCCAACATAGTGCGGAAGACCGCGAAGCGTATTGAGCGCGACCAGCAGCAGCGCCGCCGTCATCAGCGATACCGTATCGTGCAGCGCCAGCGCGCGATGGATATGGTACGGCACGGGGATATTGCCGACATTGAACAAAAGCGGCATCAAAAAGCTGAGGCAGATCAGCGCCGCGCCGACGGAAAGCTCCAGCCTGTTGACCTTTTTCATGCGCAGCAGAGGCTCGCGCAGCGATCCACTCATGCCCTGTCCCTCCTTATATCATCTGCTCGCGGCGCAGCACGAACGCTGCCGCCTCGAGGTGGTTGCGCACACGCTGCGCCAGCGGCTCCGTGCGCAGAGTTTCGACCGTGATCGCGGGAATGCCGAGCAGCTCCGTCACCGTGCGGTTGATGCTGCCGCGCGGCGGAGAGTCGTAAAGCGTGAGAGGGGAGGAGAACAGCTCTCCGTTCTCCGAGGCGAGCAGCATATCCCACACCAGCTCACCGCTTGCCTCCACGCTGCCGCAGACGATCGAATTGCCCAGCGCGTCGCGCCCCTCTTTTCCCTCGTGCGCCTCGTGCAGATCGAGCAGCAGCACGGGCTCGCGCTGCGAGATGTCCGCGAAGATCGCCGCGGCGATCCGCTCGGCATCGCAGCCGTCCGCGTCACCGGGGAAGTTGCGGTTGAGGTCGCGCTCCTGCTCTGTTTTGCGTTGGTCGTGCTCTGCGCCGTAGGCGTTGGCGGGGCTGACGATGCAGAGCGTTCCCGCGCGCAGCTCGACCTGTCGGAGCAGATCCGCTGCCAGATAACCGGCAATTTCGTCGCCGTGTATGCCCGCGACGACATAGATCGTCGTTCCGCTCTCCGCGCCGGACAGGAGCGTCACGGTGAGCCCCTCTCCGAGCGCGTGCTCCTCCCGCGCGGTCTCCCATTCGCCGTCGAAGCAGCCGGCAAAATCGGCGAGCGTCCACTCCGCGCTCTCCTCGCCCGCGGGCAGAGGCCGCGTATCGGGGGCGGCGCTCTCCGGCGCGCTGCGGACACAGGCGCTCAGCAGCAGCGCCAGCACCGTCAAAAGCCACGCTCTCTTCATGCCGCGCCCTCCTGCCGTCTGCGCACGCGCCCGCGCCACAGGATCACACCGGCGGCGAGCGTGCCTGCCGCCGCGATGTGCAGCGGGTATTCCTCCTCATAGTAGACCGCAGTCGTGCCGAGGGGCGGGAGCTCCTGCGGATCGTAGGGCAGACCGTATTCCGCCGTCAGTCCCTTTATGTTCAGCAGATAGATCACCGGCAGGCCGGAGGCGTTGTAGCGCTCGAGCAGACCGCTCTTGCCGCTCAGCGTCCGCACCTCGCCCGCGCGCGTCACGCCGTAGCTCATGCGGTCGCCGTCAAGCCCCGTCGTCGTGATGTTGCCGCCCACGCCGATATAGCAGTCGATCTCCCGATAGATCGACCGGCGCAGGGCGAGATTTTTCTCATAGTCCCGCTCGTAGAGGAAGGGCACATCGTAGCCCTCCACCCGCGCGCGCACGAGCGAGCGCTCCTCGGGGAACATCTCCTCGCCGCAGTCAAAGTCGCCGCCCAGACTGAACGCCGCCGGAGCCTGCGTCAGACAGCCGTCCTGCACGAGCCGCCACACCATGTCCGGAAAGGTCAGCTCCACCTGATTTGCACCATAGGTCGACGCGCCGACCGAGGCGATGTAGACGATGCGGACCTCCATGGCTTCGCAGGCGCAGAGCACCGCGAGATCCATCGCCGGAAACGAGCCGGAAAAGCCCGCGCCCACGGTATCGCCCGACTTGATGCCGGCCTCCTTCAAAAGCTGCACGGCAAGCGCCGCCATATTCGGGTCCGCCGTGGTACGCTTGGCGTCCGGCGCGCCGATCGTCGTTGTGATGGGGGTGTAATCCTCCCCGAGCAGACCGGTGGCGTGCCGGTCCTCCGCGGAGAGGGGAATGCCGAGCTCCTCCTTATACTGCCTGACCCGCTCCATGCACTGCGCCAGATGCTCGGCGGCAGCCATTTTGAGCGCGTAGTCCTCCGCGCGGACGCGGCGGACGCCGCCGCAGGTCAGTGCGGCGCTCAGGGCGAGGACAAGGGTCGCGAGCAGAAGGGAGAGCCTCGTTACCTTTCGCATACTATCCCCCTCCCGTCAGTGTCCGCAGTATGGGGAGCGCCGCGGCGAGCAGCGCGGTCGTCGCCGCCACGGCGAGCAGCGTGTCCACGACGCCCTGACGGTCGAGCTCGCGGGCGAGAATGCCGGGGATCAGCACGCCGATCATGCTCAGTCCGCCGGGCAGGAGCCCGAGACTCCGCACAGCGAAGTCAAGAAAGAAGGTCAGGAGCAGCAGCACGGAAAACCGCCGCCTGCCGTACAAGATCACCACGCGCGCGAGCAGGCGGCAAAGCCCCGCCGCGCACAGCGCGAGCAGCAGCGTGTAGACGATGCGCCACGGCGTATCCAGACACAGGGCAAGATAGGCCGGCACGATGAGTCCGGCGCTCAGCCCCGTCAGCTCGGTGAAGGCAAGGCTGACGAGCACACCGAGCAAAATGATCGTATCATACAAGCGCCGTCCCCTCCTTCCTCACGCGCTCCATCAGCGCCCGACCCTCGCCGGCGATGTTTCCGATGGCATAGATCACACGCTCCTCCGTCAGCGCATCGACGGGAAGCTCCGCGGCGCTTTTCAGCTCCCGCACGGGAGCATCGGGGAGCAACCGGCGCACGCCGCGCTTCATGTAGCCGCGGGAGGCACCCATCAGCCAGACCTCGTCGGGACGAAGCTGCGCGCACGCGCGCAGCATATCCTGCGTGCGGCTGCCGCGGTCGGCGCGGTTGTTGATGAGCAGTGTGAGACGCTTTTCCTCCCAGCCGTACTGCGCGCGCAGCTTTTGCCAGACGATGCAGATGGATTGGATATCATTGATGGAAAGTCCGCCCGCGAAGACCGCCTGCCCCAGTCGATGGAGCGAGAGCGCGTAGGGGTCGCGGGAAAAGCCGTGCATTCCGCGCAGTGCGGTCTCCCGCGGCACGCCGAGCCGCTCACAGACGGCCAGCGCAAGGGCGATATTCTCGGGGAAGTCGAACTCCCCCTCATCGCCCCGCGGCACGACGCGGACAAATTCGCTGCCGAGCGCGCGGGCCTTCTCCTCCAGCCGTCCGCTCTGCGGAAGCTCCGCGGTGAACAGCACGCCGCAGCGCGGCACGGTGTTGCTCAGCGCGTCCGCGATCTGCGCCGTCGTTTCGCCCATCACATCGGTGTGGTCGCGGCGGACATTTGTGATCACGCTGATGTCCGCGCGCAGGATATCGTGCTGCGAAGCGCTTTGCAGCTCCGGCGCGAGCGCCATGCACTCCACGACCAGGACCTGCGCGCCCTGCGCGGCGGCGCGCTGCACAATGCCGATCTGCTCTTTGATATTTGCCCTGCCGCGCCGCCGGACCGGCTCCTCATGGCCGAAAACATCAATGGTCATCGGGTCGGTGCCGGTCGTTTTGCAGAAAACGCGCACGCCGCCTGCGCGCAGCCCCGCTTCGATGAGGCGGCTGACCGTGGATTTCCCGCGCGTGCCGTTGACATGAACGATATACTCCAGCCTGCCGCGTGCCGCGCGCAGGCGATGGCTCTCCGCGAGCAGGAAGCCGCCGTAAAGCAGGGCGGCAAGGACCAGCGCGAGCGTCACGGGCGACCCCTCCTCTGCAAGTGTTTTTCTGTATCATACCATGTATTTTTCCATCTACAAGGATTTTTCTCATATTTCTCCCTCGTATAATAAGATTAAAGTTAATAATTTCAGGTATCAGCAGGCTTTGAGAT